>DATEGF010000330.1:0-41011 GCA_035280245.1 Allostellaceae bacterium
GGCGAGGGCGATGATCCCGACCTCGCCCTCCTCGATCGCGAGCGCATAGCCGCGCTGGCGCGTCTCGGCGAGATGCTGGCGGAGCCCGCTGACCCCCGCGACCACGCGCTTGCCCGCGTGCGGCGGCGCGTGAAAGCCGCGCGCGCAGACGAGCCGCAGCGCCTCCTCCTCGGGCAGCGTCGCGAGCCAGGCCTTGCCGGTGGCGGTGGCGTGGAGCACGACGTCCTGCCCCATGTCGGGGTCGTAGCGCAGACCCTGGGAAGCGCCCTGGGCGCGCGCGATCCAGACGAGCTCCTCGCCCTCCACGACGGCGAGCCGGCAATACTCGCCGGTTTCCCGCGCGAGCCGGTCGAGCACGCTCTGAGCCGCATCGGGCAGCCGGCGCGCGTCGAGATAGCGGAACGCCAGCAGCGCCAGCTTGAGCGATAGCACATAGGCCTGCGTCGCCGGGTCCTGGCGCACATAGCCGTGCTGCGTCAGCGTCGCCAGCATGCGATGGGTGGCGCTCTTGGGAAGGTCGAGCCGGTCGGCGAGGTCGCCGAGCGGCAGGCCCTCGGGCTCCGGCGTCAGTGCCTCCAGCAGACCCAGACAGCGGTCGATCGCCGCAACCATTGGAAATCCGGACCAATATAGAACGCTGTTCCATTTATGCCTGGAGATACGCTATTGTCAATGCCGGGTGATATCTCGGGTCGATCGGACCTGATGCGCTTCGCGGGCAACCAACGGAGTGGGCGATGACAAGCGACGACCTCGGGACGACAGGCGTTCTTGGCCGCCCATGAAGCGTTGAAGGCTCGCGAAGATCGAAACTGAGACACTAGCTAATGCCGCGCTCAGCGTTGCGACGGAAAGGGAAACGACATGAGTCTGGCCGGACAAGGAGCGATCGCGATCTGGAACGACATCACAGCTGAGGGCCGCGCCAACTTCTACGCCTGGCACGGCGTTCAACACGTGCCGGAGCGCGTGGGCATCCCCGGCTTCCTGCGCGGCCGGCGCTATGTCGCGATCCACGGCAGCCCCGAATATTTCACGCTCTACGAGGCCGAGAGCCCGCAGGTGCTCTCGGGCCAGGACTACGGGAACCGGCTCAACAACCCGACGCCATGGACGCTCGCCTCCATCAAGCATTTCCGGAATGTCGCGCGCTCGCTCTGCCGCGTCGCCGTGACGCTGGGCGAGGGGCAGGGCGGGCTGATCGCGACCTGGCGCTACGACGTGCCCGATGATCGCGCCGACGCGCATCAGCAAGAGCTCACCGAGCGCCTCCTGCCGGCGCTCGCGGCGCGGCCGGGGGTCGCGGGCGTGCATCTCCTGATCGCCGACGCCGAGGCGAGTGCCGTCGATACCGTCGAGCGCAAGAGCCGCGGCGAGCCCAACCGCGTGCCGCGCTGGGTCCTGATGCTCGAGGGCTGGGACGACGTCGAGCCGTTCGATGCGCTTTGCAAATCAACGCTCGGCGATGCAGTGCTCGCGGGCACGGGTGCCGCGGGTGCTCCCGAGCACGGCCTCTACCGGTTGCAGATATCGCGCGCGAAGCTGCCGTGGTCGGCGGGCTAGGCGCTCCCCCTTGAACGCCTACGATCTCTCCGGCAAGAACGCCATCATCACCGGCGGCGCAGGCGGGATCGGCCGCGCGGTCGCGCGGCTGATGCTGGCCTCGAGCGCGCGGGTCAGTCTCTGGGACAACGCGAGCGCGGGTCTCGACGCGGCGGCGCGCGCCCTCGGCGACGGGGCCGACGGACGCTTCACGACGCGTCTCGTCGATATCACCGACGCCGATGCGGTCTCTGCTGCCGTCGCCGCCGAGCAGGCGCACTGGGGCCGCGTCGACATCCTCGTGAACAACGCCGGGATTCTCGGCGAGGTGAAGCCGATCTCCGACACCGATCCCGCGGATTTTCGCCGCGTGCTGGAGGTGAACCTGGTGGGCGCCTACCTCTGCACGCGCGCGGTGCTGCCGGTGCTGCGCGCGCAGACGCCGCGGCCCCATCGCGGCCACATCGTCAATGTCGCCTCGATCCAGGGCAAGGAGGGCATGCCGCTCGCCACCGCCTATAGCGCCTCCAAGGCCGGGCTGATCGCGCTCACCAAGTCGGCGGGAAAAGAGGTCGCGGGCGACGGTATTCTCGTGAACTGCATCGCGCCGGCCGCGGCAGAGACCGCCATGGCGAAGCTCCTGACGCCGGAGCGGCGGGCCGACATTCTCAACCGCATCCCCATGCGGCGCTTCGTGGAGGTGGGCGAGATCGCCCGCATGGTGGCATGGCTGGCGTCGGACGAATGCTCATTCTCGACCGGCGCCGTGTTCGACCTGTCGGGCGGCCGCGCCACTTATTGACGAGCGGCGCGCATGCGCCCCGAGCGCATCTGAGCTCGGGCACCTGGCTGGTGCTCACGCGCACTCGGTGTGGTCCGCTTCGGGTCAAAGGCGGCAGTTTGAGGGGAGGGCGGTCTCGTCCGCTCAGCGCCGACAAGCGGACACGATTGATGTCCTCTCTTTCTGACCATCCGGCGCCAAAAAGTACTTCAGGGCTTTGAACCTATACGGCGACGGTCACGATACCCGGGTCTCGTCGGTTGCGGGTCCCGGATCTGAACCTGCGGTCGAATGTAGACGCAGAGCGCGCGTTCAACGGCACTTGCTGGAAGGGTACGACCAATCTGCCAAGTCACCAAGCCTCCCCACAGGAAATGTTTCCTGTTCTCTCCCGGATAATTCCCAGATGCGCTCACAGAAATTCCCTGTTAGCGCTTTCTACCCGTCAACACTTTGAAGCTCGAAGAGGCCTGTGCAATAGGCACTTCTCAGTGCTCCACGCTCTCAGAGGGAGCCTGTGGTAAGCACAATTCCCTGTAAATTACCCTGTTATCAGGGAGTTCAGGCTCAGAGACAGGTTCGCTCGGGACTGCGTCCACCGCCAGCTAGTCGCAGAGTGGCGGCATTCTGCGCGAGCCCCACCGGAAAGCGCCGACATCACGGGAGATGTGCCGAAGACGGGCAACCAGAGGACGTCGGACGCCGCGGCGTTGCCGCGGGACCCTCGCATATCATGGGGTCAGGCGGTATCAGGACCGGCTCGTAACATAGTCCGCATACTGCCGAGCCACGTAGCGTTCGCCCGAGAGCGGCGGCAACAAGGCTTCGGCGGATTCGCCCCAGAAGTCCGCCAGGTTGGCGGCGGCGAAGTTCAGCCCCACGGCGGCGCTCATCCCGGTCCCCCTGCCCACCCGTGGATTGACATCGATGATCTGCCACCGTCGCGCGGCGTCGCGCATAACCTGAAACATGAATACGCCAAAAATCGGCAGACCCCGTGCGAGTCGTTCCGCGATGTCCACCAAGACCGGATCGTTGAACACGCGCGCGTTCGTGACGACGCCCGCCCGCAATGCGAGGTATTCGCGACACACGCAAGAAAACCTGCCGGCGCTACGGCTCAAAAATACATCGAGCGCCACCTCGTTCTCCCGCAGCTGTTCCTGGAGCAGCCAGCGGTCCGGGTCGATACCCGCCAATTCCGCAGTCTCGCTGACGAGGCGCACGAACTTGGACGCGTATCCCTCGCGCGGCTTCAGGGCCACGGGGCCTCCCATCTTCTCGAGCGCAGCCGGGGTGGCAAGGGCGGTCTCGGGCGAGGGCAGCCCGTTTGCCCTGAGCCATTGGTGCATCGCCCATTTGTCGCTGCAAAGTCGAATGACATCGTGCGGCGGTGCGATCAGTTCGAGACCGGATGGCAACTTACCTTCGGCGGCGAGGCGAGCGGAAATCTCGAGCTCGTCGTCATGGACTGGCAGGTAGTAGCTGCCTGGATAGGATGCAGAAATTTCGCGGAGCGCGTCAGGGAACTCCGGTGAGCGGGCGAGCGGCACCTGCACGAACGCGTCCGCAAGCACGCTCGCGGCCACCATCTCACGGCGGTTCGTATCGGTCGCAATGACGAACACCGCATCGCCCCAGTGAGCCCGTACCGATCGAATGGTGCCGAATGCATTCGCGCTGCCTGCCGTACCGACGATCAGCCGACGACGATCGGGGGTCATGGCCACCTAAGGCTCGAGGGAAGACGCGTAAGATCGAACGCGATCCTGATGCATGGCCGCGCGTCTAGCAACTCGTGCGCGGCGTGGCGAGAACCGTGGGGAACGGTGGGGCGGCGACACGATACCTATTCCGAAAGCCGACCGGCCCCGAAGACAATCAGCCAAAACTTCTTCGTGCGTGGCCTGAGCCGCGCGCGCAGCGAGCAGCGCTAACCGGCGATGATGACGAAGTCCGCTGCTGAAGGGCGAGCGGATTCGGTCGTTGTTCAAGGTCTTCGTCCGACATTGACTCCTGCCCCCGTCGCCGCTCATTGTCGACCGACACGAGGGCTCTTGCGCGATCCATGAGCGAGGAGTTTCGAGGCCACGCCGAGATCGAGTTCGACACCGAGCGCCTGCGCGCCAATTACCATGAGATCGCGCGTCGGGTCGGATCAGGCATCAAGATCATTCCGGCGATCAAAGCCGATGCCTATGGCTTCGGCGCCGTCGAGACCGCAAGGATTTTCGAGCGCCTGGGCGCCTTCGCGCTCTTCACCGGCAACATCGCGGAGGCGGTTTCGGTTCGCGCCGCGGGCGTTCGCATTCCCGTTGTCATGTTCGGGGCCTATTTGCCCGAGGACGTGGCTTTCCTGCTGTCGCACGGCCTCATTCCTACGATCTACGACCGCGAGTTTGCGGCGGCGGCGAGCGCCGCGGCGAGTGCGCGGACCGAGGTCTATATCAAAGTCGACGCCGGCCTTGGCCGCTTGGGTGTGCCGATCGCCGAGGCTCTTGAGTTCATTCGGTGGGTGAGCGCGCTGCCAAACCTCGCGATCGGCGGCATCTATACGCACTTGCCCTTCGCGGACGAAAACGGCGCCGCCTGGGCCAAACGACATCTCGCCGAGTTCGACGAGCTGCTCGGTGCGCTCGCCGCTGGCGGCATGCCGGTGCCTGTCTCCCAGGCCCGCGCGAGCTCCTGCATCGCCGCGGGTCTTGCAGATCGCGCCAACGCGGTCTGCGTCGGTCACCTCCTCTACGGCCTCAATCCCTTCGCCGAGACCTATTCCCCGGGACTCTCGGGCATCAAGCCAGTGATCCGTGCGATCCGCTCACGACTCATCCACGTGGGGCGGCATCCTCAGGGCGCGGATGTGGCGATCGCCGGCAGCTATGGGTTGAGGCATGGCCGAACCACGGGCGTGCTGCCTGTCGGCCGATCGAGCGGCCTTGGCGAGCTCGATCCCAGACAGCCCGGCTACGCCCTCATTCGAGGCCAGCCCGCGCCGCTGATCGGCATCTCGCTCGAGCACACCACGATCGACCTGAACGGGATCGCAGATGCCCGGGTTGGAGACTCCGTTGAACTCGTCTCCGAGACGACCAAAGGCGGCCCCACACTCTCGGCGTGGTCGCATTCACAAGGCCGGTCGGCGCTCACCACCATGGTGACGCTCTCCGGGCGATGGCGCCGGATTTACGTCGATCCCGTCAAGGACGTCTGGAGCGCTTTCAATCGGACACCGTGATGTCTGGTGCGGCAAGCGATGGGAGGTGGTGATGACGATGACGGTCAATGAAGTCCTGGGCGAGCCGCAGCTCCGCGAGTACCGCAGCAACGGTTTCAGCTTTCTTCCGGGCTTGCTCGCTCCAGCGGAGGTGGCATCCGTGATGGAGCGGGTCAGGCACCTGTGCGCCCACGAGCGGCGGCGGGAGGTGATCCTGGAGAAAGACGGCAAGACCGTCCGCTCCCTCATGAACGCTCACCGCTTCGATGACGTGATCGACCGCTTCGTGCGCCATCCGAAGCTGATCGGCGCGGCGCGCCAGATTGTCGCGAGCGACGTCTACATCTTCCAGAGCATCATCAATCTCAAATGGGCCTTCACCGGCGATGTCTGGCCCTGGCATCAAGACTATCCGACCTATATGGAAGACGACGGCATGGCGACGCCGCGCGCGGTGAACGTGCTCGTGTTCATCGAGGAGGTGACGGAGTTCAATGGCCCCCTGATGTTCATACCCGGCAGTCACGACGTGGCGCCGCGGGTCACCTCGCTCGATACCGAGAAGACCAGCTATCCCGCGCGCTGGACCACCACCGACCTCGTCGAGACGGAGGCGCGGAGCCACGGCATTGCCGCGCCCAAGGGCCCGCCGGGCTCGGTGGTGTTTGCGCACACCAACATCTTGCACGGCTCGGGGCCGAACATGTCGCCCTGGGGCCGCGCGATGATGTCGCTGACGCTTAACTCGGTGGAGAACCGCCACAGAGGCTCACGCCGACCCGACTGGGTCGTGCTGAGCGATTTTTCTCCCGTGGTGCCGGTAGAGAGCGGCTGAGGTTCTCCGCCAAGGCGAGCGGAACTCGACGGACGTGCCGGTGGAAGAACATCATGTTTCTGAGCGTATTCGACGTCTTCAAGATCGGGATCGGCCCGTCTTCCTCGCACACGATGGGCCCGATGACGGCCGCCGGACGCTTCCTGGATCAGATGCGGACGCATCCCGCAAAAGCCAAATTCGCGGCAGTCCGGGTCGGGCTCTACGGATCGCTGGCCTTTACGGGAAAGGGCCACGGAACAGACCGCGCCGTCGCGATGGGTCTGCTGGGGCATCTTCCGTCGGCGCTCGATATCGACAAGGCAGAGCGAGATCTCGCGGATCTCAAGGCGGCCGCCACGCTGCGGCCAAATGGGCTTCCGCCGCTCGCGTTCGATTGCACCGGCGGTATCGTCTTCGAGTTCGGCCCGGCTCTGCCGGGCCATGCCAACGGCATGGTATTCGCTGCGCTCGACCAAGGCGGGACTGATATTCTTTCCGAGATTTATTATTCGATCGGCGGCGGCTTCGTAGTGACGTCGAACGAGTTGAATGCACCGATCGCAGCCGATCCCTTCTCCCGGCCTTACCCGTTCGACAGCGCTGCTGCCATGCTGGCGATGGCGAAAGGCAGCGGCCTCTCGATCGCCGCGATGAAGCGCACCAACGAGGAGGTGTCGCACACGCCGCAGGCGGTCGAGCAAGGCCTCGCTCGGATCTGGGACGCCATGAGCGGCTGCATCGATCGCGGCCTGGCCGTGGAAGGAGAGTTGCCTGGTGGCTTGCGGGTAAAGCGGCGCGCCAAGCTTATTTTTCGGCAGCTCGAGCAAGAGCGGGGCTCCAATCGCGCCCAGCCGCACGCGGCGTCGGACTGGCTCTCCGTCTATGCCATGGCGGTCAATGAAGAAAATGCCGCCGGCGGGCGCGTGGTGACCGCGCCGACCAACGGTGCCGCCGGGGTGGTTCCCGCGGTGCTGCGGTACTATCTCGATCACTGCGTCGGCGCGGACCGCGCCAGGATCGGCGACTTCCTGCTGACGGCGGCCGCGATTGCGGGATTGATCAAGCACAATGCCTCGATCTCCGGCGCGGAAGCCGGCTGCCAGGGGGAGGTGGGTTCGGCCGCGGCCATGGCTGCCGCCGGCCTCTGCGAGGTGCTTGGCGGAGCGCCCGAGCAAGTCGAAAACGCCGCTGAGATCGCTCTCGAGCATCATCTCGGCATGACGTGCGACCCGGTTGCCGGGCTGGTTCAAGTCCCGTGCATCGAGCGCAATGCCATTGGAGCGGCCAAGGCCGTCACCGCCGCGTCGCTGGCGCTCAGAGGCGACGGCTCGCATTTCATGCCGCTCGACAACTGCATCGAGGCGATGCGCCAAACCGGCGAGGCGATGAGCCACAAATTCAAGGAGACGAGCCTCGGCGGGTTGGCGGTCAATCTCCCGCAATGCTGAGTGGCTCAACCGCCGGCGTTTCAAGACATCGGAGATTTCGTTAGCGCCGGGCAGCCGAGGTTTGACCTCCGATCGTGTGGCGGACTCAGCGCGGCGCCGACGGTTGCGCAGAGCTGGGCCGCGACTAAGCGCCGGCATTCGCGTTTCTCCGCTTTCGGTCTCTGCTGCGATACTGACTGGCGACCGGACCGCAAGACCGACGGAAGACGCTGGGAACACATAGCGAAATCCGCCCGCGGCTTTCGAGGGACATCGGCGCCTGGTACTGTTCACGCCGTTTCGGGTCCACCTGGAGAGGGATCACATGCCCAATGCACCCCTGTCGGCCGAGACCCTCAAGAATTTCCTCTATGCCAGCACGGCGACCGTCTCCATGCAGATGCTGAAGCGTGGCTTTCGCCATTGCGCCGTGAACGGCGTGCGCCCCCTCAATGCCAGGGCGGCAAGGCTCGTCGGGCCAGCCTTCACCTTGCGCTTCATTCCCGGCCGCGAGGATCTCGATCAGCCGCCCAAGCCCTCCGATCCGCCCAGTGCCGCACGGGCGGCAATCGAGGGCACGCCCGCCGGCCATGTGCTGGTGATCGCCACCGAAGGCAACACGTCGGCAGGCACGCTCGGCGACATCCTGGCGCTGAGACTCAAGGTGCGTGGCGTCGCCGGTGTTCTGAGCGATGGCGCCATGCGGGACTCGCCGGTGATCGGAAAGATGGACTTTCCCGTTTACTGCACTGCGACCGCCGCGCCGCCGAGCATGAACAACCTGCATCCTGTCGAGGTACAAACACCGGTCGGCATATGCAGCGTGGCCGTTTATCCCGGCGATGTGATCGTGGCCGATGAAGACGGCGCCATTGTGGTGCCGCGCCATCTTGCCGACGAGGTGGCGCATGATTCCTTCGAGCAGGAGCGGCTGGAGAAGTTCGTGGCCATCCGCATCGGCCAGGGCCGGGAGATTCCCGGCACCTACCCGCCCAACGATCAAACCAGGGCCGACTACCAAGCCTGGATAAAGGCGGGAGAGCCGGCGACCTGGCCCCCCTAGCGATGATCGCCTACGGGTCCGCAGGCGCGTTACAAGACACGCCGGACAAGATTCCGCTTGCGGTGTGCCACATCCGGACGTTCCTGCGCGCCCATCGACCCGGTACAGCAGCGCGCTCCATGACAGCCGCGGCCCAGTAGGCGGACGCCGGACGATGCTGTAGCGTGTCAGCTCCAGGGGTGCTTGCTGTAAGAAATTGGAGTCGGGCCACGGACCTTCCTCGCCACCAACGCTACGACTATTCGCCAATCATCGATCGGCCGGATTTCGACTGGCCCGACGGCAAGCGATTGGCCGTCTACCTGGCACTCAACGTCGAGCATTTCGCCTTCGGCGAGGGGCTGGGGCACACCCTCACGGCAGCAGCGCCGGCGCCCGATCATCGCAACTATGCCTGGCGCGACTACGGCCTGCGGGTCGGCATCTGGCGGATTTTCGATCTGTTCGATCGGCTGAAGCTGCCGGCCTGCCACCTCACGAACTCCACCGTCTTCGAGCACTATCCGCAGATCACCGCGCGCATCCGAGAGCGTGGCGATGAGGTTGTAGGGCATGGCCGGACGAACTCCGAGCGCCAGATCGACTTCAAGGAGGCAGCGGAGGCGGCCCTGATCCGGGAGGCGACCGACACGATCGCGCGGCTTGGCGGTGCGCGGCCCTTCGGGTGGATGGGCCCGTGGATCTCCGAGACGCTGGTCACGCCCGACCTGCTCAAGGAAGCCGGCTACAAGTACCTGATGGACTGGCCCTGCGATGATCAGGCGTTCTGGATGCGGACGCGGTCAGGGCCCATCCTGCATGTGCCCTATCCGATCGAGGTCAACGACTCGCCGGTGATCTGCAATCGCATGTTCACGCATGACGACTTTGCCAAGATCATCACCGACCAGTTCGACCAGGTGCTGAAGCTCTCCGAGCGCCAGCCCCTGATCATGGGCATCGCGCTCCATACCTTCGTGGTGGGTCAGCCGTTCCGTCTGCTCGCACTTGAGCGCGCCTTGGAGCACATGCTCGGGCACGGAGATGTCGGCAAGGTGTGGTTCACCCGGCCCGGCACCATCGCGGACTACGTCATGCAGCTGCCGAAAGGGATCGTGCCTGGAAGTTGAGGCGATCGCCTCACGAAAGGCTCGGGTGCTGCGTCACCCATCCCATCGTGGCTTCGTAGGCCTGCGCCACGCGGTAGCACATCGCCTCGCCAAAGGGATGGCCGACGATCTGGATCGACAGGGGCAGCCCTCCGCGCGAGAAACCGGCGGGGATCACGACGGCGGGCTGTCCCGTGACGTTGAAGGGCATGCGCGCTTGCCGCCAATAGTTCCGCGCGAGCGCGTCGCCGTCGTCGATGCGGCAGGCGGGATCCATGCTCGAGGCGGTCACCGCGACGTCGATGTCTCCGAACGCGGCGAGGGTCTGCTGTTTGAGCGCGAGGCGCCAGCGCACGGCCTGCAGATAGTGTGCCGCGGTCAAAGTAGCACCGGCGAGAAGCCGCTCCCGACCCCGCGCTCCGTAGTCCTCCGGCCGCGTCTTGAGCCAGTGCTCATGGACCGCGTAGGACTCGGCGGCAAGGATGATCTGCCCACAGGCGCTGAAGTCGGCGAGCGGCCGGAGCGTGATCTCGCGTACGAGCGCACCTTGCTGGGCGAATGACTCCACGGCCGCCTCGAGGGCCGCGACCTGCTCGGGGTCCGCCTCGACATCCTTTGTATAGAAGTGCCGGACGACGCCGATCTTGAGGCCCCGGACGCCGCGATCGAGATCGGCGGCGTAGTCGGGGATAACGGCGTCGGCGCTCGCGGGATCGCTGTCGTCGCGTCCGGCGATCACCTGCAGCATGATCGCATTGTCGCGCACCGTGCGCGTCATCGGCCCGACGTGGTCGAGCGCGAAGGAGAGCGGCAGCACGCCGCGCCGGCTGACCAGGCCGTAGGTCGGCTTCATGCCCACGATGCCGCAGAGCGATGCCGGGTTACGGATCGAGCCCCCGGTGTCGCTGCCGATGGCCGCGGGAAAGAAGCCTGCGCCGAGACCGACGCCGCTTCCGCTCGAGGAGCCGCCCGGAAAATAGTCGCGGTTCCAGGGATTTCGCGCGGGCGGCCACGGCAAATCGAACGAGGGCCCACCGACCGCGAACTCATGGGTCGAGAGTTTGCCGAGGAGAATCGCGCCGGCGCCGCGCAGCTTGGCCGCGACACAGGCATCGGCGCGGGCGACATTGTCGATCAGAATCTTCGAATGACCGGTGGTCGGCAGCCCCGCCGCGTCGACGATATCCTTGAGACCGTAGGGAATGCCGTGGAACGGGCCGCGGCAGCGCCCGGCGGCGATCTCATCCTCGGCCGAGCGTGCGGCCTCGAGCGCCCGCTCCGGGGTGAGCCTCACGAATGCATTCAGCGTCGGCTCGATGCGCTCGATCCGCGCGAGCAGGGCGGTCGTGTATTCGACCGGCGACAACTTCCGTGCGCGGATGAGTCCCGCCGCCTCGGCGACGGTCAGGAACGCCAGCTCGGTCAAGGCTTGCGCTCCTTCGCTTGATAGATATGCGCGGGCTCATCGGCGACGGTCAGGTTTTTGGGGAGTCGCTCGATGTGTCGCTTCATGTTCGCCGCGGCGCGCTCGAGCTGTGCCAGATGCTCGGCGGTCAGCCGGTCAAGCCCGAGCGCCCGGGCCCACTCCCGAAGATCATTCATGGGCTTCCTCACTCACGCGCGTGGTACGTTGTTCTAGCACCGATGGGGCATGGGGAAAAAAGCGAATGCCGATCGTCCTGCAGGAAACGCTTCGTGGCCTGCTCTATGCGCCGTTCTACGCTGCTTTGGCCCTCGATGCCTATCGGGAGGAGGGCGTGGAGGTCCGGTTCGTCAGCGCTCCGCGCCCCGGCGAGGCCGCCCGCGGGCTCCTCGATGGCACCGTGGACGTCAGCTGGGGCGGCCCCATGCGCGTCATGGAGACTTACGAGAAGCACCCCGATTGCGATCTGGTCTGCTTTTGCGAGGTGGTCACCCGCGACCCCTTCTGTCTCGTCGGTCGCGGCGCACGTCCGGATTTCCAGCTGGCCGACCTCGTGGGAATGACGATTGCGACGGTGAGCGAGGTGCCGACCCCGTGGCTCTGCCTGCAAGAAGACATCCGCCGCGCCGAACTCGATCCTGGCGCGATCGACCGCATCTCCGATCGCGGCATGGTGGAAAACCTGAGCGCCCTGCGCGAGGGAAAGATCGCTGCTGTCCAGTTGTTCGAGCCGCTCATCGAGGAGGCGTTGGCCGACGGCACGTGCAGCATCTGGCATGCCGCGGCCGAGCGCGGCCCCACGTCCTACACCACCTTCTACGCGCGCCGCCCGCTGCTCGCCCGTCGACGTCCCGAGCTCGCGGCCATGATCCGCGCGATCTACCGCACGCAGAAGTGGTTCCACGCCACGGCGGGCGCTGAGATCGCGCGGACCATCGCACGGTTTTTCCCGGATCAGCCGGAGGGTCGCCTGGCAGCCGCGATCGATCGCTACAAACGGCTTGGTGTCTGGGGAAAGAATCCCCGTTTGCCGAGATCGGGCTACGATCGTCTCAAGGCAGGACTCGTCTCCGGCGGGTTCGTGACGCGCGGAACCGGCTACGAAGTGGCCGTCGACAATACGCTCGCCGAGCACGTCACCGCCGAGGATCCGCCGGCGCTCGTGCGATGACGATGTTTCCGCTAGCCACCTTGGCTTGGTTCAACCGCCCGACGGTGCATCAACTCCGGAAACTCGGATCGGAGAATCACTGATGAGTCCTGGGAATATGCTCAAGGCCAAAATGGGCGCGACCGGCCTCGTGCACGTCATGGCGACGCACAGCCCCCTGTCGGCGCGGCTCGCGGAGGAGGCCGGATTCGATGGCCTTTGGGCATCGGGCTTCGAGCTCTCGGCGCTTTACGGGCTCGCCGACGTGAGCCTGATCAGCATGACGCAGCATCTCGACATGCTGCGGGCGATCGCCCAGCAGACGGCGCTGCCGATCGTGGCCGACATCGACACGGGCTTCGGCAACGCCATCAATGTGATCCACGCGATCAAGCAGTACGAGGCTGCCGGCGCCGCCGCGGTCGTCATCGAGGACAAGACCTTCCCGAAAGTGACCAGCCTGGTCGCCGACGGCCGGCAGGAGCTGCTCCGCGCCGACGAGTTCCAAGGCAAGATCGCGGCCGCCCTCGCGACGCGGACCGATCCGGATTTTCTGATCATCGCCCGCACCGAGGCGCTGATCGCCGGACTCGGCGAGGCCGAGGCCTTGAAGCGCGCCGCGGCCTATGAGGAGGCTGGCGCCGACATGATTCTGGTCCACTCCAAGAAGCGGACGCCGGACGAGGTCGAGAGCTTCGCCAGGGCCTGGAAAGGGAAAGCGCCGATCGTCATCGTGCCAACCGCCTATCCGGAGCTGAGCAAGTCCAGGATCAAGGCGCTCGGCAAGATCAAGATGGTGATCTACGGCAACCACGCCATTCGCGCCGCGGTCACCGCGATGAAGGACGTCTTCGCGCGCATTCGCGCCGATGGCGGCATCCAGAACGTCCACCACGACATCGTCTCGGTCGAGGAGATCTTCCGGCTGCAGCGGATGGATGGAATCAAGGACGACGAGCGCAAATTCCTGCGGTGACCGGCGAGTAATTTGGCGGCAATCGTCCTACGCCTATTGCTATCGCGATAACTCGCCGTACAGTTTCGCCCGGCTCGCTGCCATGGAGAGCGTCCGATGGTCCGTGAACCCATCCTGCATCTGGTCGAGATCGACGCGCTGCGCCCGACGCAGATCACGGTCGGCATGCGCGAGGTCGAGGCCAAGCGCCGGGCATGGCGAGGGAAGAAGGATCGCAAGGCTGGGGAGTATCTCGGCCAGCACATGATTCCGGTGATCCTCGGACCCAAGGACCACCACTACATCATCGACCATCATCATCTGGCCCGCGCCCTCCACGAGGAGGGCGTCGAGGCGGTGCTGGTGACGGTGGTGGCGAACCTCCGGCGGCTCGAGCGCGACGCCTTCTGGTTCGTGCTCGAGAACCGCAACTGGATGCACGCTTTCGACGACCAGGGCCGGCGGCGTGGCTATGAGGACATTCCCAAATCCGTCGACGGTCTGATCGACGATCCCTTCCGCTCGCTCGCGGGCGAATTGCGCCTGGCCGGCGGCTTCGCCAAGGACACCACGCCGTTCAGCGAGTTCCTGTGGGCGGATTTCCTGCGGCGTCGGATCAAGCGCAAGATGGTGGAGAAGGAATTCGACCGCGCGCTTCAAAAGGCGCTCAAGCTCGCGAAGGGCGAGGACGCCGACTATCTGCCCGGCTGGTGCGGGCCCGTGGCAGGGTGACGGCGCGGATGGCGGGGCATGGCCTCGACATCTCGGTCTCGTCGCGGCACCCTGACCGGAGCCGCCAATCCGGCCCCAAGAGAATGAAACAGGGAGGACATGCCATGAAGCGCCGAGCACTGCTGAAGGGAAGTCTCGCGGGTGCTGCCGCGCTCGCGATGCCCTACATCGCCCGGGCGCAAAGCGGGCAGAAGCTGAGCTTCCTCACCTGGAACATCGCGGACCAGGAAAAGCTCTTCAAGGAGGAGTTTGCCGACTTCCAGAAGACGCATCCCGGCGTCGAGATCGAGTGGCTCGACAAGAAAGGGCCGGACCTGCCTGCCTTCTACCAGACTCAGCTGGTGGCCGGCACCGCGCCCGACGTGGTCGATCTCCAGGGCGCGCTTTGGGTCGAATACGCCGCCGGCGGCGCGCTCCTCGACCTCTCGCCCTATCTCGCGAAGGAGCCCGAGGTCGCCAAGCTCTACAACGCTGACTACCTCGCGAGCTGGCGCTATGACGGCAAGACCTACATGCTGCCGTTCTATATCGCGAAGACGCTGCTCTTCTACAACAAGGCCATGTTCAAGGAGGCGGGCCTCGAGGCGCCGCCGGCGAGCTTCGACGAGATCCTGTCGTTCGCCCAGCGCATGGCGAAGGGCGAGAAGACGGGGTTCATGACCCTCAATTTCGACTGGCTCTACTGGCCGCTCTTCAAGATGAACGGCGTCGATCTCCTGACGGCCGATATGAAGAAGCCCGCGTTCAACACGCCGCAGGCCGCGGAGGTGCTGGGCAAGCTCGCCGCGAGCACCGACAAGGGCGCCATCAACAAGATCTCCTGGACCGGGCGCTGGGTCGAGCCGAACGGCGCCTTCGCCGGCAACACTGTCGGCATGTTCCACGCGCATTCCTCGGCCTATTTCTTCGTCAAGGGTCAGGGCGCCTGGATCAATCCCGATACGCTCGGCATCACGCAGCTGCCGGGCTATTGGGCGACGCCGACCAATCATGGGTTCGGCATCTCCAAGAGCAGCAAGAATCCGGACCTCGCGTGGGCGTTCATCAAGCACCTCACCAGCAATAAGTGGGCGACGGAGTTCGCGCTCCGGCGCAAGCTGGTGACCGGCACCATCGTGGCCGACCAGCAGAGCCTCGAGACCATTGGCAAGGAGGACCCGCTCGGCCGTGCGGTGCTCCAGACCCAGCTCGAGCACACCGACAAGTTCACCGGCAACTGGCCGCTGCCCTTCGACGCCGAGCTCAAGGACGCGTTCTATCCCGAGATCCAGAACGCCGTGCTCGGCCGCAAGACAGCGGCGGCGGCGCTCGGCGATGCGGAGCGCGCGGTCGAGCGCGTGCTGCGTCGCCACGCCTGAGACGCGGGCGCACGGCCATCACGGTGGCGCGCAGGGGTCGCGGAGGGCGCTGGCGCCGGACCGCTGAGGTCTGGTGCCTGCTCGCGCCGTCGCTGGCGATCTTCCTGCTCTATCGCATCCTGCCGTTGCTCTGGAACGGCGTCCTCTCGTTCGAGGACTGGTCGCCGCTCCGGCCCGCCCATTGGATCGGGCTCGAAAACTACGACGAGATGCTGTTCGACGATGGCGTGTTCTGGCAGGCACTCTGGAATACGCTGATCTTCATGGCGAGCGCGCCGATCGGCATCGTGATCGCACTGGCCCTGGCGCTTCTGGTTAACGCGCGGATCCGGGGCCGCGACATCTATCGCACCATCATCTTTCTCTCTTACCCGCTGATGACCGTGGCGGTCGCGATCATCTGGCGCTGGATGTTCGACGAGCGGGTGGGACTCATCAATTATGTCGCGCGATCGCTCGATCTCGTCGACCGCCCGATCCAGTTCCTGAACTCCTTCAATTGGGCGCTGCCCTCTGTGATCGCCGCCAATACGTGGCAGATGCTGGGCTTCTATATGATCATCCTGCTGACGGGCTTGCAGAGCATTCCCGGCGAGCTGCACGAGGCCGCGGCGATCGATGGCGCGACGGGATCGCGCCGTTTCTGGAGCATCACGCTCCCGCTGCTGCGGCCGACGCTGTTCCTGTGCTTCGTGATCGGCATGCTCAATTCCTTCACGAGCTTCGACCTCGTCTATGTCATGACCGGCGGTGGTCCCGGCCGCGCGACCGAGCTGCTGATCACTTATATCTACAAGCTCGGCTTCTCCCAGACGCGGTTCGACTACGCGGCCGCGGTCACCGTGTTCTTCTTCGTGCTGCTTATTTCCGTAACCTGGGTCGCGAACCGGCTCTCGGGCCGCGACGCCGGCGCCATGCGGCTCGACTGATGCACCGCTATCCCCGCTGGCCGATCCATCTGGCGCTCCTCGCGGCCAGCTTCGCCATGCTGGTGCCGTTTTACTGGGTGCTGAAGACCAGCGTCTCAGGCGAGAACATCTTCGCCTACCCGCCGAGCGTCATGCCCAAGGCGCCGCATCTCTTCTATTACGTCGACGTCTGGTACTACATCCCGTTCGCGCGCTACTTCCTCAACAGTGTCGTGGTGTCCGCGATCGCGGTCGCGGCGAACGTCGTGCTCAACGCCATGGCCGGCTACGCGCTCACCCGCCACTTCGCCGGCAAGGGTGTCGTGCTGATGCTGTTCCTCTCCTGCATGATGGTGCCGTTTCAGGCGACGATCATTCCGGCCTATCTGATCACCGGTAAGCTCGGCCTCTTGGATTCGTATCTCGGCCTCGCGTTGCCGCAGTGCTCGACCATCGTGTGCATCTTCGTCTTCAAGGCGAGCTTCGAGGCGGTGCCGCAATCGTTGATCGACGCCGCGTGCATCGACGGGCTCTCGGAGTGGGGCATCATCTGGCGGATGATGATCCCGCTCGCCAAGGCCGCGGTCGCCACCAATGTCATCCTCTCGTTCATCTGGTCCTGGAACAATTTCCTCTGGCCGCTGATCGTCACGCGCAGCGCCGACATGCAGACGCTGCCGCTGGGCCTCGCGCGGTTCCTCTCCTACCAGGAGGACACCACCGGCGCGCTCTACGCCTTCTGCATCATGGTCCTGGCGCCGGGCATTCTGCTCTTCCTGCTGGCTCAGAAGGAGTTCATCGAGGGCCTCACCTCCGGAGCCATCAAGGCGTGAGCGGCTCCGAGGTCAGCCGGCCCCTTTGGCACCGCCTGCTCGTGAACCGGTTCACGATTGTGCTGGCCTCGATCGCCCTCGTGGTCGCGATCTGGAACGCCTACATCGCGCTCCACGACCACGGGGTGGTGGAGGGCCGGGTCGTGGATGCCGCCGGGCAGCCGGTCGAGGGCGCCACCGTGGTGCTCTGGGTGCTCGATTTCACCACCTTCGTCGAGAAGACGCGCGCGATCACCGACGTTGACGGCCGCTTCGTCATCCACGGCAACGACTCCCACAACATTCAGATCGAGGCCGAGAAGATCGGCGTGGGCCGCGCGCGGCGGGTTCCCGTGCGCCTCTATTTCAAGGCGGAGGACGTGAGACTGCCGTCTCCACTGGTTCTTGCCGGGAGCGGTTGATCCGCTCGACGCGGGGGCTCTCGGTCCACATCTCCGGCTTCGCCTCGAGGCGAGCGAGTGTCAGCACGACTACGGGCTCGGCGAGGGCGGCCCGTGCTTCGACGGGCTCGGTGCTGCGCGGCGGCTCTGGCAGCCTGCGACGGTCGGAATCTACAGTTTCTTGGGCGCGGAGTACGCGGACTGGCACCGCGTCATGGCCTTCGCCTCGATCTTCGTGCTGCCGATCCTCGCGCTCTTCATCGCGTTGCAAAACCGGATCGTGGCGGCCCTGACCGCCGGCGCCCTCAAGTGAGCCGGTAGAACCACTCGGCGACTTCCGCGAGCGCCCGATCCTCGCCCATGCGTCCGAGCAGTTGGAGCCCCATGGGCATTCCCTCCACCGAGCGCCACATCGGCACGGTGATCCCAGGCACATGGAGTGCGGTCCAGAAGCGGCTCATCACGGCATCGCCGGTGCTGGCGATCGGTGGCGCGATCCCCGTTGCCGCCGGCTGCAGCACGGCGTCGTATCCGGTCGCGAGTGCCTCGAACCGTGCTTGATAAGCTTGCCGCCGGCGCCGAGCGTCCGCATAGACCGAGTGATCGATCTCGAGATAGGGCCCGAGGAGCGCACGGAGCTCCGGCACCAGATGCCGCCCACCCGGCGCCAGCAGGATGCGCGCCGCTTCCCAATAGCAGAGCGCCTGCTGCAGGCCGCGAAAGTCTTCGACCGGAAATGGCAGATCCATGGTCGTTACCGCCACACCCGCTTGGCGCAGCGATTCCACCAGCGCCTCGGCGAGAGCGAAATAACCGTCGGTCCGCGGAATCTCCGGCGGCAGCCGCAGCCGCAGCACGCGGGTCGGTCGCCGTGGCGAGACGATCTCGGGTTGTCTTGCGGTCATCGCACTGGAGAAATACCAGGCGTCCCGTGGCGAGCGAGCGAAGATGCCGATGTGGTCGCAGGTGGTGGAGATCGCCTGCACACCCTCGAGGTGCAGAAATCCGTAACTCGGCTTGAAACCGGTGACGCCGCAGTAGGAGGCCGGCCGGATCGTCGAGCCCGCAGTCTGCGTGCCGAGCGCGAAGGAGACGAAGCCCGCGGCGACCGCCGCGGCCGAGCCGCTGGAGGAGCCGCCGGGTGTGCGGAGCGGATCATGCGGGTTTGTGGTCGGGCCCGGCAGCGGAAAGGCGAACTCCGTGCACACGGCCTTGCCGAGGATGGTGCCGCCGAGGCGCCGCGCCTCGGCGACGCACCAGGCATCGATGCGCGGTCCGATCACGGCGGGATTGCGCGAGCCATAATGGGTCGGGAAGTCCGCGGTCGCGATGATGTCCTTGACCCCGATGAGCGCGCCGCTCAGCGGGCCCGGCGGATGTTGCGCGATGCGTCGGCGCGCAGCGTCGACGTCGTGGCAAACGAAGGCGCGCACGACAGGCTCGCGCTCCGCAAGTGCCGCGAGCTGCCGATCGGCGAGCGCCGCCCGCGCCTCGGGCGTGGTCAGCGCGCAGAAATCGTCGCGCGCGTCGCCGCTCACGGCACCGGCACCTCCACGGCGAGGAGCGGGCCGTATTGCTGGGCACCGAAGATGTCGGGGTCGCCGACGCTGCCGCTCGGCGTCTTGCGGAAGAGCGTGAACTTGATGGCGAGGCCCGGCTCGAACTCGACGTGATCGCTGATGCGGGAGTCCGGCACGCCGTAGATCTTGCAGATCGCCTCGCGCGAGAGCGCGCGGCTCGCGCGCACGAGGTCGTAGGATTTCCGGTCCTGGAAGATCACGTCGAAAGTGACCTTGTCGACGCCGGCGTTCTTGCTCCGGATGGTCTTCGCCAACGAGACCAGCGGCACGGTGCCCATAAGCTAAATCCCCGCCTCGGTCAGATGCACCGGGAAGAGCTCCAGCGGATCGTCGACCCGCATGGTGTGGTTGAGGGTCCAGCGATAGGCGGCGCTCGCCGGCATGACCTCGTCCAGCAGGAAGGCGACGCCGCCCGCGGTGCCCTTCACGTTGGGGAGGCGCGCGTAGAACATCTGCCGCGTGCCGATCATGCAGACCTCCTCCGCCATCTCCTTGGTCGGCGCCACGCCCTGCACGACGATGCAGAGCTCGTGCGCGGGCTTGTTTCGGTTGGGCTCGAGCTCGCCCAGGATGCCGTCGCGGCCGTAGGCGGTGTAGGTCAGCTGATAGCCGGTCTCGCCGAAGCGCTCGCGCACGGCCGCCTTGGCCCAAGCGATCACCTCATCGATCCGCGAGATCGTGTAGGGGTCGCGCACGCCGGCCATGCCGACATAGCGCTCACCGACCTTGCCCGCGCCCTCGAGCTTGACCCGCAGCTCCTTCGCCGGGACGAACTTGGGGCCGGTGACGCGGGTCGTGCGCTCGTCGAATTGCTCGTAAACGCACTGGCTCATGTCGATGTGACCGCCGAGGAAATACTCGTAATAGGGATTGCTCCGCTCGTACATGGAGTGCGCCGCGACCGAGGCGACGGTGCAGCGCTGCTCCGGCAGCATCGCCGTCACTTTCACGTCCTCCATGGTGATCTCGCCGATGATGGATTCCTTGCCGGCGTAGGGCTCGGCGCAGAAGGACGCGCACTCCATCACCTTGCCGTAGAAATAGGCGAGCGCCTCGGGGTAGCCCTTGCGGATCGCGGGTGCCGCGAAGATCGCGCAGTCGCTACTGCGGCCGCCGATCACGACGTCGGCGCCCATGTCCAGGAGCTTGATGAAGGGGTGCACGCCCGCCACCGCCACGATGTGGTCGGTGGCGTCGAGCTCGGCGAGGGTGAGGTCCGGCCGCGTGTCGAGCCCGCGGACGGCATCGCCCGCTTCTATCTTCCTCCGCACCGTGTCCTTCGAGACCTCCGAGTAGAAATAGCCGAGCTTGAAGCGGGGGATTTTGTGCTCGCGGGCGAGTTCCTTCACGATACCGATGTAGCGGTCGACACGGCTGTTCGTGCCGGTGTCGCCGGCTGAGCCGATCATCATGGGAACCTTGAGCCGGCGCGCGCCCACCAGCATCGCCTCGATGTCGTGCCGCTGCCAGGCGAGCGGGCTCGCGGTGCCGTCGGATCCCAGCGGCACCGGCCCGCAATCGCAGCTCCCGGAATCGCAGGCGACCATGTCGGGCTCGGCGGCGAGGCCCAGGTTGAAGCTCCCGAGCTTGGTTGGCGCGAAGCCCAGATGACCATTGGGACAGAGGATTCGCAGGCCTCGGTTCGCCTGCGACTTGGCGGACGACGAAGAGCGGGTTTCAGCAACGGTCATCGACGGGACTCCCTATTCGCGTAGCACGAGACAATTCTCGGGATCGACATGCCAAGAAACCTGCGCTCCCTCCGTGAGCCCGGCGCGCGGTCGGTCGTGGGCGCAGATCTCGATGGGTCCGGAGCGGATGTGATACTGCGCGAGGTCGCCCAGGAAGAGCGAGCGCGTGACGATCCCCGCAATGCCGCCTTGTGGTCCGGGGACACCGGCCTCGATGCGCACATCGACCGGTCTGAAGCCGACAGCGCCGGCAGTAGCCGCGGCGCCGTTCGCGTGGGGATCGCGGGCCCGCAGCACGATGTCTCCTGCGAGCCGCGCCTCGGCCATGCCTTTGGCGCCGGCGAGGGCTCGGATCTCGGCGTCGAGGATATTCGTCATGCCGAGGAAGCTCGCGACGAAGCGGGTGCGCGGCGCGTGATGGATCTCGATTGGCGTGCCTTGCTGCTCGATGAGGCCGGCACGCATCACGATGATCCGATCGGAGAGCGCGAACGCCTCCTCCTGGTCATGGGTGACGTAGATCGCGGTGAAGCCCAAGCGGCGCCGGAGCTCGCTGAGCTCGGTGCGCATGGCGATCCGCAGTTGCGCATCGAGGTTCGAGAGCGGCTCGTCGAGCAGCACCACCTTGGTGTCGTAGGCGATCGCGCGGGCGAGTGCCACGCGCTGCTGCTGGCCGCCCGAGAGCTGGCTCGCGGGGCGATCGGCGAAATCAGAGAGAGCCACCAGCGAAAGCGCGCGCTCGACCGCCGGCCGCGCCTGTGCGCGGCCGATCCCCCGCACCCGAAATCCGAAGCCCACGTTCTCTGCCACGGTCATATGCGGCCAGATGGCGTAGGACTGGAACACCATCGAGAAGCCGCGCTTCTCCGGCGGTGTATTGACACCCCGGGCGGCATCGAACACCGGCGCTCCCTCGACCACGATGCGGCCGCTGCTCGGCGTCTCGAGGCCGGCGATCGCGCGCAGGGTGGTGGTCTTGCCGCATCCCGATGGGCCCAGCAGGGTCACATGCTCGCCCTTGCTGACGGCAACATCGACGCCGCGGACCGCCCTGACCGTGCCGTAGCCGACCTCGAGCCGCTCGACGCTGAGGAAGTCGCCGCCGCTGCTCACGCCAGCACCTCGCGGTGTCGCGCGCGGATGAAGATGGCGAGTGCCACGAAGGTGATCGCGAGCTGGATCACGCTGAGCGCCGCCAGCGCGTTCACATTGCCGGCTTCCCAGAGATCGAACACAGCGACCGATAGCACGGTCGTGCGGCTGGTGTAGAGCAGGATCGACGAGCTGATCTCCTGCATCGAGAGGATGAAGAGCAGCGTCCAGGCCGCTACCAGCGTCGGACGCGACAGCGGAAAGGTGACCCAGCGGATCGTCTTGGTCCAGCTGGCACCGGTCATGCGTGCGGCGTCCTCGAGCTCGCGGTGGAGCTGCCGGAGCGCGCTCGATCCCGCGCGTACGCCGAAGGGCAGATAGTGCGTCACGTAGGCGATGAGCAGGATCCAGATCGTGCCGTATATCGGCAGCATCGGCGTGCGGACATAGACCCAGAGCAGGCCAAGGGCCAGCACCATCGACGGCATCGCCAGCGGGAACATGCTGACCTGATCGAGATAGCTGCGCGCCGCGCTCCGGGTGCGCACGATCACCCAGCCGATTCCGAGTCCGAGCGCGCAGGCGCAGGTCGCGGCGGCGACGCCCAGCACCAGGCTGTTCCGCATGGCGAGATAGGTCTTGGGATACTCGAGCAGGACATAACGAAAATGCTGCAGGTCGAACGCCATCAACTTGGGATCGATGGTGATGAAATTGACCAGCGCCGCCCAGACGAGCGTCGCGACCGGAAGCAGGACTGCGGCCGCCACGTAGAGCCACGCGAGTGCCGCCAGAGCATAGCGAATTCCGCCGATCTCCAGCGTGCGCGGGCGGAATGCCTTGCCGGTGACCGTCACATAGGAGCGCCGGTTGAGCAGTGCGTTCTGCGCCCAGACCAACCCCGCCGTCACCACGAGCAGCAGCAAGCCCCAGGCCGCGGCTTGGCTCACGCGCGGCGGGAAATTGTTGAGGAGGCGATAGATCTCCGTGCCTGCGACATAGAAACCGCCGGGCATGCCGAGGACGGCGGGCACGCTGAAGAGACCCATCGCCTGGACGAAGACCAGGATGGCGCTGCCCAGGGTGGCCGGCAGAACCAGTGGGAGCGTCACCAGCCGAAGCGCGGCGGCCATGCTGGCGCCATGAACGCGCGCGCTCTCCTCGAGCGAGGGGTCCATGCCCCGGAGCGCGGCGCCGATCAGCAAGAAGGGCAGCGGCACATAAGCAAGCCCCGCGACGAAGATGATGCCACCCGCGGATTGGAGATTCACCAGGCTCTCGACACCCAACATCTGCCGAAACAGCAGGTTGATCAATCCGCCCCGCGGCGACCCGAGCCACGACCAGGCGATCGCGGTCAAGAGCGGCGTGATGTAGAGCGGCAGGGGCACGAGCTGCGACAGCAGCCCGCGGCCCGGCGTGTTCATCCGCGCGAGCACCAGCGCGAGCAGGCCACCGAGGCCGACGGCCAGCACCGTGGTGCCGACACCGACCCAGACGGTATTGCCGATGACGCGGAGGGCGCCGAGCACCGTGAGGAACGGCCGCAAGCTCAAGCCGCCGGTCTCCGTCGCGGCGCCGATGGCGACGGCCAGCATCGGGAGCATTACCAGCACCGTCACAAGCGCGCTGAGGCCGACCGTCACCACCGTCTCGGCCGCGATCGTGCGGCGCGCGTGCGCGGGCCCGCTCGAGCCGATTGCGAGGGGTGCGCCCGGCGCCGACACGTCAGGTCTTGAACAGGGAGTCGAAGTGCTCGGGGAAGTTGGCCGATGCCTTCTCGTAGGCGGGCAGGTCCTGCGGCAGGAGGGGCTTGGTCTCGTCGAGCGGCCGCTGTCCTTCCGGCGGGGGCACGTCTTTCCGATAGGAGTAGACGCCGAAGATGTCGTGCGCCAGGAGCGTGTTGCCCTCTTTCGAGAGCGTCCAATCGATGAAGAGCTTCGCGGCGTTCGGATGCGGCGCGCCCTTGAGGATCGCGATCGGCGCCAGCGCCAGCGGCATTCCCTCGGTCGGATAGACGCCGACGATCCCGGCCTTGGCGGCGTCGGGCTCGAAAGCGCGGAAGTGATCGACCGTGGCGCCCACCAGCGCCTCGCCACGCACCAGCAGGTCGATGAGCTGCGCCGAGGTCGCGACCACCACCGGCTCCTGCGCGCCCCACTTCTTCATAAAGTCGGGGCCGAGCAGCTTCTCGAGCACGTACATCTGGTTGAAGGCGGTGCCGGCGGGGGCGTCCTGGATGATCAGCTTCCGGCCCTTGAATTCGGGCTTCAGCATGTCGACCCAGGCCTTCGGCGCCTTCTCGGGCGGCAGGAAATTCTTGTTGTAGGCCATGATCACGCCGATCACGCGGGCCGTGGTCCAGAAGTCGCCGCCGTGGGCGCCATCGGGATAGGCCGCGAGCTCCGGCGAACGGTAGGGCAGCAGCTGTCCGCTGGCGGCCATTTCGAGATACGGAACGAGATTGGCGACGTGCAGGCAGTCGAAGCTCAGATTGCCGGCGCCCATCTCCGCACTGACACGCGCGAGCACGCGGCCCGTGGGCGCGGAGTAGTAGCCGCTGCTCACGTCGAGGAACGGATACCTAGCCTTGAAGGCGTCCATGAATTTGGGGAAGCCGGCGGCCGAGACCGAGGTTGCGAAGGCGAGGGCGCCTTCCTTCTTCGCGCCCTCGACGAGGGCCTCGTGCTCCTCTGCCTGGACTCGCCTTGCTGCCAGCGTCAACCCAGTCGCCAACAAGCCTGTTAAGACACTACGCCGACCAAAAATCATTGCGCCCTCGCGGTCCCGCATTGCGCATCCAAAAGCTGGACGTACCGCGATTCAACCGCAAGTCCTCGCCCGAAGGCAAATGCCGGGGCGGAGCCCCGGTAGCGCCGGGTCTAGAACGTGTGGCGGAACATCCAGAACAGGCAGGCCGCGAGCGCGATCGCGGCCGGGAGCGTCAGCACCCAGGGTAGCCGCACTTTCATCGTGCCGAGCCCGTGGCGAGGGCTGACCCCAAGTCGCTGCTTATTTGGAATTTCAACTCGCGAGAGCGCTTGCTAAACCGCCGCTTTCGCGCCCGCTTTTGCGGCACCCTGTTTCAGCAGGCCGCGAGCGGCGTCAGCGACGACCGTGCCCTCGAAGTAATCGGGATTCATCGAGAGGTGCATCATCGCGGGATTGACGAAGGTGAGCGCCCGGAAGTCCTCGGCCGTGATGAGCTTGGCATTCACCAGGCCCCAGGCCTCCGTCACCACGCTCGCGGCGTCGAGCACGTCCCAATGGCCGATGTCGGAGCCGAACACCGGCTTGAGCGCCGTGCCGAGCGGATTGAGTCGCCGGTTGAAGGCGACCGAGATCATGCGGTCGTCCGCCTCGCAGCCGAAATAGAAGGGATCGACGAAGCGCTTGCGCAGATCGCGGATCTCTTTCATGGCGCAGGCCGCGAACTCGTCGAAGGCTGCGGGCCGCTCGATCAGCAGATTGCCGTGGGGCCGCGCGCGGATCCGCTCGGGCGCGAGCCGCGGGCTGCCGAAATCGCGGAACAATTTCTCCAGCAGGTCGACGTCGAGCTTTGCGGGGTCTAGGTTGCGCTCCATCGCCTCGACGTTGCGCTTCTCGAAATGCTCGACGAGGTCGTTCAGCAGATTGACCGCCCAGGCGACGCCGCCCTCGAGAAAGGCGAAGGTCAGCTCCGGGAAGCGATGCGTTACGCCGCCGAAGAACAGCGAGCGGCAGAAGAACTCAGCGCCGTTCGCGAAATCGCCGAGGTGATTGAACACGTAGTTGCTGGGTGAGGCGCGGTAGCCGATGCCGCGCGAAGACGTGTGGCAGACCGGCGCGACCTTGAGCTCGATACATTTGCGCCAGAACGGGTCGTAGTCGTGGGGCGCGTCCATGGCGATCGAGCGCGTCGACTGCGTCGGGTGCAGGAACGGATCATTGCCGGCCGTCGACCGAGCGGGGCCGCGCAGCTCCGTACCGATCATCACGGTCTTGTGGCCGAGTTCCTTGACCGCGAACTCGAGCTCCTCGATTGCCTCCTGGGGCGTGTAGGTCGGGATCACCGCAGCGGGCCGGAGCCGGTCCTTCACGTCCGCGAACATCTCGGCGTAGAGCATGTTGAGCGCGCGGCAGCTCGCGCGCCGCAGCGCTTCGTCGGTGATGTAGATGTGGCTCAAGCCGCGCGTCGTGTAGCAATGCGCGAAATCGATGCCGCATTCGTCGAGCTTCGAGCGGAAGTAGCGCGGCAACTGCGCCATGGCGCGATCGGCGGTGTGCGGACCCGAGGGCAGACCCCACCAGAAGCCGCGTACCGTGGGGCCGCGATGATCGCGCACCGCGAGCGCCGCTTTCGCCATCTCCTCGCCGGCGAGCTGACGCACGAAGTCGAGATGCGCGAAGTCGCATTCGACCACATGCGCGTCGGCGTCGATGACGGGATGATCGAGCTTGGCGCGAACGTCTCGGCCCGGAAAACCCTCGAAGGACATGCAACCTCCCGTGACGGTGATTTAGTACCTAAGTTTCAGCGAAGGCTGATTCGGGTTTTTTAAGATGACAGGGAGACGATGAGGCAGCGAGATAACGGAGCTGGCTGACCCCGAAGCGTGAGTCGGCGAATTTCATCCTTCTCGATCAGCGGATCGCGTTCAGGGGTTGCCTTGGGCTCCACCTCTCGCTGCCTCACCGTCTCTCCCTGTCATCTTTACTGTCGCATCCGTTTGATCGAGTTCCAGAAAACTAAGTCGGATCTCTAGTCGCGCCGCTTGGGCGTTTTGTTGACACTGCTCGCCGCTGGGCGCTTAACTTGGTTCAGTAAATCATCCGCGTGGCTTGAGCGGCTTGTCAACGAATAAGAGCCGGTCCGCGGGAGAGAGGGAGTCTCGTGTTCCAGACCATTCGGCTCGACCATTCCGAGCGCGTTTCCACCATCACCATCAACCGGCCGCCGCTCAACACCGTCTCGCCGCGGGCGCTCGACGAGCTGCTCGTGGCCTTCAATGAGCTCGAGCGCCGCGACGAGACGCGGTGCGTCGTCCTCACGGGCTCGGGAAATCGAGCTTTTTGTGCGGGCGCGAACCTCGACGAGAAGCCGAAGGGCGATGGCGATCCCTCCACGGCGTTTCGCGAGGCCGGTCGCGCGTTGGTTGATCGGATCGAAACTTTTCCAAAGCCGGTGATCGCGGGGATCCGCGGCTGGTGCATCGGCGGCGGCTTCGCCATCGCCGAGGCCTGCGACGTGCGGATCGCGTCGGACACCGCCAAGTTCCGCACCGGCGACGCCTATCTCGGCATCGTGCCGAGCTGGGGCATGAGCCTAGTGCGCCTCTGCCATTACATCGGCCGCAATCGCGCGCTCGATATGTTGATCCTGGGCGAGGATATCGGCGCCGCCGAGGCGAAGGATCTCGGCCTCGTGAGTCGCGTCGTGCCGGAGGAGAAATTCGAGACCGAGCTTGCCGCCATCGCCGCGCGGGTCTCGAGCGGTGCTCCCCTGGTGTTCCGCTCGATCAAGGAGGCGATCTACGCCCAATACGCAGAAGGCGCCGCCGCCGCTCGGCATCTCGAGACCTACTGGTCCGAGAAGACCCAGGGAACCCACGACTACAACGAGGGGATCGCGGCCTTCAAGGAGAAGCGGAAGCCGCGCTTCGAGGGGCGCTGATCTTGGATTTCGAGCCCAGCAAGGCGCAGCGCGAGCTGCAGGAGCATGCGCGGGCGATCGTCGTCCGTGAGGTGGCGCCCCTGGTCGAGGCGCTGCCGCGCGGCGCGAAGCTCAGTGCGGCGCAGTGGCGCGCCATCTATGCCGCGCTGAAGCCCCTGGGCTATCTCGGGAGCACGATCAGCCGCGACATCGGCGGCGCCGGCATGAGCTATGTCGACTACGGGCTGCTGCTCGAGGCGCTCGCCGACGGCCCGCTCATCCTCGGCGAGATCGTGCCGCCGCGGACGATCAATTATCTGGGGACAGCGGAGCAGAAGGCGCGCTGGCTGCCAAAACTCTTCTCCGGCGAGCTGGTTTCGACCACCGCGATCACGGAGCCGCAAGCGGGCTCCGACCTCCGCGCCTTGAAGTGCAAGGCGGTGGACGAGGGCGATCATTTCCGCGTCGATGGCGCGAAGAAATGGATCAAGCTCGGCGGCGTCAGCGATCTCATGACGCTGATGGTGATCGGCGGCGACGGCGCCGACGGCAAGCCGAAGACGAGCCGCTTGGTGCTGGAGCGCGCGCAATCGCCATGGGAAAGCCGCGAGCTCGAGGCAACCGGCATGGAGGTCATCTCGTTCGCAGAGCTGCGGTTCAGGAGCGTGCAGGTCCCCAAGGACAATCTGCTGGGTGAGGCCGGGCTCGGAGCCGAGCAGTTCAACCGCGGCATCGAGGCCTCGCGGGCTTTCGTGGCGATGCAGGCGGTGGGCATCGCGCGGCGCGCGCTCGGCAAGTCCGTCGCCTATGCCAAGGAGCGCTTCGCCTTCGGTCGGCCGCTGGCGAAATTCCAAGCGATCCAATCGGCGCTCGCCGAGGCGGCGGCGAAGCTCGAGGCGGCCCGGCTTCTCTCGTTGCGCGCGTTGGGCTCCCTCGATGCCGGCCGGCGCGTCCCCGGAGAGGTCGCGATGGCGAAATTCCTGGCGACCGAGACGGCCGTCGAAGTTTGCCACACCGCGATGGACTGCATGGGTGCCCACGGCCTCTCGCGCGAGGCGGGCGTGGAGCGCTCCTGGCGCGACTGCCGGATGCTCACGGTGATCGACGGCACGTCGGGCATCCAGCGCCTCATCGTCGGGCGCGACCTCTTCGGCACCGCGGCTTTCACCTGAGGCCTGGATGACCGACCGCGCGCCCGCACGGCTATCGATCCGAGAGATTCTCCACCCGCGCTCGGTCGCGGTGTTCGGCGCGTCCGACAACCGCGACAAGTTCGGCGGCCGGATCATGTATTTCCTGACCAAGCATCGCTTCGGCGGCCGGATCGTGCCGATCAATCCGCGCCGGAGCGAGGTCTTCGGTCACCCGGCCTACCCGACCATCGGGCAATCCCCCGACAAGGTCGACGTCACCATCCTCGCGGTACCCACGTCTGAGCTGGTCAGCAGTATCGCCCAGTGCGCCGAGGCCGGTGTCGGTTGCTGCGTGATCATGACCACCGGCTTCGCCGAGGCGAGCCCCGAGGGCGCGGCGCGGCAGGAGGAAATCGCCGTGATCGGTCGGCGCTCGGGCATGCGGATCATCGGCCCCAACTGCATGGGGTTCATCAATCCGTCGCACCATCTGACGCTCTGCTCGTCGGTGGTGCTCGACGCCGAGCGGTTGCTGGTCGGCAAGATCGGACTCGCGAGCCAGAGCGGCGCGCTGATGGTGTCGATGTTCGACCGCGCCTATGGCGACGGCATCGGCTTCAGCGCCTGCGTCTCGATGGGGAACCAGAGCGATCTCGAGCTCTGCGACTTCATCGAGTACATGATCGACGATCCCGCGACGCGCGTGATCTGCGTCTACGTCGAGGGCTTCGTCGATGCCGCGCGCTTCGTGCGTGCCGCCGCCGCGAGCCGCGCCGCCGGCAAGCCGATGATCGTGCTCAAGACCGGCCGCACCCCCGCGGGCGTCAAGGCGGCGCGCTCCCACACCGCGAGCCTCGCCGGCTCCTACGAGGTGTTCCGCGCGGTCTGCCGCGAGCACGGCGTCATCCTCACCAACGATCCCACCGTGATGGTGCGGCTCGCCGACGTGCTCGCACGATGGCCCACCATCTCGGGCGAGGGTATCGGCGCCATATCGGGCTCGGGCGGCAGCACCGGCATCCTGTCGGATCGGATCTCCGAGGCGGGGTTGCGGCTGGCGCAGCTGTCGCCCGCGACCAAGGCGGCGCTTGCCGAGGTGCTCCTGCCGCCGCAAGCCGATAATCCCATCGACCTCGGCGGGCGCAAGCCACCGGAGTCCGTGGAGATCGCGGGCACGGCGATGGCGGCGCTGGCGCGCGATCCCGATGTCGGCGTGATCGCCATGGCGTTGAGCTCGATGCCGTTTTTCGAGGCGCGGACGCGGCTCCTCGCCCAGGAAGGCCTGGCGAGCGGCAAGCCGATCCTCTGCTCTGTGCTGCCGGGTCCCGCGGCGGATCGGCCGCGCGCGGCGCTGCGCGAGCTCGGCGTTCCCGTCTTCGAGACGCCGGAGGACGGCATGCTCCGTGTGCTCGGGCATGTCATCGAGCACCACCGGGGGCAAAAGACTATTGCGGCAGCGAAGATGCGCCCCCATGGAATCCCCGAGCGTGCCACGGGCGCTGACATATCGAGCCTGTTGCGTGGCTACGGCATCCCGCTCGCGCGGGAGACGATGGCCCATGACGTGGATGCAGCCATCGCGGCCGCGCGCGAGATCGGCTATCCCGTCGTCCTCAAGGGTGTGGCGCGCGATCTCGTGCACAAGAGCGACGTCGGCGCGGTGAGGCTAGACCTCCGCGACGAGGGCGCCGTGCGCGCGGCCTGGCAAGCGATCGCTGGCGCTATTGCCAAGGGCCACACCGGTGCCTTCGAGGGCTGTCTGGTGCAGGAAATGGCGCGCGGCCGCGCGGAGCTCATCGTGGGCATCCGGCGCGATCCGCAATTTGGACCGATTGTGCTCGCGGGCTCCGGCGGGATCCTGGTGGAGCTGCTGGGCGACGTGGAGCTGGCGCCGGCGCCGGTCTCACGCGAGCAGGCGACGGCGCTGCTGCGCCGGCTCCGGATCGCGCCGGTCATCGCGGGGATTCGCGGTCAGCCGCCGCTCGATCTCGAGGCCGCCGCTGAGGTGGTCGAGCGGCTGAGCTGGCTCGCGGCCGATCTGGGATCGCGGCTCACCGATGCCGAGATCAACCCGTTGGTGCTGCGCGAGCGCGGGAAGGGCGCGGTGGCAGTGGACGTACGCGCGACGATCGCGGGAGGCGGATGACGATGCGCCGGCGCCGCGATCCCAAGTCAGGTCGCCGGGCGCATGCCGCCGTAGGCCTCGCTGGGCGCGAGGTGGCTGCCCGCGAAGATGATCTTCGCGCGGCGGTCGATCGCCGCCTTCCAGTTCGCTTGCGCCGCCAGGGAGAATTCCGCGTCCGGCCGCGGATCGATGTCGAAGTTGTGGTGCGCGTCGACGCCGCGCACCAGGATCGCCGAATCTCGCATGTTCACGTGGCGGGCGTGGGTTGCCATCATCTCCACCAGCAGCATGATGCGCCGGTCGGTCGACCGGTTCGCGCCGGAGCAATGCACGATCGCGTTGTTGATGATCGCCATCTCGCCCGGCTTGAGCGCGAGGTCGACGACGGTCGACTTGTCGAAATCCACCGTAATGTATTGGCCGCGGGCGAGGATGCTCTTGGGATCCTCGGTGTCGGCGTGGGGCAACACGTCCCATTTGTGCGAGCCCGGCACCACGCGCAGGCACCCCGCCTCGGAGCCGCACTCGGAGAAGGCGAGCGCGCCGAAGGCCAGCAGCGGCCTGACGCCGCCATAAGCGGTGTCCTGGTGCCAGCCGGCGAAGGTCTCGCCGTCCGGCTTCTTGATCCGCCACGCCATGCTCCAGCAGAGAATGTTGGGTCCGAGCAGGTCGTCGAACACGTCGAGGATGCGCCGATGCTCTGCGATCTCCAGCACCCACGGGCAGAGCAGATGCGATTTGCTCTTGAGCTTCTTCACATGCTCGGGGTAGCGCGCCTCGAAGCTCTCGAGGCGCGCGCGGTAGTGCTTGATCTCGTCGGGGTCCAGCACCTGCACCGGGCGCGTGTAGCCGTCGCGCTCGAATTGCTCGATATCGGCAGGCGAGAGAATCTTGGGCATGATGGGCACTCCGGATCGGCGCATTGGCGCTCAAAAAGCATGGGACGCTTCGGCAAAGATTGCAACAGAGGGGACTGACATGAGCACAAGGGCAATTTCGATAATCGCGGGCCTGGCGGCCACGGTGGCGATGCTGGGATTTTCCTTGGATGCGGCTCAGGCCGCGTGTGAACCCAAAGTCGGCCGTCCGCCGCTGGTGCGGAAAGGCAACTTGATCGCGGCCATCAATCCGACGGTGGCGCCGATCCAGTACGTGAACGACGACGGCGAGATCATCGGGCTCGATCCCGATCTCGGCAATGCCATCGCCGAGCGGCTCTGCCTCAAGATGGTGTTCGAGAGCGTGCAGTTCGCGACCATGATCCCTGGCCTGCAGGACGGAAGGTTCGATATGATCGATTCCTTCATGTACTACACGCCCGAGCGCGCCGCGCAGGTGATCATGATCCCCTATGGCGCCTCGACCCTTGCCGCCGTCGTTGCCAAGGACAACAAGGACGACATCAAGGATCTCACCTATTTTTCCGGGAAGAAATTCGCCGTCGAGCTCGGCACCGTGGACGCCGCCGACGCCAAGGCGGCAAACGACGCACTGGTGGCCGCGGGCAAGCCCGGCATCGACGTGCAGGCCTTCAAGACCTACGCCGAGGTGCTGCAGACGCTGTCGGCGGGCCAGGTCGACGGCGCCTTCATCGGCACCGAGCAGGCTTACTATTACTTGAAGCAGGGCCAGGCCTTTTTCCGGATCGCCTTCAGCGGCTTCGATCCGCATGCGGAGGCGCTCGCCTTCAAGGATCCCGCGATGGCGGAAGCGGTCGGCGCTGTGCTCAACGACATGAAGAAGGACGGCAGCTTCGACAAGCTGTTCGCCGCATATCACCACTGCACGCTGCCCGGCCCCTACAAAGTCGTGACCGGCCCGCTGCCGGCGCCGGCCTGCGAGAACAAGCCCTAGGGATCGCCGAGGAGCGGAAGCATCGATAGATGTGGGACTGGAGCGCGTTCCTCCACTATCTGCACAACGGCTATCTGCTGAGGGGCGCCGGCGTCACGCTCGTGCTGTCGCTGGCCTGCCTCGCGATCGGTCTCGTCTGCGGCACGATCGCGGCCTTGATGCGGATGTCGCCCAGGCCCTACCTCAACAAGCCAGCGGCGTTCTACATCTGGCTGATGCGCGGCACGCCCGTCCTGGTGCAGCTCATCATCATCTACACGGGGCTGCCGCAGCTCGGCATCAAGTTCAACGTCATCGAGGCCTGCCTGCTGGGCCTGGGGCTCAACGAGGGTGCCTATCTCGCGGAGATCATCCGCGCCGGCATTCTCTCGGTGGCGAAGGGTCAGTTCGACGCCGCGCGCTCGGTCGGCATGACTCACGCGATGACCATGCGCATCATCGTCCTGCCGCAGGCGATGCGCGTGATCATTCCGCCGCTCGGCAACACCTTCAACAGCCTGCTCAAGACGACCTCGCTCGCCTCCGTCATCTCCATGGAGGAGTTGCTGCGCCGAACCGAGGTACTGATCCAGGTGCAGTTCAAGGTGCTGGAGATCTTCATCGTGGCGGCGCTCTACTACCTCGTCATGACCACGATCTGGGGCTTCATCCAGGAGCGGCTCGAGGCGCATTTCTCGCGAAGCCACGCGCCGGCGAAGGTGCGGGGCGCGGCGACGGCGCCCAATGCGCGGACCAAGATCGAGCAAGTGCTGCTCTCCCATGACGCGCAGTGACGTCATGAGTACCGGCGGCGCCAACGGCAGCTGGATGCTCGAGGCCGAGAACATCCACAAGCATTTCGGCCCGCTCCATGTCCTCAAGGGCATCACCATGCGGATCGCCAAGGGCGAGGTCGTGGTGGTGGTGGGCCCCAGCGGCGGCGGCAAGAGCACGTTCCTGCGCACCCTCAATCTCCTGGAGAAGCCGGACGAGGGCTTCGTCAAGGTGGACGGTCTGCTCATGGGTTACGAGCAGGTCACCGGGCGCATGGTCGAGCTCTCGGACGCGCGAGTCTCCGTGCAGCGACGCTTCTTCGGCATGGTGTTCCAGCAGTTCAACCTGTTCTCGCACCTGACCGCGCTCGAGAACATCACGGTGGCGCCGATCAAGGCGCTGAGGGTCGATCGCGAGGCGGCGATCGCCGAGGCACGTCGCCTGCTCGCCATGGTGGGCCTATCCGAGAAGGAGGGGGCCTATCCCGATCAGCTCTCCGGCGGCCAGCAGCAGCGGATCGCGATCGCCCGCGCGCTCGCGCTCAAACCCAAGGTCATGCTGTTCGACGAGCCCACCTCCGCGCTCGATCCCGAGATGGTGAGCGAGGTCCTCAAGGTCATGCTCGACCTCTCCAAGGACGGCATGACCATGGTGGTGGTGACCCACGAGATCGGCTTCGCGCGGATGGCCGCCGATCGCGCCGTGCTGATCGACGGCGGCGTCATCGTCGAGGAAGGCCCGCCCGAGACCTTCTTCACCGCGCCCAAACAGGAGCGCACCCGACAATTCCTCGACAAGGTGCTGGACTTCCACGGGCCGAGCTTGCCGGCGTGACCGGCAACATGGTATTAAAAATAGGACCATAAGACCATAGGGCGACTGAGGACGCGCGCGACGTGACGGGATGGACCGAGCTCACCACGGAGATCGTGGACCGCGCCGTCCATGACCGCGCCGTCCGGCACCTGCGCAAGGCGGGCGTGGTGCTGCCGACCTTCGCCGAGCTCGCCGATCCCCGGAAGGTCCCGACGGCGGTCGCGGGCGACCTCGCCCAGGTCGATCCTGACGCGGCGCACGCCGGCAATCTCTTCCGCGTGCATTGGCACAACGACGCGGCGCGCCGAGGGATGGCGCCGGTGCCGCTCTATCTCGACCTGCCGGAGGCGCTCACCGGCGTCAAAGCGCGCATCCTGGTGGCGCTCGCGCGGTATTTCCCGATGATCGGCGCGCACAAAGTACTGGCCGCTTATGGCTGCCTGGTGCCGCGCCTTGTCACCGGTCAGTTCGATCCCGAGCGGCACAAGGCGGTCTGGCCCTCGACCGGGAATTACTGCCGCGGCGGAGTCGCGATCTCGCGCATCCTCGACTGCCGCGGCGTTGCGATCCTGCCGGAGGGCATGAGCCGCGAGCGCTTCGACTGGCTGAAGCGCTGGGTGCGCTCACCGGACGACATCGTCCGTACGCCCGGCACCGAGAGCAACGTCAAGGAGATCTACGACGCCTGTCATGCAATGGCGCGCGACCCCACGAACGTGATCCTCAATCAGTTCTCAGAGTTCGGGAATTATCTCGCGCATTACGTCTTGACCGGGCCGGCCCTGCGCGCGGTTTTCGAGGACGTGCAAAAGCGTGACCGCGGTATGCGGTTGGCCGCCTTCGTGGCGGCGTCGGGTTCGGCGGGCACGCTCGGCGCGGGCGATTATCTCAAGACCGAGCTCGGCGCGAAGATCGTCGCGGTCGAGGCCGTGGAGTGCCCGACCATGCTCTACAACGGCTATGGCGAGCACAACATCCAGGGCATCGGCGACAAGCACATTCCGTTCATCCACAATGTGCTCAATACGGACCTCGTGGTGGGCATCTCGGACCGCGGCACCGATGCGCTCAACCTGCTGCTCAACAGTGAGGTCGGGAAGAAATTCCTGGCGGCGCGCCGACACGTCGATCCCGCGCTGGCGCAGCGCCTCGACAGTCTAGGCCTCTCGAGCATCGCGAACGTGCTGGCGGCGATCAAGACGGCGAAGCGGCTCGATCTCGGCAGCGAGGACGCGATCGTCACGGTGGCGACCGACGGTGCGGCGATGTATGGCAGCGAGCGGGAGAAATACGCGGCTGCGCGCTATCCCGGCGGTTTCGGCGAGGTCGATGCGGGCGAAATCTTCGGCGCGCACCTGCAGGCAGTCACCGACGATCACGTGCTCGAGCTCACGCGCATCGACCGCGAGCGGATTTTCAATCTCGGCTACTACACCTGGGTCGAGCAGCAGGGTGTGCCGCTCGACGACTTCGACCGCCGGCGCGATCAAGGCTTCTGGCGCGACTTGCAGTCCGCGATCCCGCGCTGTGACGCGTTGATCGAGGAATTCAACGCCGAGGCCGGCGTGAACAGGCTCAATTGATTCGCGCGGCCGTAGCGATGCGAGGAAGGGGCATGGATTGACCGAGGGATATCTGGAGCTCCGGCGCAAGACCGTCGCGCGCGACCGCAGCCTGCGCGAGAAGGTGATGTCGCTGGAGGACGCGGCGAAGCTGGTCAACGACGGCGATCTCGTCGGCATCGGCGGCAGCACCCTGTCACGAACCCCGATCGCGATGATCTGGGCGCTGATCCGTGCGAAGAAGAAGGGCCTCACGGCCGCGCGCGGCATCATGTCGAGCGACGGTGAGCTGCTGTTCGGCGCAGGCGCCTGCGACCGCGTGATCACCAGCTGGTTCAGCCAGGGCATCGTCTGGGGCGTCTCCAAGGTGATGCGCCTCTATACGGAATCGAAGCGTGCCCGCTTCGACGAGTGGAGCCACATGGCGATGGGCATGCGCTTCCGCGCGGGTGCGATGGGTGTGCCGTTCCTGCCGATGCGCTCGATGATGGGCTCGGACGTGGTGACGCGGCTCCCGGAAGTGCGGGAGATCGACTGCCCCTTCACCGGCGAGAAGCTGGTTCTGGTGCCGGCCCTCAATCCCGACGTGGCACTGATCCACGTGCAACGCTGCGACGCCTACGGGAACGCGCAGATCGACGGCCTGCAGTTCATGGACATCGACCTCGCCATGGCCGCCAACAAGGTGATCCTCACCACCGAGCGGATCATCTCGAACGAGCAGATCCGGCGCGCACCCGATCACACCAAGATACCCTTCCTCGCGGTCGAGGCGGTGGTCGAGGTGCCCTTCGGCTGCGCGCCCCATGAGTGCTATGGCGTCTACGAGCCCTTCTTCAAACATCACGACATGTACGCGGAGCTGATCCGGAAGGATCCCGCGAAGGGCATGGCGGAGTATCTCGACCGCTATGTCTACGGACCCAAGACCTGGGCCGAGTATCTCAATCTCCTTGGCATGGAGGAGCTGCTCGACGCTGCGCGGCGCGGGAGGAGCATCTATGACGACTGACACGAAAGCCAAACCACGCGCGAGCAACCACACTACGAGCGAGCTGCTCGCGGTGATGGCAAGCCGGCTCTTGAAGGACGGGCAGGTGGTGTTCGCGGGCGTCGGCATCCCGCTGCTGGCGGCGACGCTGGCGCAGCGCCTGCACGGGCCCGGCCTCACCATCCTGTTCGAGGGCGGCACTATCGGCGCCTTCGTGGAGCCGGGACAGCTGCCGCCCTCCACCAACGAGCAGCGCTGCACGCGCCGCGCCAACATGGTCTTGAGCAGCACCGATGTGCTGCTGCTTTTGCAGCGCGGCTATATCGACATCGGCTTCATGGGCGGCGCGCAGATCGACCAGTACGGCAATCTCAACAGCTCCTTCATCGGCGATGCCGACAATCCGACGACGCGGCTTCCCGGTACCGGCGGCGGCAACGACATCTCGAGCCTCACGGAGATGATCGTCGCCATGAAGCACGAGAAGCGGCGCTTCGTGCGCGAGGTCGATTTCATCACCAGCCCCGGCTTCGTCCACGGCGGCACCAGCCGCCGCGAGTCGGGCCTGGTCGCCGGCGGCATGTACAGGGTGGTCACCGACCTCGGCATCATGGGCTTCGACGATGAGAGCCGGCGCATGAAGGTGCTGGCGCTGCACCCCGGTGTCACCGTCGAGCAGGTCCGGGACAACACGGGCTTCGATCTCCTGGTGGCCGACGATCTCGACGTGACGGAACCGCCCGAGGAGCGCGAGCTCTCGGTGCTGCGCCACCTCGATCCCGACAAGCTCTATATCGCCTGATCAGGGGAAACAACGACATGGCCGGACTCTCGAACACCTTCGGGATCGCGATGCGGAATTTCACCGCCTACCCGCAACTGCCGGACGCGCGGGAGCTGGTGGAATACGGCGTCCGCATGGAGGAGCTCGGATTCGACTCTCTTTGGGTCTGGGACCACATCCTCCTCGGCGTCGACCCGCATTTCCCGATCATCGATGCGCTTTCGCTGCTGACGGCCGTTGGCGCGCGCACCAAGAAGATCAAGCTCGGCACGGGCATCCTGGTGCTGCCACTCCGCAATCCCGTGCTGTTGGCAAAGCAGCTCTCGTCCATGGACCTGCTGACGGATGGCCGCCTGCTGCTCGGCATGGCGTCCGGCTGGTACAAGCGCGAGTTCGACAGCGTGGGCGTGCCGTTCGAGAAGCGCGGCAAGATCATGGACGAGAGCCTGGCGGTGATGAACCGGCTCTGGACCGAGCCGATGGTCGCTTGGGACTCGCCGCCCTACAACATGAAGGCCGGCGTGATGTTCCCGAAACCGAAGCGGCGGGTGCCGATCCTGATCGGCGGATATGTCGACCGCGTGCTGAAGCGCGCGGCGGTCGCCGCCGATGGTTGGCTCACCTATTTCTACACGCCCGAGAGCTTCACCAAATCCTGGAAGAAGGTCTGCGACTTCGCGGCCGAGGCCGGCAAGGACCCGGCGACGCTGATGAACGCCAACCAGCTGCCGATCATGGTGGGGAAGTCGCGCGCCGAGGTGGAGGCGCCGATGAACGAATGGCTCTCCAAAGAATGGGACTACGCGTCCTGGAGCGAGTCCACCAAGGCCTCCGCGATCATGGGCACGGTCGAGGAGTGTGTCGCGCAGCTCAAGGCGCATCTGTCGGTTGGCGTGCAGAAGATCATCTTCGTGCCCTATCAGTACCGATCGGACCAAGTCGAGGTGATCGCGAAGGAGATCATTCCGCGGCTGAAGCGTTAAGCGCGGTATCCGATCGCACAGGCACAGTGCGTCCTTCGACTCGGCGCTACGCGCCGGGTCAGGATGAGGTGAGATTCATTGTGGCAGAAAGAAAATCCTCATCCTGAGCCACGTCCCGAAGGGACGTGAGTCGAAGGACGCACCCCATCTATCCAGCCCGCCAATCTCTCAAGCGCTGGCCGCGCCCGCCTCGCGCTGATATTTCCGCGCCGGCGTATTGACGACCTCGGCGAGCGGAGCCGCAACTAGCGACGCTTGCCGCCGCTCCGCGCTCACGGCCTCGTAGAGCGTGGTGCGCTGGACCGGCCGGCGGCCGGCCGCGCGGATCAGCGCTTCCATCCGCTCCGGCAGCATCTCCTGGCCGTGGGTGGCGCCGGCGGAGCGCGTGATGGTCTCGTTCATCAAGGTGCCGCCGAGGTCGTTGACGCCCGCGCGGAGGCAGGCAGCGACGCCCTCGGGTCCGAGCTTCACCCAGGACGCCTGGATGCTGCGGATGTGCGGGTGGAGCGCCAAGCGCGCGACCGCGTGGATCAGCACGGCCTCACGGAACGTCGGGCCCTTGCGCGCGCGGCCCTTCAGGTAGATCGGCGCCTCCATGTGGACGAAGGGCAGCGGGATGAATTCCGTGAAGCCGCCCGTGCGCGCCTGGTGCTCGCGCACGCGAAGCAGGTGGCGCGCCCAGTGCTCGGGCCGGTCGACGTGGCCGAACATGATGGTGGCGGTGCTCTTGATGCCCAGGGCATGCGCGGCGTCCATCACCTCGAACCATTGCGCGGTGTTGATCTTGTCCGGGCAGATCACGCGCCGGACCTCGTCGTCGAGGATCTCCGCGGCCGTGCCCGGCAAGGTCCCGAGCCCGGCCTCTCGCAGCATGGCGAGGAAATCGGGAACGGGAATGCCGAGCGTCTCGGCGCCCTGCCAGACCTCGAGCGCGGTGAAGGCGTGGACGTGGATGTCCCGTGCCGCCGCTTTGACCGCGCGGCAGATTGCGACGTAGGTGGCACCCGTATAGTCCGGATGGATGCCGCCCTGCATGCAGACCTCGGTGGCACCGCGCGACCAGGCCTCGCGCGTGCGGCGTTGGATCTCGGCGAGATCGAGGTCGTAGGGCCGGCCGCGCAGATTCTCGCTGAGCTTCCCCTTGGAGAAGGCGCAGAACTGGCAGCGGAAATAGCAGACGTTGGTGTAGTTGATGTTGCGGTTGACGACGTAGGTGACGGTATCGCCGTTGACGGCGGCGCGCAGTTCGTCGGCGGCCGCACACACCGCTGTAAGCTCGAGCCCACGAGCGGCGAAAAGCCGGACGATCTCGGCTTCGGTGAGATCGGCCCCTGCTTGCGCTCGCGTGAGCGTGCCCGTGAGGGCCGCGTCGAGGCGTATCGGCCGAGGTGCTCCGATCAATCGCGTCACGCGCGCCGGGACGTCCGTGACCGCGCCCGGTGACCACGCATCGGACCGCGCAAAGCCCTCGGCATCCGACAGGTGGAGCACGGCGGTTCCGAGCTTCCCGTCGAGCCATTTCTCCGGCTGACAGACATAGGCCGGATAGATCGCGAGACGCTCGACCAGGACCTTGTCGGCCGCGTTGGTCGCGCGCTCGAGGGCGTCGAGATGCGGCCAGGGTGCCTCGGGATTGACGTGGTCGGGCGTCACCGGCGAGACGCCACCCCAATCGTTGATGCCCGCGCCGATCAGCCGCTCGAGCACGCCCGGGCTCAGATTGGGCGGCGCCTGGATGCTCATCCCGGCGCCCAACACGAGCCGAGCGACGGCGATGGTCCAGAGAAGCTCGTCGAGCGCCGCGTCCGGGGCCTCCGCCATGCGGGTCTCCGGCTTGGCGCGGAAGTTCTGGACGATCACCTCTTGCAGGTGGCCGTGGCGCTCGTGCAGCGCGCGCAGCGCCAGCAGGGACTCGATGCGCTCGCGCCGCGTCTCGCCGATGCCAATGAGGATCCCGGAGGTGAAGGGCACCGCCGCCTCGCCGGCCAGCCGGATCGTCTCGAGCCGCACCGCCGGGTGCTTGTCGGGTGAGCCAAAGTGCGGCCCGCCGCGCTCGCACAGTCGCTCGCTGCTGCTCTCCAGCATGAGGCCCTGGGAGACCGAGACGGCACGCAGCGCCGCAATGTCCTCGCGAGTCAGGACGCCGGGATTGGCGTGGGGCAGCAGCCCGGTCTCCTGGAGGACCAGGCGAGCCATCTCGACGAGATAGCCGATGGTGGTCTCGTGACCGAGCGTCTCGAGCTCCTGGCGCGCCACGTCGTAACGGAGTTCCGGCTTGTCGCCGAGCGTGAAGAGGGCTTCCTTGCAGCCGAGCGCCGCGCCCTGCCTGGCGATCTCGAGCACC
>DATEGF010000331.1:0-2374 GCA_035280245.1 Allostellaceae bacterium
GCGACGGCGGTGCTGCGCCCGCCGAGCTGGCCGTTCGAGCCGTCGATCCGCTTCAAGGACGACCTGCCGAGGAAATACGCGATCGGTCCAAGGATCATCGCCGGCAGGCCGAGGAAGAAGAGGAGCAGGCCGAAGATCCCGGCCAGGAGCGCGACCAGCGCGCGGTTGTCGCTGCGAACTTGCGGCCGAGGCGGGTAGACCGGTTGGGCGTAGTAGGGCACGGGCGGCGGCGGAGGTGGCGGCGGTGGCGGCGCCGCGGGCGGCTGGGGATCGGGGGCGCTCATCGCAGCAACGACCTTGCGATCACCACGCGCTGAATCTGGTTCGTGCCCTCGTAGATCTGCGTGATCTTCGCGTCCCGCATCATCCGCTCGACCGGGTAGTCCTGGATGTAGCCGTAGCCGCCCAGCAGCTGCACGCAGTCGGTGGTGACCCTCATCGCCATGTCAGACGCGAAGAGCTTGGCCATCGCGGCGATCTTGGTGAGGTCTTTCGCCTTCGCGTCGACCTTGGTCGCGGAGAGAAACACGAGGTGCCGCGCGGCCTCGATCTGCGTCGCAATGTCGGCCAGCATGAACTGAATGCCCTGAAAGCTCGCGATCGGTTGGCCGAACTGCTGCCGCTCCTTGACATAGTTCAGCGCGTAGTCGAACGCGCCTTCCGCGATGCCCAGCGCCTGCGCTCCTATCCCCGGACGTGAGCGGTCGAGCACCGCGAGCGCGAGCTTGAAACCCGCGCCCTCATCGCCCAGCCTGTTGGCCGCCGGCACCTTGACGTCCTCGAGCACGATCTGCGCCGTCGGCGAACCGCGGATGCCGAGCTTGTGCTCGATCTTCGAGACCGTCCATGGACTCGTCTCGCGCTCGAGCACGAAGGCCGAGATTCCTTTGCTTCCGTTCCCAGGCTCGGTCTCGGCGAAGACCACCAGGGTGCCCGCGATGCTGCCGTGCGTGATGAACTGCTTCGTCCCGTTCAGCACGTACTCGTCGCCGTAGCGCTTGGCGCGCGTCTTCATCGCGGCCGCGTCGGAGCCACTTCCGGGCTCGGACAACGCGTAAGCGGCGACCTTCTCGCCCGAGGCAAGCGGCGGACAGAGCCGCTTCTTCTGCTCCTCCGTGCCGGCGACGAGGATCGGATACGAGCCGAGCGCCTGCACGGCCAAAATCAGCGATGAGCTGGCGCAAGCCTTTGCGATCTCCTCGATGCCCATGCAGATGGTGACGCTCGATCCGGAGATGCCGCCGTACTCCTCGGGGAAAGGAATCCCCAGGATGCCGTTGTCGGCGAAGAGCTTCTCGACGTCCTTCGGGTACTCGGACTTCTCGTCGATCTCCGCGGCGCGCGGCGCGACCCGGTCCTGCACGAGCTCGCGGATCGTGTCGCGAATCGCGACCTGCTCGGCGCTGAACTCGAAGTCCATCTTTTCGGATTATCCCGGCTTTCAGCCTGCGAGCAGTTCGCGCGCGATCACGACGCGCTGCACCTGGTTCGAGCCCTCGTAGATCTGGAGCGCCTTGGCATCGCGGACATGCCGCTCGAAAGGACTGCCCGCGAAGGCGCCGTCTTCCCCCGCGATCTGCAGGGCCTCGACGGTCACCTGCATCGCCGTGTCGGTGCAGTGGAGCTTGGCCATGGACGCTTGGCGCGTGAACTTTCGGCCGCGGCTGCAGAGCCACGCGGCGTGGTACGCGAGCAGGCGGGCTGACTCGACGCGCGCGGCCATGTCGGCGAGGCTGAAGTCGTCGCCCTGCTCATGCCCGCGTTCGCGCATCAAGGCCCGCGCCTCGTCCAGCGCCGCCTGAGCGATGCCGAGCGCCTGGCCTGAGATGCCGATGCGGCCCGAGTCGAGCGCACGCATGGCGACGGTGAAACCCTGACCCTCGGGCGCGAGCCTGTTCGCGGCGGGGACGTTCACGTCTTCGAGCACGAGCTCGCCCGTCGGCGAGCCGTGCAGGCCCATCTTGTGGAACACCTGGCCCACGCGCACTCCGGGCGTCTCCGCGGGGACGAGGAACGCGCTCACGCCGGCGGCGCGCTCCTCTGGGCCGGTGCGCGCAAAGACGACATACAGCCCGGCCTCGCCGATGTTGGTGATGAAAACCTTCGTGCCGTTCAGGACGTATCCGCCGTCGCCGTTGCGCCGGGCGGTCGTCTTCAGTGACGCGGCGTCGGACCCGGACGACGGCTCAGACAGAGCGAAAGCGCCGAGGAGTTCACCCGACGCCAGCCGCGGCAGCCAGCGCCGCTTCTGCTCCTCGTCGCCGAAGAGCACGATCGGCTCGGTGCCGACGCTCGTGTGCACATCCACGATGACCGCCGTCGAGGCGCAGGCCTCGGCGAGCTCCTCGATGCAGATGGCGAACGCGAGGGCGTC
>DATEGF010000332.1:0-26107 GCA_035280245.1 Allostellaceae bacterium
GGGGCCTTCCGCAGCGACGCGCTGCCGACCACGGTCCTGATCGACCGGAATGGCCGCGAGATCGGGCGGCTCATGGGTGCCGCCTCCTGGGATAGCGCGGCGGCGCGCCACCTGATCGACCGATTGCTCTCCCCGAATCCACCGGATACCTGGAGCGCCGCGCGCTAGTCAGCGAGCGGCGGCGTCGAGCGCGTTTTTCAAGAATTCACCGCCTTTCGCGAGCTCGACCTCGTCGATGCTGTGGCCGAGACCGGGACGGCGCACGGTCGTGACGGGCACGCCGAGCGCCGTCAGGCCCTCCTCCGCGAGCGCCAGCGACTCGAAGGGCACCATCTCGTCGGCGGTGCCGTGCATGAGAAGGACGGGCGGCTTCGAGCGTAGCTCCTGCGCGAGCACGTCCGGGCCGACGAGGCGCCCGGAATAGCCCACGATCCCCGCCAGCGCCTTCGCGCGGCGGAGGCCGACATGGAGCGACATCATGGTGCCCTGGGAAAAGCCCACGAGCGCGAGGCGGCTCTCGTCCAGCCCCCGCGCCGCCAGAACCTGGTCGAGGAAGCCGTCGAGGAAAGCTGCCGCCGCGCGCACGCCCGCAAGTACGGTCTCCGGGGTGCGCTGCTGGAAGCTGAACCACTGATAGCCGTAAGGCGCCATGTCGCAGGGGAAGGGCGCATTGGGCGAGATGAACTCCGTCTCCGGCAGGAGCGGCGCCCAATAGGGCGCGAGCGAGATCAGGTCTTTGCCGTCGGCGCCGAGGCCGTGGAGCAGTACCACCAGCGACTTTGGCTTGCCGCCTCGATGCGGCGGCCGGCCCGGACCCTCGAGGGTGAATTCCATCAAGCTCTCCTGTCAGGCCGCGAGACTTAGACGAGGCCGCGGCGGCTGTCACGCGCGGGATCCCCCTCTGTTAGTCTTCCGCTCGTCATGAGCGCCGATGTCGTCACCCGCTTCGCGCCGAGCCCGACCGGGTTCCTGCATCTCGGCCACGCCTATTCCGCGCTCTTCGCGTGGGTGTGCGCGCGGGGCGCGGTCGGTCGGTTCCTGCTTCGCATCGAGGACATCGACCGCGGCCGCTGCCGGCCCGAGTTCACCGACGCGATCCTCGAGGACCTCGCCTGGCTCGGCCTCGAGTGGGACGGGCCGGTGCGGCGGCAGTCGGAGCATTTCGACGACTACGCCCGAGCGCTCGATCGACTTGCGGCCATGGGCCTGATCTATCCCTGCTTCTGCACCCGCGCCGCGATCCAGGCGGAGATCGCGCGGGCTGGCGCCGCGCCTCACGGCGGCGAGGACCCGCTCTATCCCGGCACCTGCCGTGCGCTCTCCGCCGACCAGCGACAGGCGCGCATCGCGGCCGGCGAGAGCTATGCGCTCCGCCTCGACATCGCCCGAGCCGCGGCGCGCGCAGGGCCGCTCGAATGGGAGGACTCCGAGGCCGGCCGCGTCGCCGCCGATCCACTGAGCCACGGCGACGTCGTGCTCGCGCGCAAGGACACGCCGGCGAGCTATCACCTCGCGGTCACCGTCGACGACGCGATCCAGGGCGTGACACTGGTGACGCGCGGCCGCGATCTCTTCGGCGCCACCCGCGTGCATCGGCTCCTGCAGGCCCTGCTGGACTTGCCGACGCCGCGCTATTGGCACCACCGCCTGCTCACCGACGCGACCGGGAAGCGCTTCGCCAAACGCGACCGCTCGCTCGCGCTGCGCGCACTGCGCGAAGCCGGAAAGACGCCGGCGGAGGTTCGGGAGATGGCCGGGGTCTAGGCGCCGCCCGCGCGGAGCCCTGCGACCAGGGCCAGGTAATCCGGGTCCTCGGCCGTCACCAGGCCGTGCCGGAGGGCGAAGTCGATCAGGATCAGGTTCACGTTGAACTTGAAATCGTCGGTGTCGCGCACGCGGGCCAGCACCTCGCGCGCCTCCATGAGCATGAACTCGACAATCTCGTCGTCGGTGTTCTGCGGCTTGAAATCGTCGGGCACCTCGAGGTCGTAGACGAACAGCACGTCGTCGCGCAGGCCCTGCGGCACCTCCATTTTGTAGGTGACGGCGCTCGCGGCATGAGCCTTGGCGATGAGCGTGGAGGAGATCGAGGCTTCCTCGCCCGCCTCTTTGACGAGGGTCTCCAGCGCGCCGAGCCCGCCGCCGATGCCGCCCGCGACGACGTTGTCGAGCTTGCCGGGCGCCACCACCTTCGCGGGGTTGCGGCGGCCGATCCAGAGCCAGATCCGGTCGCGGATGCGGCGGTAGCCATTCATGTGCACGCCATAGGCGCGCACCCCGAAGAAGCTGACGGCGCCGCGATCCAGCGTGAAGAGCGGCGCCTCGCCCCAGCGCGGCGTGATCGCGAATACCTCGTCACGCCACTTGGCGATCAGGCCCTCGGCGACCAACACCTCCACCACCTCGTCGAGCGCCGCGGTGATCGCGGTACCATCCTTGCGTGGCAATATCTGCACCGAATCGGGCGCCACCTCGAGCACGCGCGGGAAGCGGCGTAGCACCTCGGCGTTGTCGCGGCGCACGAGCCCGACCCGCTCCTCCCCGAGGAAGAGCGGCAGGAAGCGCTCGGGCCGGTAGGTGTTGCAGGCTTGGATGTGGCGCAGCAGGCTCATGCCGACGCGAGCGCCAGTCGTTTGCGCGAGGCCAGCACGACCTGGACGCCGACGATCTGGCGCAGGCATCTCGTGATGTAATCCGCGACTTCCGCGCTCATGCCGACCATCTGGATGTCGATGGTGAGATCCTGCTCCACGCCGACTCGGCTCGTCCACGAGGATGGCACGAGACCACGCTTGGCGAAAAGCTCCAGCACCCGAGGCATCACCCCGGACTCGGCAACCGCGTGAACGGAGAAACAGCGGGTGGGCTCAGCTTCCGGCTGAACGACGCTCTGTAGTAGCTGCGACACGGAACGACTCCTGGGCTCTGAGGGCACGACGAACGGCAGCGATCCGATCCTCGATAAGGATCGGGCTGCTAATTCGCCGGCCGGGCCGGGAGTCGCGGAGCCACGCCATGGCCGCGACACTAGTGGCAGGGCGCACAACCGTCAATCGCAGCCGCGCCGTGCCCATTTTCGGAGATCGACGGTATTCGCGGCAATTGGCACTAGGAAACCATTGCGCGATATCCCATCTTCTTAGCAAGGCGAGGGGCATCGCCAAAGGGGGTTCCGGTTCATGCGTCACGAAAGCGCCGCCGCGCGCCTTTTTCCTGCCAAAGTGCCACGGCATTGCTCCATCGGCTCGCGCGCTTGTCATTGCGCGGCCTTTGCCAAACCGCATGCGGCTTCCCACCTGGGCTCCATCGAGTGGAGGTCCGCATGACCAGGTCTCTGATTCGAAGCATGGCCGTTCTCGCCGCGCTGGCGCTGGGCGCTTGCTCCGCCGAGGACGCGCAGACCAATGAGCGCGGCATCGACCAGGACATCACTGCCGCCCATGACGCGGGCGCACCGACCCTGAGCAACATCGGTCAGCGCGACTACGCGCCCTGGCGCCTCAACATGGCGCCCTGATCAGGGGCGGTCAGGCCGGATCGAGCTCGGTATCCCAGTAGAGGAAATCGCGCCAGCTCTGGTGGAGATAGTTGGGCGGGAACGCCCGGCCGTTCTCCTGCAGCAGCACGGTCGTCGGCTGCGCCGGCGGCCTCACCGGATGCATGCCGCTCTCCCGCGGCAGGCGGTTGCCCTTGAGGAGATTGCAGCTCGAGCAGGCTGTTACGACGTTGCCCCAGGTGGTGCGGCCGCCGCGTGAGCGCGGCACCACGTGATCGAAGGTAAGGTCGTGCGAAGGCCGCGGCTCGCCGCAGTATTGGCAGACGAACCGGTCGCGCAGGAACACGTTGAAGCGCGTGAAAGCCGGCCGGCGCGCGGTGGCGATGAACTCCTTGAGCGAGATCACGCTGGGGAGCCGCATCTCGAAGCTCGGACTCCGCACCACCGTATCGTATTCGGAGATGATGTTGACGCGGTCGAGAAACACCGCCTTGACCGCGTCCTGCCACGACCAGAGCGACAATGGGAAGTAGCTCAACGGACGAAAATCCGCGTTGAGCACCAATGCCGGACAGCGGTCGGGGCTTACCGGCATTGGTCGAGGGGTCTCGGATGTCGCCACGTCATGGCGCGCGATCCTACACAGGGAGCCGCGCGTTAACAAGCACCCGACCCGTGCCTGATCCCATTGTCATTGAAGTGAAATTCGGCGGAATCAAGACGCCCGCTTCAACCTCGGATAGACTTGGTTCGTGGTAGGCATTTCCAAGATGACAGGGAGACGGTGAGGCAGCGAGCTCAGCCTCTCGCTGCCTCACCGCCTCGCTGTTCATCTTTCTTGTCGCTTCCACTGATCGACCAGGAAGCTGAGGCCGCTCCTAGCGCGTCGGGACCGGCTTCTCGCCGCGGTAGTCATAGAAGCCGCGCTTGGCCTTGCGACCGAGCCAGCCGGCCTCGACGTATTTCACCAGGAGCGGGCAGGGGCGGTACTTCGAATCGGCCAGGCCCTCGTAGAGTACCTGCATCACCGAGAGGCAGGTATCGAGACCGATGAAATCCGCGAGCTCGAATGGGCCCATCGGGTGATTGGCGCCCAGCTTCATGGCGGTGTCGATCGCCTCGACCGAGCCCACGCCCTCGTAGAGCGTATAGACGGCCTCGTTGATCATCGGCAGCAGGATGCGGTTCACGATGAAGGCCGGGAAGTCCTCCGCCGCGACCGGCGTCTTGCCGAGCTTCAGCGCAAGCTCGCGCACGGTCTGGAATGTGGCGTCGTCGGTCGCGATGCCGCGGATCAGCTCCACCAGCGTCATCATCGGCACCGGATTCATGAAGTGCATGCCGATGAACTTGCCGGGCCGGTCGGTGGTGGCGGCGAGGCGGGTGATGGAGATCGAGGAGGTGTTGCTGGCGACCAGCGCGTCCGCCTTCAGGTGCGGGACCAGCTGCTTGAAGATCTCGCGCTTCACCGCCTCCTTCTCGGTCGCCGCCTCGATCACGATGTCGCAATCGCGGAGCGCAGCGAGGTCGGTGCCGGTGGAGATGCGCTTGAGAGCGGCGGCTTTGTCGGCCTCGGTGACTTTGCCGCGCGCGACCTGGCGCGCGATGTTGTGGTCGATGTTGCCGCGCGCTCTCTCGATGGCGCCGCCATCGACATCGGAAAGCCGCACGTCGTAGCCCGCGAGCGCGCAGACATGGGCGATGCCGTTGCCCATCTGGCCGGCGCCGATGATGCCGATGGTCTTGATCATGGGTCGCACTCCCGGAGGCCGGATCGGCGCGCTCGGCGCCGCTACTTCACCTGCTTGGCGAGCTCGGCCTCGAGCTCGGGCAGGATCTTGAAGAGATCGCCGACGATGCCGTAGTCGGCGACCTGGAAGATCGGCGCCTCCTCGTCCTTGTTGATGGCGACGATCACCTTGGAGTCCTTCATGCCGGCCAAGTGCTGGATCGCGCCGGAGATGCCGACGGCGATATAGAGGTCGGGCGCCACGATCTTGCCGGTCTGGCCGACCTGGTACTCGTTGGGCACGAAGCCGGCGTCGACGGCGGCGCGCGAGGCCCCCACGGCGGCGTGGAGCTTGTCGGCGATCTTGTCCAGCATGTGGAAATTGTCGCCCGACTGCATGCCGCGTCCGCCGGAGATCACGATCCGCGCGGCGGTGAGCTCCGGCCGCTCCGACTTCGAGAGCTCGGCGCCCTTGTAGGACGAGAGACCCGCCGAGCCCGGCGCGGGAACCGCCTCGATCGCGGCGCTGCCGCCCTCGGCGGGGGCCGCAGGGAAAGCGGTGCCGCGGACGGTGATGATCTTGACCTTGTCTTTCGACTGCACGGTCGCGAGGGCGTTGCCGGCGTAGATCGGCCGCACGAAGGTGTCCGCCGAGACCACGGCGGTGATGTCAGAGATCTGCGCGACGTCGAGGAGCGCCGCGGCGCGCGGCATCACGTTCTTGCCGGCGGTCGTGGTGGGCGCGAAGACGTGGCTGTAGTTGGCCGCGAGCTTCACGATGAGCGGCGCCAGATCCTCGGCGAGCGGATGCGCCAGAACGGGATCGTCGGCGAGCAGTACCTTGGCGATGCCTTTGATCTTCGCGGCGGCTTCGGCGGCCGGACGGCAGTTCGCGCCGGCAACGAGTACATGGATGTCGCCACCCAGCGCCTGGGCCGCGGCGACGGCATTGAGGGTCGCGGGCTTGAGGCTCGCGTTGTCGTGCTCGGCAAGGACCAGGACGGCCATCAGATCACCCGTGCTTCCGTGCGGAGCTTCTCGACCAACTCCTGGACCGACGCCACTTTCTTGCCGCCCTGGCGCTTGGCAGGCTCCTCGACCTTGAGCGTGGCGAGCCGTGGCGCGGGATCGACGCCCAGCGCTTCCGGCGTCAGCTGTTCGATCGGCTTCTTCTTCGCCTTCATGATGTTGGGGAGCGAGGCATAGCGCGGCTCGTTGAGGCGGAGGTCGGTGGTGATCACCATCGGCATCTTGAGCTCGACGGTCTCCAGGCCGCCGTCGACCTCGCGTGTCACCGTCGCCTTGCCGTCGGCGATCGCGATCTTGGAGGCGAAGGTGCCTTGCGACCAGCCGAGCAACGCGGACAGCATCTGGCCGGTCTGGTTGCAGTCGTCGTCGATCGCCTGCTTGCCGAGGATCACCAGGCCCGGCTGCTCCTTGGCGACCACGGCCTTGAGCAACTTCGCGACTGCCAGCGGCTGCAGTTCGGCGTCGGTCAGCACGTGGATGCCGCGGTCGGCGCCCATGGCAAGCGCGGTGCGGATCGTCTCCTGGCAGGCCTGCGGACCCAGCGAGACCGCGACGATCTCGGTGGCGCCGCCCTTCTCCTTGAGGCGGATCGCCTCCTCGACGCCGATCTCGTCGAAGGGGTTCATGGACATTTTCACGTTAGCGGTCTCGACGCCGGTCTTGTCCGCCTTGACGCGGATCTTGACGTTGAAGTCGATGACCCGTTTGACCGCAACCAGCACTTTCATGGGCAAATCCCGCTGCTGCCGGGGCTCCGGCTTGAAGGTGGCGCCGGATTGTGCATGTGCGAAGGACTAAGGCAAGACCTTCGTGTCACGAAACCGCAAACCCGTGGGCGATTCCGCGCTACCGGTTCGCTCCGGGCCGCCAGAGCACGTCCGAGAGGCCTTTGTCATTCGATGTACGGGCGAGGACGAAGAGGTGATCGGAGAGCCGGTTCAGGTATTTGATCGCCTCGGGGTTGATCGTCTCCTTGTCGGCGAGCGCCACGGCGAGGCGCTCCGCGCGGCGCACCACGGTGCGGGCGAGGTGCAGCGCTGCGGCCAGCTCCGTGCCGCCCGGCAGGACGAAGGAATCGAGCGGCTGCAGCTCGGCATTCAGGGCGTCGATCTCGTGCTCAAGGCGCTCGACCTGCGAGGCGAGGATGCGCAGCGGGCCCTTGACGCCGCCACCGCCCTCGGGCGTCGAGAGATCGGCGCCGAGATCGAAGAGATCGTTCTGGATACGCGCCAACATGTGGTCGGGTCCGGCCTGGGCGTGGCTCCCGGTCTCGAGCCGGGCCAGACCGATCGCGGCGTTGGCCTCGTCCACCGTGCCGATCGCCTCGACGCGGAGCGCGCTTTTCTTGACCCGCGTGCCGTCGGAAAGGGAGGTCTCGCCTTTATCTCCGCCGCGGGTGTAGATGCGCGTGAGCTTGACCATCGCCCGCGCCTCAGCGCCGGAACAGCCACATGAAGACGAGGAACAGCAGCAGCGCGATCCCCTGCAGGAGCACGCGCGACTGCATCAGCTTGTTGGACCGCCGCGCGCTGTCACCGCGCGCCATGGAGAGGAGCCCCAACCCCAGGACGCCCAGGGTCGCGAGCATCGCCACGACGATGAAGACGGGAAGCAGGTGCTCCATTGCTGTAATATAAGCGTCTCCGAGAGGCGATCCCAGCGGGGATCGCACCGGGCTGCTCAGCCAGGACGCCGATGCCGATCCCGCTTCCCGAACTCAACGATCCCAAGGCGCTCACGCCGGAGAACGTCGAGGCGGCCATCCGGGGCAAGACGCCCGGCTTCTACGTGCTCGGTGTCATGGGCGAGAACAAGCTCATGACCGTGACCTACGTTGGCCGCTCCGACGACGACCTCGCGAGCAAGCTCAAACGCCATGCCGGCAACTATCCGGCCTTCGCTTTCGGCACCGCGCAAACCGCGGTGCTGGCGTATCAAGGCGAATGCCGCCTCTACCACGCGCTCAGGCCCAGCAAGAACGTGATGCATCCCATCCGCAGAGGCGGCGCGGATTGGGCGTGTCCAGTGTGTGGGCAGTAGATCGGGCGCTGCGCGTCAGATCCGCATCGAGAGCCAGATGGCGACGCGCGAGCCGAGCTTCACCGTCGCGGTGAGAATGTCGTGGGCGGGGGCTGTGCGGGCGTCATGGGCCAGTGCGAGGTCACGGTGCGCGAGTTCGTCGGCGCGGAATTCCTCGATGGTCTGGCGGAGCGACGCCTGATCGTCGCCGAGACTCTCGGCCTGGCCGCGGTAGTGCTCGTCGATCACTTCCTCCACCGCGACGGTGCAGGCCATGGCCGCGCGCTCGCCGAGGAGCGCGCTTGCGGCACCCAGCGCATAGCCCGCGACATGCCAGAGCGGCGTCAGCGCGGTCGGCCGCACCCGGCGCTCGACCACGAGCTTCTCGAAGCGCTCGAGGTGCCGGCGCTCCTGGTCCGCCATTTCGCGGATAATGCCCGCGGACGGCGATTTTCCGAGCACGGCGAGCTGGCCCTCGTAAATGCGGACGGCGCCGTATTCGCCGGCGTGATCGACGCGGATCATCCGCTCGACCGACTCATCGGGTGAGGGATCGCCGGGGAGGCGCGGCGCGGCTGTCACGCCGGTCGCTCCTTGCGGAGATGAACGAAGCCGAGACCGGCGACCCCAAGCAGCAGGAGCGACGTCACCACATTCCAACCGGCCAGCGAGAGGCCGAGGAGCGACCACTGCACCTCGTCGCAGCGCACGGGCTGCTGGTTCTGCAGGAACTTCATCAGCTCCTCCGCCGACTTGGCGCCGCTGGAGCCGCCGGTGCAGGCCGTCGGGCCCTCGATCCAGTGCTGCTCGACACCCACGTGATAGCCGGCGAGTCCGGCGCTCCCCAGGAATATAAGCGCCAGCAGCCCGATCCCCGAGAGTGCGCGCCGCTGGTCGGTTGCGAGCGCCAATCCCGCGATCACGATCGCGCCGTAGTAGGGCCAGCGCTCGGCGAGGCAGAGCTCGCAGGGCTCTAGTCCGCCCACGTACTGGAAGAGGAGGGCGCCGCCGATCACCGCTGCGGCGGCGGCGAGCACGATGGCCAGGGTCGAGCGGGCGGTCATGGTCTCGCGATCACTCTTTGGTTCTCACGCGATGTTTCAGATGCGACCAGATGTACCAGACGACGCAGGCAACGATTGCCGCAACGATAACGCCGTCGAAGCGGTGCATGAAGTCCTTGAGCCGGGGATCGGTGTTCCAGCGGTCGCCGAGCTCTTGTCCGACATAGGCGAGGGCATAGCACCAGGGCCACGAGCCCACGAATGTATAGAGCTGGAACCTCCCTTGCGGCATGTGCGCGATGCCGGCGGGTAGCGCGATGAAGGTGCGGACCACCGGCAGCAGCCGGCCAATGAAAACCGCGGCACTCCCGAACCGCTGGAAAAACCAGTCGACTGCTCTGAGCTCGCGCTCGCCCATCAGCACGATGCGGCCCCAGCGCTCGACCAGCCGCCGGCCGCCGAAGTGGCCGATCGCATAGGCGAGCGTGGAGCCCAGATTGCAGCCGATGGCACCCGCGGTCGCGACCAGTGCGAGATTGAACCGCCCAGTCGAGACCAGATAGCCCGAGAAGGGCATGATGACTTCGGACGGGAGCGGAATGCAGGCGCTCTCGATCGCCATCAGCAGCACGATCCCGCCGTAGCCGAGCGTGGAGATGGTCGCGATGATGAAGGCGGCGACGGGCGCGATGATGCGTTCGAGCAAGGCGATGCCGGAAGGCTGCCGCGGGCGCGCGATCTAGCCCGAGGCGGTGCGGGCGCGCAAGGGGCACGCCCGTCCCGACCGCGGGACCGCGTCGATTGACCGCGCAGGGCTCGCCGCTATATTTCGGCCGGCCACGCGGCGGCCCCTGTGGCGGAATGGTAGACGCGGCAGACTCAAAATCTGTTGCTCGCAAGGGCGTGGGGGTTCAAGTCCCTCCAGGGGCACCAGGTATTTCAAGCGCTTAGGATGAAGGTCATCCTCTCGGCATGAAGGTGACGATCTCCTGGCAACCACTGGGCAACCAATCGGCTCGTTTTCGACCGATAGAATCGAATCGCGGGGATGGTGGCGAGCGCTCGTGCGAAGTCTCAAGTGCTCATGGGCTGATCTTGACCGGCGCGATCCAAGACCAACGGAGGGTCGCCGCGTTCGCTCCGCAGAATGCGCGTCGTGTTGGCGGCTGGGCGCGCCGCCGAGGCCGCCGAGACTCAGCCCTCTCGCATCGGGGCGCACCCTAGTCTTGCCGCCCCGGAAAGAAAATTGACAGCGTTGCTGTTCGACGCAGGCCCAGGAGCTGGACCTACGCCTCGGAGTGACCAACGAGCGGCCAGTTGACCGACCGTATTAGCGGGACGAGGCGCTGGTCATTGCAGGTCCACGGCCGCTCCCATATCTCCTCGGGGAAGAGCGGCGCAGAATGCCTGCGGACGCACTGCTCCCAATCGTCGGCGCTCTGAAAAGGCTGCCCCTGGTCGGACATTTCATCCGCGCACAGGAAGCCGAGGTAGATCAGAACTACGGACAGGCCCAACTCGGTTAGCTTCCAGGCCCAAGCAAATCGATTCGACATTTGGTAGTGCGTATCTCGCCCGATATGCCAGGGCAGAGATGTTGCGCGCTCAAGCCCCTCGCGCGCGGATGCAATCGCTAGAGCAATCTGCTTATGGCTGGCTCTCCGATCATCGGAGGAAGTTGCTGTGAGCAACCTCCCGGCCGCTTCTTTCTCTAGCTCCTGGTCGTGCGCCTTCGCTTCGACGAGGAGCAAGCCCCGCCTGCCCTCGATGGTGCAAGTGCTCGCGATGTCGAAATTTGGGGTCTTTGCTCTCCGGCTGGCAGGAGCTAGCCACCAAGTCGAGAGGCTCGCGCAGATGACCGGATCGAGCAGTCGCGCCGCTCGGTGCAACTGGGCTTCCTCCACGTCGATAAAGCCATCTGGCATCCAGCAGTCACCGGCCGAGATGACGGCAAAGGGGGCGGCCAAGGCAGTCAGGCGAGCAGCGACCTCCGGTGCCGGGCCGTGCGTCAAGAAGTGGCAGCGCGGTTTGCTGCCGCGCCGCGCGTTCCGCGCCAAATGTTGGAGGAGATCGGTCATATCCTGGTCCGCCGGCCGCCGGAGCACTCTACCCTTGCGGCTCCGGGAATATTTTCGGTCATAGGGGCCGATTGCTTGTCGCATCGCATCGCTGATCCGGTCACGCCGAGGCTGGCGTCATGTGATGCTGGGACCGCGCAGCTCCATGCGATGAGATAGTGATGCGAGCTTCGATGCCGCTGCGCGGCGCATGACCTCGAAGAGAAACGTCCCGAGCGCGAAACAAAAGCCCGGCAGCACGAGCGCGACGATGACTGAATGCATCCTCGCGATGATGCCGATCCCCGCAAACAGTGCGACGATTGTCAGCGGCGCATAGAAGGCGCGCGTCAGAATTGGCGTTGGTCCTGGACCCTCAAGGGTCCGTCGTGTTCGTGTAGTTGATCGTGTTGTTGGTGCCCGGCTGAATACCCGCCGAGGTTGCCCGATACGCCTTCATATCGGCCTCGTAGCTCATCCGCTTGCCGTAGCACTGCTTCACGTCATCGGGATGGAGATCGAGGCACGCCTTATAAGCCGCCTTACTCTGCTCCATGTCATTCCGGGCATTCACCTTCGCCGCAATGCCACATCCGCTAGCGAGCACGGCAATCATCGCAAGGGTACACACTGTTCCGCGCGTCATGGCCTTCTCCATGGTGACACGCGACGCTAGAACAGCCGTTGTGTAGATTTCGTTAACCGCGCGGGCCTCTTGGCTCAGTGCATCGCTCCAGGCAACGGCTGACGGCGCCGACGCCGCGCCAGAACCATTGCGGGTGATCTCTCGCGACAGCAGCGATCATCAGTGCCACGGTTCGCTGAGCCTCCGCTTGGGGCGTGCTCGGGCATCGCGCAAGGTAGGCTGCCAGCGCCGCATGGCGGGCCGGCAAATCGCGCTCACCGAGCCGGCGCACACGGTACTCTCGACCTCGACGGCATCGCCATTTGAAGGTGCACTAATGCCGAACGTCGGGCGAGAGGGTGAACTGACCACCGCAAGCGATGGCAAGATTGTCCAATCAGAGCAAGGGTGCCGGGGCGTCCACTAAGCGTGACGGTTGACGCCGCGTCCGCGCGGTGCCTGCGTCGAACAGGCCAGCCTGATTGCCCAAACAATCCCAACCCGGCTTTGTCTCGCGCGCGAATAGCTCTAGGTAGGGTCCGCCGACCAAACGCTCGATGCGCTCGAGACGATCTGACCCCGCAAGCGCCCGCTTGATGCGGGCAGCAGCCTGGGCTTATCGACAGCGACAACGGGGCGTAAGGGCTTTTTTAATTATGTGCGTCACCCTGGCAGTGGTCGCTCGCGAAGGCATTTGAGTCTTCGTCCTCAAACCGCCGGGGTCGGTCAAGTTTTATGAAAGTGCTTCTGAAACAGCCGGGTGCTCTGGCTCACCTACTTACGTTCCTGACGCTCATCGTCGTCGCGGGCCTCTTTGCTTACGCATTCGTCTATTCGGGCGTGCAGTCGGGAAGGAGCGCCGCGGAGCCGCCGGCGACGCAGGCTTCGCCGGGCAACATTCCCTTTTCCGATCTCAAACGTCTGCTCGCGGACGGGGAGATCGCCAGCAGCAGCCTCCGCGGTCAGGTGTTGGTGCTGCACAAGAAGAATGGCGAGGTCCTGACCGCTCGCGTGCCGCTTCCCGGCCAAGGGCGCGTCGCCGATAGCCTAGTCGAGGCCGGCGTCGACGTTTCGGTCGAGCCGACCGGGCCCTACATCGATGGTTCGCTACTGAGCGCGGCGATTTGGATACTCTTCTTCGTGCTTGCGTTCATCCTTATGAAGCGGAGCGGGATCAATCCGATGCGCGTGGGGCGCTCTCGGGCGACGATGATCCCACCCGACGCCAACAGCGTGAAGTTCGAGGATGTGGCCGGGATTGACGAGGCGAAAGCGGAACTCGACGAAATCGTTCAATTCGTGAGGCAACCCGAGCGATTTTCCCGCCTCGGCGGCAAGATCCCGAAAGGGGTTCTCCTGTCGGGGCCGCCCGGGACCGGCAAAACCTTGCTTGCGCGCGCGATCGCAGGCGAGGCCGGCGTGCCGTTCTTTAGCGATGCCGGACCGGGATTCACTGAGATGTTCATCGGCGTCGGTGCCGCCCGCATACGCGACCTATTCAAGCGCGCGAAGAAGCACGCGCCCTGCATCGTCTTCATCGACGAGATCGATGCCGTCGGTGGCGTGCGCGGCCGCGCCCGCAGCCATGGCGAAGACGACAAGACGCTGAACCAGCTCCTCGTCGAGATGGACGGTTTCGAGCCCTCCATCGGCGTGATCATCATTGCCGCCACCAACCGGCCCGAGTTGCTGGACTCTGCGCTGCTGCGGCCCGGTCGCTTCGATCGGCACGTGGCAGTGGGGCTGCCCGATATCAACGGTAGGCGAAAGATCCTTCAGGTCCATACCAGGAAGCTTCGCCTCGACGACGCTGTGGACCTGAACGTGATCGCCCGCGGCACGCCCGGTTTCTCCGGCGCTCAGCTTGCGAATCTCGCTAATGAGGCAGCACTACTCGCCTCAGGCCGGAGGCTCCCATCGATCACCATGGCTTGCTTCGAGATCGCCAAGGATAAGGTGCTGATGGGGAGCGAGCGACCCTCGCTCACGCTCTCCGAGACGGCGCGCCGCGTCACGGCCTATCATGAGGCAGGACACGCGCTCGTGGCGATCCACTCGCCGGCCTCCGATCCGATCCACAAGGCCACCATCATGCCGCGCGGTAACGCTCTCGGCATGGTCGTGCGGTTGCCGGAAGATGACCAGGCGTGTTTGACGCGCGACAAGCTCGAAGCCGATCTCGCGGTCGCGATGGGTGGTCGCGTCGCCGAGGAGATTGCCATGGGGCCTGGCGGCACGACCACGGGCGCCGCAACCGACATCAAGCAAGCGACGCGGATCGCCCGGCGGATGGTGGTCGAGTGGGGTATGAGCGACGCCCTTGGGCCGCTCGCCTATACCGACGCCGAGGATGGCGTCCAACCGACCGGCGAGACCGCGCGCGTTGTCGATGCTGAAGTGAAGCGCATCGTCGAGGATGCCGAGCGACGGGCAAGGCTGATCCTCGAAGCTCGACGGCAAGAACTTGAGGCGATCGCGCAAGCCCTCTGTGAGCGGGAGACCTTGACCGCTGCCGATATAAGGGCCGTCGCAGCTGCAGCGCCGATGCGCGTTTGACCGCGTAACAGGGCAGCTAAGCCCTTGGCAGCACCGGCCGAAATCGGCGGCGGCTGGATCGGGCACATCAGTTGGTGAAGGCGAATGTCTCTTGCGGGTCAACAGCCGCTATCTGAGCGAGCTTCGCGAGCGTCCAGTCCTTAGAGCTTTTACCTTCTGTTAAGTAACGAAGATCAAGAATCGCAAAGTCAACTCGCAAGGAGAGCAGGGAGACCGCCCGTCGCGACGCTTCGTATGGCAGGAGACGCCATTGGAAGACCGCGTAGGGAATCTGCGCCTCACCATCGAGGGGTGCCGTCGGCTCCTCCTCCTCGAGGAACAGATGTGTCCGCGAGATCTGGAGGCACTCCGTCGGCTTCTCATCGCCACTGAGGCCGCCTTGGCGCACATCGAACGTCAGCGAGAGGACACGACAGCGGTTGAGGAGCGCTCAGATGCGACCCAACCCGCGAGCTGATTACATCCTGCGCTGGCGATACGCGATCGCCGCCGAGAGCCTTCGCGACTCCGCTCGAGACGCCGAGGATCCCCGGAGGGCGTATATCCTCCTCAAGATCGCGGACCACTACACACACCTGGCGGCGATGCCACAACCCGAGAAGCCAGCGCGGCTAAGGCTAGTGGCTGATAGCGGTGAGCTATTGCGCAATCCGCCATGGGCACCTCCGCGCGGAGTAACGCAGGAATAGGAGCGAGGATCAGAACATTAGATGCTCGACTACGAGGTCTATTTTCTTAGTGAGGCGCACCACTTTCGTGACGTCGAATTCCTCACGGAGATAGACGACAGCGCGGCCATCGCGATGTCTCGGCGGCTTTTTGCCACGCGCATCGATTGCGCTGGCTTCGAGGTGTGGGAGGGCGAACGGTTTCTCGCTCTTGAAGTGAGGCCGTGATGACGCGTGCGGCGATGACAAGGTTACGGCCAAGCACGCGTGCCGGCTCGATCGCCAGGGGACTGCTACGAACCGGGCACGCAGTCGGAGGCATAAACCTCGAGTACGGCATGTTGCGCCTCCAATGCCGCATCGGTGGCAACTATTGGATCTCACGCAACGGGAGGCGGGTGTACCAAGGTAAAGCGCTTTGCGCAGCAAACAGTGCGCAGTCTGGGTTCATCGACGCTATGTCGCGCGCTGGTCGTCGGCGCTCCCTGAACTCGTGAGTGTGGAGGTGCCTATGGATGTAGGCGAGCGAGCCGCAGCCCTGGCAGAGGTCGAGCGCGCAAACCTCATCGCGAGGCGCGCGGCCGAGTTATCTCGTGAACTCGACACGGTGGAGTACCGACTTGGTTATCTTGAGGCGTTGCTGCTCACCCTCACGATTTACGCCAGAGACGGCTGCGATGGGAGGTGGCCGGTTGGTCGACGATAAGGGTGGCGGAAGACCTAGAAAAATCGGTCCGGTGCACAGCACTGCCAATCGCCCGTGGACCGCAGGTCGGAAATGGGTCACAGGCAGGGGCACCATCCTGATCTAGGCGCGGCCCCGTATCGGATTCGCCGGTTGGCCGCTATTGTTTGTGAATGCGTCGAAGAAAGGCGTGGCGTGCGGTTCTCGACGCCGAAGTGCGGCGCCGGTCGGCTCTGTCCCCTGAGGAATTGCTGGCGAAGCTCGGCGACATCCAAGTCTATGAGGTCGAACTCAACGGTAAGCCTTATCAGGTGGAAGTAGAGATCTTGGCCGACAAGCCCGAGTACGTTCAGGTCATTGTATCTGTCGACGACGGTAGTCTCCCCGCGTCGTTGGTGCCGGTGACCGACACATTCGTTCGCGCGAAGGTGCCGAGGTGAGCGAGCGCGCCGCGCCGGAAGCCGAGTCATCGCGTGCGATCGAAGGGTGTTGACCCATGAGTAAAAATGCCGATTGGCTCGGCCTCGGCGGCCGCGTTTGCGTCGTCACCGGCGCCGGAAGCGGGATCGGCCGCGCGGTGGCAGCCGCTATGATCGGCGCTGGCGCGGTGACCGCGTTGCTCGATCGCAATCGCGCCGCCAGCGAGGCGGTTGCCGCCGAGCTGCGCAGACAGGATGGCACCGCGGTCGCCATCGAGTGCGACACATCCGACAGTGCCAGCGTCCACGCCGCTGCCGAGGAGGTGCAGCGTGCCTTCGGCCGCTGCGACGTGCTCATCAACAACGCGGGGCTGCTGCGCTCGGGTCCGCTCGAGAGTCTGTCGCTCGAGGATTGGAACCATCTGCTCTCAGTCAATCTCACGGGCTATCTGCTCTGCGCGCAGGCGTTCGGGAAACCGATGCACGCGGCGAAGCGGGGCAGCATCGTACATGTTGCCTCCGTGGCGGCGCATCATCCCCAGCCCCGCAGCGGCGCCTATAGCGCGAGCAAGGCCGGCGTCGCCATCCTGTCGCGGCAGCTTGCGCTGGAGTGGGGACCCTCGGGCATCCGCAGCAACGTCGTGAGCCCCGGCTTGATCCGGACGCCGCTCAGCGAGGCCTTCTATCAGGCGCCCGGCGTCAGCGAGCGGCGGGCTCAGGTGGTGCCGAGCCGCCGCATCGGCACGCCGGAGGATATCGCCGACGTCGTGCTCTATCTCGCGAGCGATCGCGCGGCCTATGTGAACGGCGCCGACGTTGCGGTCGACGGCGGTTTTGCCGCGGTGCTGATGGACACTGTTCCACGCCCGGGGTTCTAGAGCGGCCCCGGCCTTGACAAGGGGGCGCCTGCCTCCGCAAGAGTCGTGCTCCTCGAAGCGGAGGGAGCCCACATGAGACTTTCGATAATCGCCGCACTCGGCGCGTTGGCGCTGGGTGTCATCGCTGTTTCCGGCGTCGATGCCGCGCCGACCATCGGCCGCACCGCGATCGGAACCACGGAGGCCGGCTCGCCGGTGCAAGAGGCCCGCTATGTCGTGCGCTGCCACAACGTCCGGGTCTTGCGCCATGATCGTTACGGCCGCCGGCGTTGGGTGACGGTGCGGCGCTGCCACCGCCGTTACTACTGAACGAGCCACCGGAGGAGCTTGGTCATGCCGCTCAATGTGCCCGCGAGCGCGGGCCAAGACCGCTGGTCCGGTTTCGTTGAGCCCGAGGCGGGGCTCTCGATACCGTGCACCATCCTGCGCGGGCGCTCGCCGGGGCCGAGGCTCCTGGTGACCGCTGGCGTGCACGGCGCCGAGTATTCCAGCATCGAGGCGGCGCGTCGCCTGACGCGCATGCCGCTCGACGAGCTCAAGGGCGAGCTCACGGTCCTGCCCGTGCTCAACATCGACGCGTTCTGGCAGCACCGGCCCTATTTCAATCCGCGCGACGGCAAGAACATCAACCGGGTATTCCCGGGCAAGGCCGACGGCAGCCCGAGCGAGCGCCTGACCGCGTGGGTCTCGGGCACCGCGATGCCCGGGATGGACGGCTACATCGACCTGCACTGTGGCGACATCATCGAGGCGCTGCTGCCCTTCGCGATCTTCCCGGCGGGCCACGACCGTAGCCGCGACCTGGCGGCGGCCGCGGGCTTCCCTTATCTCATGCAGAGCACCGCGGCGGGGCACAGCTACCGCGCGGCGGTCAATCAGGGCATTCCCGGCGTGCTCTTGGAGTCCGGTGGCTGCGGCCTTTGGACCGAGGAAAGCGTCACGCTCATCGAGGCCGGGGTCAAACGCGTCATGGGCAAGCTCGGCATGCTGCCGGACCGCGTCGGCGAGATACCGCGCCCGAAGATCTGGCAGACCAAGACCGCAACGGCACCCATGGCCGGATACTGGCACTGCGCGGTCTGGCCGGGCGCGCACGTCGAGAAGGGCCAGCCCCTTGGCGTGATCTACGATCTCGTGGGGCCGGGCGAGCACCGCATCACCAGCGAGGTCTCGGGACCGGTGATCTATCACGTGACCAGCCTCGCGATCAGCGTCGGCGAGCCGCTGGTCGGCGTCGCCACCGAAGTAGCGGCCTAGAGGACGCGCGCCCATGAAAATAACCGACATGAATTGGATGCAGGTCGAGGCCTACCTCAAGGGCGACGACCGCGCAGTGGTGCCGATCGGCAGCACCGAGCAGCACGCGCAGCTGAGCCTCGGCGTCGACCTGATCCTCTCCGAGCGCGTCTCCGTGGAAGCGGCCGAGCCCCTGGGCGTGCCGGTGTTTCCGACCCTCAACTACGGCACCACGCCCTATTTCACCGCGTTCCCGGGCACGGTCACGCTACGCGTCGCGACCTTGATCAGCATCGTGCGCGACGTGCTCGACAGCCTGAAGCGGCACGGCTTCAAGCGCATCCTGTTCGTCAACGGCCATGGCGGGAACGCGCCCGCGGGTGCCGCGGCCCTCGAATGGATGATGGAGAACCCCGGCCACACCGTGCGCTTTTACAATTGGTACAACGCGCCCAAGACCTGGAAGAAGGTGCAGGAGATCGATCCGGTCGCGAGCCACGCGTCGTGGATGGAGAATTTCCCGTGGACGCGGGTCCCCAACGTGGTGACGCCCGACGGGCAGAAGCCCATGATCAACAGCGAGCGTCTGCGGATGATGGACCCCAAGGGCGTGCGCGCCTATCTCGGCGACGGCAACTTCGGCGGCCTCTATCGCCGCTCCGACGAGGAGATGCTGGCGCTCTGGAAGGTAGCGGTCGAGGAGACCCGCGGCGTGATCGAGGGTCCCTGGGCTTGAGCGGCGAGGCGCCGATCGCGCGACGGCTGCGCGAGCGGATCCGCGGTAGCGATTGCATCGGGTGTATCTGGCTCGCCTTGGGCTCGGCCGCGATCGCCGAACTCGCGGCGGACACCGAGCCAGACGCCATCGTCTTCGACCTGCAGCACGGCCTCTGGGAACGTCAGGCGCTCGAGAGCGCGATCGGTATCGTGCGGGCGAAAACGGCGCCGCTGGTGCGGGTCGCGCGGAATGGCGCGGCGGAGATCGGCACCGCGCTCGATGCCGGCGCCGTCGGCGTTATCGTGCCGCTCGTGGAGACCGCGGAGGAGGCGCGCCAGGCCGTCGATGCCGCGCGCTACCCGCCGCAGGGCCACCGGTCCGGCGGCGGCGTGCGTCCGCTGATGGATTTCAAGCGCTACGTGCCTGCGGCGAACGAGCACGTCCTCGTTGCCGTGATGATCGAGACCAAGCGCGGCGTCGAGAACGCCGCGGCGATCGCGGCGACGCCCGGCGTCGACATGGTCTTCATCGGCACCGGCGACCTCGCGCTGTCGCTGGGTGTATTTCCCGATCTGGGCCCGAAGCACGAGGCGGCGATCGCCGAGGTCCAAGCGGCTTGCCGAAAAGCAGGGACCGCCTGCGGTGTCTTCACGCTCTACAGCACGATGGCTTCGGACCGGCGCCGCCAGGGTTTTCAGTGCGTGGTGCTCGGCGACGACACCACGCTCATGCATCAGGCTTTCAAACAGACGAGCGCGCGGTTCCGCGCTCGCTCGAAGGTGGCCGCCGACCCGATCCGAGACGCGGTCGCCTTGGTGACGGGAACGTCGCGCGGCATCGGGCCTCATCTCGTGCGCGCGCTCCTCGATGCCGGCGCGAAGCGCGTCTATTGCGCCGCGCGCGACGCGGCGCATGCGGCGAGCTTGGTGGCCAGCGCGCCCGATCGCCTGGTCTCCATGAAGCTCGACGTGACCAGCGATGCCGATGCCGAAGCCGCCGCCACGCGCGCCAGCGATGTGACGCTGCTCGTCAACAATGCCGGCTTCAATTTCAATCAAGCATTCTCGTCGGCCGATGCCATGGCCAACGCGCGCACCGAGATGGAGACGAATTATCTCGGTCCGCTCCGACTTTGCCGTGCCTTTGCGCCGGTGCTGCGGCGAAACGGCGGCGGCACCATCGTCAATATGCTCTCGATCCTCGCGCACATGAACTTGCCGATGATGGGCTCGCTGTGCGCGTCCAAGGCGGCGGCGCTGTCGCTGACCCAGGCGGTGCGGGCGGAGCTGGCGAGCCAGGGCACCCGCGTCGTGGGCGTGCTGCCCGGCGCGGTCGACACCGACATGACCCGGGGCCTCACCATTCCGAAGCTTGCGCCCAAAGACGTCGCGGCCGCGGTGGTCGACGGTCTGCGCCGGGGTCTCGACGAGATCTATCCCGGCGATATGGCCGCGGGCGTCGCCTTCGGCCTGGCACTCGATCCCAAGGAGGTCGAACGGCAGTTCGCCCAATATTTGCCACCACCCCAGGACTAGGGCTCCTTCGAAATTTCGCAAAATCGAGGTGGCATAGGTCACAGCGGCTCGATCGTTTGCATATTATGTGATGCGCGCGCCAATCGCCCTGCGCTAGTTGGAGGTGGGTTGGCGTCGTGTTAGGGTTTTCCAACCGCGGTGCCCGTCGTCGGCTCAGTGCCGAGGACGCGCAGCCAAGTCGACGAGGGAGGGTGCAGTGTCATTGCAGCGCAAATACCTGAAGATCTTGTCCGCGCTGGCTCCGACCGGCGCCGTCGGCGTGTCGATCCTGCTGGCGTCGAGCGCGCCCGTTGTCGCCCGCGAGCATCCCGGTGGCACCGATCCAACGACGGCCGCTCCGCGCGTGTCGGAGCGCCTGGATGCCATCCGCGGCGCGATGTCCGAGGTCACCAAGGGCTCCGGCATCGAAGCGACGATACCCGTCGGCGGCGAGAGAAAGGTCGCGTGGTTCAACGGCGGTTGGGGCAACGGCGGCATCGGCATCTTCGTTGGCCCGCCTTGGAGCGACTGGAACAACTGGCACAACTGGAACAACTGGCACAATTGGGGCAACGGCTGGGGCAACTTCGGCTGGCACAACTGGTGAGCCCTGGAGGCTGATCTGTTGATGGGGGTCGTGTGGCGGCATGCCCAAGATCAATCTGCTTGTCATTCAGCCGACCCCGTTCTGCAACATCGATTGCAATTACTGCTACCTGCCGAACCGTAGCTCGAAGGCGACCGTCGAGCGCACGACGCTCGTCAACCTGTTCACGCAAGTGTTCCGATCGGGCTGGGCCAAGGAACGGATGACGGTCGTGTGGCACGCGGGCGAGCCGCTGGTCATGCCGATCGCGTTCTATCGCGATGCTTTCGCGCTGGTGGAGGAGCTGCGGCCGCCGGACCTGCAGGTGGCCCACTCCTTCCAGACCAACGGCACCTTGATCGACGACGACTGGTGCGCGTTCCTGCGCGAGGCACGGGTGGGCGTCGGCGTGAGCGTCGACGGTCCAAAGCGGTTCCATGACCGCCATCGCGTGACGCGCTCGGGACGCGGCACCTTCGAGAAGACCATCGCGGGCATCCGCCTGCTGCGCAATCACGGTGTGCCATTCCACGTGATCTCGGTGCTGACCACCGAGAGCATGGCCGTCCCGGGCGAGATGTTCGACTTCTACGTCGCCGAGGGCATCGATCACGTCTGTTTCAACGTCGAGGAGTCCGAGGGCGACCACGTCTCGCAGTCGATCGGACGCACCGGCGCCGAGGCCCTCTATTACCGCTTCCTCAGCGAGTTCTGGAAACTCTCGGCGGCATCGCCCGGCAAGCTCAAGTTCGTCCGCGAGGTCGAGCAGGCGATGCGGCAGGTGCTGCGGCCGAAGGAGCTGCGGCTCTTCAACGAGCTCGTCGAGCCCTTCGCGGTGACCAGCATGGATCACGCCGGCAACGTCTCGACGTTCTCGCCGGAATTGCTGGGACTGAAGAACGACGAGTACGGCAACTTCATCATCGGCAACATCAATCGCGACGTGCTGGTCGATCTCGAGCGGAGCGCCACCTTCCTGCGCATGCAGGCAGACATCCGGGCGGGCGTGGAGATGTGCCGGGCGAGTTGCGAGTATTTCAGCGTCTGCGGCGGCGGCGAGCCCGTCAACAAGCTTGCCGAGAACGGCCGTTTCGCCAGCACGGAGACCGCCTTCTGCCGCTTGACCAAGATGCGCACCACGGACTTGGTGCTCGACGCCCTCGATCGCGTCGAGCTCCCGGCTGGCGCGTTCGAGGCCGATATGGAAACCGTCGCCTCGGGCGCAGCATTGCGCCTACCCGCGGCGTGACCGCGCCGGCGCTAGGATCGAAATCCCATGAGAAGCCCCTGAAGCGGAGGACAAGATGACAAGGCCGTTCGCTCGACTCTGCGCTCTCGTTCTGGTGGTGGTGTTGCAGGCCGGCTTGGCCGGTTTCGCTTTCGCGCAAGGTAGCCAGTCGCCCGAACCCGGCTCGACCGGCGGACCCGAGGGTGCGGGATCCGGCGCCGGTCGGCCCCAAACCGGACCTCCGCCGCAGTTGCCGGTTCTTTACGTCACCAGCGTCGAGGTGATGCGGAGCGCGCTGGAGCCGCACCAGGACATCGTCCGCGTCCAGGGCATCACGGGCTCGAAGGGTTGGAGCTCCGCCGAGCTGGTGCCGATGTTCAGCGGAGCCGGGGCCGATGGCATCTTGGATCTGCAGTTCATCGCAGTGTTCCCGCTCACCTCGCAGAAGGCGACGGGATTTTCCCCAATCGATGCGCTGTTCCCGATCGACGTTGAAAGCCCCTACAAGGGCGTGCGGATCCGCGCCGCCGCCAACGTGCTCGAGCTCACGAAGCTGCCCGGCACGGCCGAGGTCAAGATCGCGAAAGAGGATTGCCGGGAGTGCATCGGCAAGAAGTTCGCCGAGAAGGGCAAGGCGCCTGCCGGTACAGCGGGCGTCGTACGCGAGGAGGATCTGCCGCGCAACTTCCGCGTGATCATGCCGGATCACGGCGTCGCCGGCATCACCCACAACATGAACCGGCTCAACCTCGTGATCGGCGACGACAAGCAGACCATCGTCGAGGCATTCTGGGAGTAGCTCTCTCGACATCGACGACGCTTCGTCTTTAACTCGGAGCGGGCGCAGCGGCCGATGCCGCCGCGCCCGCTCTTGTTTCGTCCCTGGGAGAAAATTCCAATGATCGTTGTCACCAACAACGAGGGCACACCCGGCGTGCCGGTCACCGCGCGCCTGTTGGCCGAGGGCAAGCCGGCGATCGATGCCATCGAAGCCGGGATAAAGCTGGTCGAGATCGACGAGAGCATCCGCACGGTCGGTAAGGGCGGCTGGCCGAACATCCTGGGCGAGGTCGAGCTCGACGCCTCCATCATGAACGGCACGACGCTGCGCACGGGCTCGGTGGGCGCGGTCCGCGGCTATCTGCACCCGATCAGCATCGCACGCGCGGTGATGGAGCGGTTGCCCCACGTCTTCATGGTGGGCGCCGGCGCGGAGCGGTTCGCCCGCGAGATCGGCGCCGAGGCTGGCGAGAACCTGATCCCGGATTCGAAGCGCGTCTGGCAGCGCTGGTATGAGCACGAGGTGCCTGAGGCCTCGAAGAAGCGCTGGGCCGAGGCGCCGCTCATCGAGCTCTGCAAGCAGTCCGTCGATCCCGAGATCGGCAAGGACACCACCACCTTCATCGCGCTCGATGCGAAGAGCCAGATCGCCGGCGGTGTCAGCACGTCCGGCTGGGCCTGGAAATATCCGGGCCGGCTCGGCGACAGCCCCGTGATCGGCGCCGGCATGTACGCCGATACGCGCTATGGCGCCTGCGCCTGCACCGGCGCCGGCGAGATGACGATCCGCTGCGGCACGTCCCGCTCGGTGGTTCTCTATATGAAAATGGGCATGAGCGTGGAGAAAGCGGTCTACGAGGCCGTCGAGGACATGAAAGCGCTCAAGGGCGGTTTGATCGGCCGAGTCACCATCCACGCGATCGACACCAAGGGGAACCACAAGGTGGTGGCCGTCAACGGCAATGCCCAGAACGTCTACTGGCTCTGGCGCAAGGGCGACGCCAAACCTCAATCGCTCCCCGCCGAGATCGTCACGATCTCCGAGCTGCCGGCGAAGCCTGCGCCGCCGTCGGTGAAGTACGCCTGACGCGCGAGATGCTGGATCTACTGCCACTCGCGGAAAAGCTGGGCGCGCGCCTCAAGGCACGCGGCGAGACCCTGTCGGTGGCGGAATCTTCCGCGGGCGGCCTTATTTCCGCGGTTCTCCTGGCGGTGCCAGGTGCCTCCGCCTACTACCTCGGCGGCGCCGTGGTCTACACGCGCCAATCGCGCGAGTTCCTGCTCGGGATTCCGCTGGCGGCGCTGGAGGGCATGCGCCCCGCGACCGAGCCCTACGCCCTGTTGCTGGCCCGGACCGTGCGCGAGAAGTTCGCGGCGAGCTGGGCCATCGGCGAGACCGGTGCCACCGGCCCGACCGGCAACCGCTATGGCGATGCCGCGGGCCACGCCTGCATCGCGATCGTGGGCTCGACCGAGCGCGTCATCACGCTCGAGACCGGCGTCTCCGATCGCCTGGCGAACATGCGGGCCTTCACGAGGGCGGCACTCGTGCTACTCGCGGAACATCTCAGCTAGGTGATCGGAGCCGCTGCAGTCGACGGCGGCAGTACCGCGCGCTGAGCCGCCCGCTCATCGCTCGCCGCACCTGAAGCGTGCGCAGTTTGAAATAAGCCAATATTATCAGCTGTATACACGTGCAGACCGACAAGTGAAACTTGTCATTCGATAGTCGATCTTGCTTTTGTGTGAGCCCTGCCCATGCCAGATTGCCGGCCGCCCATCGTGGGATCCTGGCGTTCCGGAGAGCGTGCCGATGACCAAACCGACCCACAGCGTCCGCCTCGGTGCCGATATCGGCGGCACCTTCACCGACATCGTGCTCGACGTGCGCGGTCGGCTCTTCTCGACGAAGCTGCTGACGAGCTATTCGGCGCCCGAGCAGCCGATCCTCGACGGGATCGAGATCGTCGCGCGCGACGCCGGCATCCGCCCCGGCGAGATCGATCTCGTGATCCACGGCACGACGCTCGCGACCAACGCACTCATCGAGCGGCGTGGCGCACGCACGGCGTTCGTCACGACCGAGGGCTACCGCGACGTCATCGAGATGCGGACCGAAAGCCGCTTCGACCAGTACGACCTCGACATCGTCCTGCCGACGCCGCTGATACCCCGGCATGACCGCTTCCCCGTGGCGGGCCGCATCGACGCCACCGGCCGCGAGCTGCAGCGCCTCGACGACGCGGCGCTGGAGCGCCTCGGCGGGCGCCTCGCCGACGAGGGCTATGCGTCCGTCGCAATCGGATTCATCCATTCCTACGCGAACCCCGCGCACGAGCGCCGCGCCCGCGAGATCCTGCGGAAGCACTTGGACGTGCCGATCTCCATCAGCGCCGATGTGTCGCCGCAGATGCGCGAGTACGAGCGGTTCAGCACGGTCTGCGCCAATGCCTATGTGCGGCCGCGCATGGAGACCTATCTGACGCGGCTCAAGGCGCGCCTCGCCGAGGTCGGCGTCGGCTGCCCCGTCTTCATGATCCACTCGGGCGGCGGCCTCATCTCGGTTGAGACCGCGGGCCAGTACCCGGTGCGGCTCGTGGAGTCCGGTCCCGCGGGCGGCGCCATCTTCGCCGCCGATATCGCCGCGCGCTTCCAGCTCGACAAGGTGGTCTCCTACGACATGGGCGGCACCACCGCGAAGATCTGCCTGATCGAGAACTATGCGCCCAAGACCGCGCGCACCTTCGAGGTCGCGCGCACCGCGCGGTTCGCCAAGGGCTCAGGCATGCCGGTCTCGATCCCCGTGATCGAGATGATCGAGATCGGCGCGGGCGGCGGCTCGCTCGCCTGGGTCGACGCGATGGGCCGCATCCGCACCGG
>DATEGF010000333.1:0-2314 GCA_035280245.1 Allostellaceae bacterium
CCTTGGTCTCGGGATCGAGGTAGATCGGAAGATTGGTGAGCTGGAGTTTCTTGAGGAAGGGCGCCACCACCGCCTCGCCCTTGCGGTCCTCGGAGACCGCCATGATCATGAGCGGCGTGCCCGCGCGCTCCGCCGCCAGCGCGTCGAGTGCCGGCATCTCGGAGATGCAGGGCCCGCACCAGGTGGCCCAGAAGTTGATCAGCAGCGGGCGGCCCTTGAGGTCGGGAAGCCGCACCTTCTCGCCGGTACGCGTCTCGACGGTGACCTCCGGTACTGGCCGGGGCGGAGTCGTCGGGATAAACTGCGGCAAGCCCGGGTCCGCGGCGCCACTGGCCGTGACATCCGCCGCGCCCGGCAGGCAGAGACCCAGCACCAGTATGACCGCGCCTCCGAACCGCATGCACCTGCTCTCTGAAGAGACACACTCTGCCGCGCACCCCGCGCGCCGCTCCCCTGAAGATGGCGCCGACACCGGGGCGCGTCCAGCGCCAGCGCGTGCCATATTGCCGCGTCGCCTGGCGCTCGCGGGCGCGTTAACGGTCTTGCTGGCCGCCTGCGGCCGCAAAGCCAATCCCGAGCCGCCGGCCGGCATTCCCAAGGACGCCTTCCCGAAATCCTATCCGCCCAAGGGCTCATGAACGACTTGTCCGAGCCGCGCGTCGCCGCGCCCGGTTTCTCCTATCGCGCGGGCGAGCTCCACGTGGAGGATGTGGCGCTCGCGCGCATCGCGGCCACGGTCGGCACGCCCGTCTATTGTTATTCGACGGCCGCGATCACCGGCGCCTACCTCCGCTTCGCCGGCGCGCTCGCCGACGAGAATGCCGCCATCCACTACGCACTCAAGGCGAACTCGAACCAGGCGGTGATCCGCTTGCTGGCAAGGCTCGGCGCCGGCGCCGATGTCGTCTCGGAAGGCGAGCTCCGGCGCGCGCTCGCCGCGGGCGTCCCCGCGAAGCACATCGTCTTCTCGGGCGTGGGCAAGACGAAGGACGAGCTCGGCTTCGCGCTCTCACAGGACATCTGCCAGATCAATGTCGAGTCGGTGCCGGAGCTGGAGCTGCTGAGCACGGTCGCGCGCGAGGCCGGGCGCACGGCGGAGATCGCGCTCCGCGTCAATCCCGACGTCGACGCGCGCACCCACGCGAAGATCTCGACCGGGAAGAAAGAGAACAAATTCGGCATCGATCTCGCCCACGCGGCGGATGCCTATCGGCGCGCGGCGGCGCTGCCCGGCCTCAAGCCCGTCGGCCTCGCCGTCCATATCGGCTCGCAGATCACGGAGCTCGCGCCGTTCGAGGCGGCGTTCCAATGCCTGATCGATCTCGCGCTCGAGCTGCGCCAGGGCGGTCTTGCGGTCGAGCGGCTCGATCTCGGCGGCGGTCTCGGCGCGCGCTATCGCGCGGAGTCGCAGCCGCCGGCGATCGAGGACTATGCGGCGCTCGCCCGCCGCCTCACGCACAACCTCGGTTTCCGGCTCGCCTTCGAGCCGGGCCGCGCCATCGTCGCCAATGCCGGCATCCTCCTGAGCCGGGTCATCTTCGTGAAGCCTGGGGTGACGCGCCGCTTCGTCATCCAAGACGCCGCCATGAACGACCTGATCCGGCCCTCGCTCTACGACGCTTGGCACGAGATCGTACCGGTGCACGAGCCCGCGGCGGGCGCAAGCCGGACCCCGGCCGACGTGGTGGGGCCGATCTGCGAGTCCGGCGACATGTTGGCGCTTGGACGCCCCCTACCACCGGTCGATGCCGGGGACCTGATCGCAATATTGTCAGCGGGCGCCTATGGCGCGGTCATGAGTTCCAGCTACAATACTCGCCTACTGGTGCCGGAAGTCCTTGTCCGGGGCGAAGAATTCGCGGTGATCCGGCCCCGGCCGAGCTACGAGGCGCTGTTGGGCCAGGACCGGATACCGGCCTGGCTGGACTGAGCCATCGCGAGCCCTGGCACGCCGCTCGCGTGGCGCAGTGAGTGAGCATCGTTGGGAAAGGGCTCTTGCATGCCCGAGACTCGACCGACCACCGCCATCGCCGCACCAGCCGGCCGGCCCCTCGCCGCGCGCGTCGGCTTGGCACGCGCCGCCGTCTTCTGGGAGCGCTGCTGGCCGGAATTTGCCGCAGCCCTGGGCGTGCTCGGACTCTTCCTGGTGGCAGCGCTGTTCGACTTGCCCTCGATGGTGCCGGGCTGGGTGCACGCGGTCGTGCTGGGCGTGCTCGTGCTGCTGCTCGCCTGGGCGATCGGCCAGGGTGTCCGTGGTCTGCGGTTCCCCGGCGAGCCCGAGGGCCGGCGGCGGATCGAGGCCGCGAGTGGCCTC
>DATEGF010000334.1:0-21162 GCA_035280245.1 Allostellaceae bacterium
GGCATCAGGTCCGGCGTGAACTGGATGCGGCCGAATTTGAGCGATAGGCTCGCGGCGAAGGCCTGCGTCAGCAGCGTCTTCGCGGTGCCGGGCACGCCCTCGAGCAGCACATGGCCGCCGACCAGCAGGCTGGTCAGCATCAGGTCGATGGTCTCATCCTGCCCGACGACGGCCTTCCGCACCTCGGTCCGCACGCCCTCGGTAGTCGCGTGAATCTGCTGCAGGTCCATCAAGGATCTCCCGCTTCCATCTGTGAATGCCGCGTGCGATCGGAATGAGCGTCGCCATGCTGCCGCGCCGGCTATCGGTGATGCCCTCGGTCTCGCGATAGAGCTCGGCGCAGTCGACGTCGGCGCCGCGCGCTTGCCCCACGCGCTGCAACCAATCGAGCAGCGCGCGCTCCGAGAGGCCGCGTGGCGCGTGCAGCTGCCGGGCCACGTCGCGCAGGCTGGCCTGGACGTAGCGCCGCACCATGCGCGGCTGATAGCCCGCGAAACCCAGGAGCTTCGCGGCGCTCTCGACCAATCCCTGCTTGCCGGAGCTGAGCGCCGGCGGCGCCGTCTCGGGCGCGCCGAATCGGCCGAGCGTCGCCCAAAGCAGGAGTGCGATCGCCATCAACCCCTGCAGCGTCACCACCACGAAGGGGAACTGGAACATCAGCCGGAGCGGATTGTCCGGCCGGGCCACGTATCCGTGCACGGTCTCGTCGAAGACGACGCTGCCCGAGCCACTGCGGAGTGCTTTGACCAGCGCCGCGGCGAAGGCGGCATTATCACCCACGCTGATGCCGTGGTTCTCGATGACGTCGGGATCGGCCAGGATCCAGAGCCGGCGTCCGGCCTCGGTGAGCTCGCCCACGAGCACGTCGTCGTCGCTCGCGACGATCGGGGTAAGACCGCCGCCGCGGATCACCTGCACGGGCGAGACCAGCGTGGGCTCGTGACCGAGCACGTTCTTGCTCCAGGTCGGCGCCATAGCGACTCGCGCGACCTCGGCCTTCGCCACCGCGAGGTTCAGAACCTGGTCCGCCGCGCTCAGTGGCGCCAGCTCCGCGTAGCCGATCCAGCCCGCGTGCTTGTCGCTGGGGAGACCGTGCCATTTCGGCAGCACCAGCAACACGGTCTTGGCATCGAGCAGGTCGCCGACGCGGTCCTGCTCGCCGAGCTTGCCGCCGGGCTCGGCGATCACCAGCAACCCGCCCTCACTCAGCTTGGCACGGGAGTCGTATTGGCTCTTGACCACGGTGAGCCCGAGCGCATGCAAAGTCTCGGCGAAGCCCGCGTGGCCGATCGCGGAGCGCGAGAAGGCGCTGGGCCCGACGGTATCGGCACCGCTCTTGCTGTCGTCGCCGCGGCCCATGAAGAAGAGCGATGCGGCAAAGGTCAGCAGCGCCGCCGCGAGCCAACCGATCAGCATCCGGCCGGAGAAGATCCCGGTCATGCCGGTGCCGTCGCGTGAAGGACGCGCTCGAGCTCAGCGAACCGGTCGCGGCAGGCCGTGTAGTCCTGTGGTCCCGCGAAATACTCGCCGAAATGAGTGCGCTCGACGCGCGCGATGATCTCGCGGAGCGGCTCGCGGCCTTGGGTCGGCAGTTTCGTGCTGCGCAGGATCTCGCGGCTGGTCAGCGAGTCCGCGAATTGCTCGTCGAGACGGCGGCGCACGTCCGCGAGGCTCTGCAGGAGGAGCGCATGCATGGCCTCGCCGAACCGGCCCTGCCGCGCGAGGTCGTCGGCCGCGGCGGCCACGGCCTCGGGCGTGTGTGCCTCGGAGGCGATACCCGCCTCGTCGCCCTCGGACCAGTCGCGACGCCCACCAAGGCGCCAGATCGGCAGCTCGTCCCAGAACGCAAAGAGAAGCGCCGCAAGTCCGACGATGAGGATGAGCCAGAAGACCTCGGCGGGAAGCTGGAAATGCCAGTCAGTAACAGGCGTGAGCTCGCGCGGCAGGTCGGTCTGGAGGTCGAGACTCCTGACCGCGCTCGCCGCCGCGTCGCGACTGTCGTCGGAGGCCTTGCTTTGAGCCAGCGCGAGTGGCGTGAGTGCGAGGCCGCAGGTTAGCAGCAGCCCAACGATGCAAGCCCGGCCGACGCGCCGCCGAAGCGGCTCGAGACGTCTCGTCGTGTCAGCAAGCACCGGCGGCAGCCCCCGCGGGAGTGGCGCGCGATACTACTACTCCGGGAATTGCGCTGACCAGTCGGCTGCGGTGCCCCGCCGCGCCGCCGGCGCTCTAGGCCAGATATTTCTTGAAGAAGCCCACCGTGCGGCTCCAGGCAAGATCGGCGGCCTCCTTGTTGTAACGCGCCTCGCTGGTGTCGTTGTTGAAGCCGTGATTGGCGTTCGGATAGACGAAGATCTCGTAGGTCTTGCCGTTCTCCTTGAGCGCCGCCTCGAAGGCGGGGATGCCGGCATTGGTGTTCTGGTCGAGGCCGGCGTAGTGCAGCATGAGCGCCGCCTTGATCGCGGGCACCTTGTCGGCGCTCGGCTGGCGTCCGTAAAACGCGACGCCCGCCGTCAGATCCGGCTCCGCGACGGCAAGATTGTTCACCACACCGCCGCCCCAGCAGAACCCGATTGCTCCCATCTTGCCCTTGCCGCCTGGCCGCGCCTTCAGCGCCGCGAACGCCGCCCGGACGTCGGCGAGCGCGTCCTCCGGTTTTAGGGACGCAAACAGGCTCGCGGACTTGTCGGAATCATCGGACATGCCGCCGAGCGGGCTGAGGCAGTCGACCGCGAGCGCCCTGAAACCCTCGATGCCGAGGCGGCGGGCGATGTCCTTGATATGCGGATTGAGGCCACGGTTCTCGTGGATCACCACGATGCCGGCATGCGGGCCGGCGGATTTCGGCGTGACGAGATAGCCCTTGAGGCCTGTGACTCCGGCTATGTCGGTCATCTCGCCGGTGATGCGCGAGTCGGTCTCCGGTACGGTCTCGGCTGCTGCATAGTTGTAGTCGATGAGTGGCAGCAGCGCGCTCGCCGCGGCGGCCCCACCCGCAATCGCGGTGAACCGATCCAGGAACACGCGGCGGGTCATGCCGCCATGCGTATAGTGGTTGAACAGGTCGATGAGGCGTTGGTCCATGAGCGCGCCCTCCCGGCTGCGGTTTGCCGGTTAGTGTAGTGCGCTCGCCCCGCTGGACCAGCGGTCAGGCGCTATTGAGCGCCTGATCACGAGAATGTGTGAGCCGAAGCTCAGTCATCGTCGCCCGCGCCGGCGCGCTTTTCCTCGAGGGTGAGTGGTTGCGGCAGGCGCTGCAGCATCTCCTTGGGCACCACCTGCCAGAAGCGCTTCGCCTCGCGCGCCCAATCCACCAGGATCTGCTCGGCGAAGCGCGACTGGGTCTCGTGGACGTGCTCCTCGATCAGCGCCTTTAGGACATTCGACCAATAGGGCGTTGCGACGCGCTGCCAGGTCACCGTCTCCGCATTGACCCGGTGCGGGAACTCGTCGGCGGCGTCATAGACGAAGGCCATGCCGCCGGTCATGCCGGCGCCGAAATTGTCGCCGACCGGACCCAGGATCACGGCAGTGCCGCCGGTCATGTACTCGCAGCCGTTGGAGCCGCAGCCCTCGACCACCACCTGGGCGCCGGAGTTGCGCACGGCGAAGCGCTCGCCCGCTTGGCCCGCCGCGAAGAGCCGGCCCGAGGTCGCGCCATAGAGCACGGTGTTGCCGATGATGGTGTTCTTGTGGCTCTGGAGCGGCGACGACGTCATTGGACGCACGACGATCATGCCGCCCGAGAGACCCTTGCCGACGTAGTCGTTGGCCTCGCCAAACACCTCGAGCTTCAGGCCTTGCACCGCGAAGGCGCCGAGCGACTGACCCGCGGAGCCGCGAAGCCGCGCGGTGATGTGGCCGGGCTGCAGCCCCACCATGCCGAAGCGCTTGGTCACCATCGCCGAGAAACGCGTGCCCACGGCGCGATGGGTGTTCCGGACGTTGTAGGTGAGCTGCATCTTCTCGCCGACGTCGAAGAGCGCCTTCGCGTCCTTGATCATCTGGGCGTCGAGCGTGTCCGGCACCTCGTTGCGGCCCTCGAGCGTGCAGTAGCGCGTGTACTCGCCGGGATCGGCCTGCGACAGGATCGGATTGAGGTCGAGGTCGTCGAGGTGATGGCCGCCGCGACTCACCTGCGCCAACAGCTCCGTGCGCCCGATCACCTCGTTGAGGTTGCGCGCGCCGAGCGACGCCAGGATCTCGCGGACTTCCTCGGCGACGAAGCTGAAGAGGTTCACCACCTTCTCCGGCGTGCCCGTGAATTTCGCGCGGAGCTTCTCGTCCTGCGTGCAGATGCCGACCGGGCAGGTGTTGGAGTGGCACTGCCGGACCAGGATGCAGCCCATGGCGACCAGCGAGGCCGTGCCGAGGCCGTATTCCTCGGCGCCGAGGATCGCCGCGATCACGACGTCGCGGCCGCTCTTGATCCCGCCGTCAACGCGGAGCTTCACGCGGTGCCGGAGCCGGTTCAGCACCAGCACCTGATGCACCTCGGAGAGACCCATCTCCCAGGGCGTGCCCGCATATTTGATCGAGGATTGCGGGCTGGCGCCGGTGCCGCCGGCGTGGCCGGAGATCAGGATCACGTCGGCGCGCGCCTTGGCGACACCCGCCGCCACCGTGCCGATGCCCGAGCGCGCAACCAGCTTCACGCCAACCTTGGCGTCGGGATTGACCTGCTTCAGGTCGTAGATCAGCTGCGCCAAATCCTCGATCGAGTAGATGTCGTGGTGCGGCGGTGGCGAGACCAGCGTGACGCCGGCCTGCGAGTGCCGGAGCCGCGCCAGCAACTCCGTCACCTTGATGCCCGGCAGCTGGCCGCCCTCGCCGGGCTTGGAGCCCTGGGCGATCTTGATCTCGATCTCGCGGCAATTGAGCAGGTACTCGGCCGTGACGCCGAAGCGGCCCGAGGCGATCTGCTTGATCGCGGAGGCCGCATTGTCGCCGTTCCCGCGGGGGATGTAGCGCGCGGGATCCTCGCCGCCCTCGCCGCTGTCGGACTTGGCGCCGATGCGGTTCATGGCGATCGAGAGCGTCTCGTGCGCCTCGGGCCCGAGCGCCCCCAGGGAGATGCCCGGCGCCACCAGGCGCTTCCTGATCTCGGTGATGGACTCGACCTCGTCGACCGAGATGCCCGAGCCCTTCGGCTTGAAATCGAGGAGGTCGCGGAGGTTGATCGGCGGCAGCTTGCGCAGGCCCTCGGTGTAGCGCTTGAAGGTTCCGTAAGAGTCGCTGCCGACCGCGGTCTGCAGCGTATGCACGAGCGTGCCCTCGAAGCCGTGCTGCTCGCCGCCGCGGCGATAGCGATAGAAGCCACCCACCGGCAGCGCCACGAAATCCTCGGCGTAAGCGCGGCCGTGGATCTCCAGCACCTTCTGCTGGATGCCCGCGAGGCCGAGGCCCGAGAGCCGTGAGGTCATACCCGGGAGGAAATCCGCCACCAGCGTGCGCGAGAGCCCGACCGCCTCGAAATTGTAGGCGCCGCGATAGGAGGAGATCACGGAGATGCCCATCTTCGACATCACCTTGAGGAGCCCGTCGTCGACCGCCCTCTTGTAGCGGGCGATACAGGCTTCGAGGCTGACACCCTGGAAGAGCCCACGGCGATGCCGGTCGGCGATGGTCTCCTGCGCGAGGTAAGCGTTGATCGTGGTACCGCCGACGCCGATCAGCACCGCGAAGTAATGCACGTCGAGGCACTCGCCTGAGCGCACGTTAAGCGAGGTGAAGGTACGGAGCTGCTGGCGCACGAGGTGCGAATGCACGGCGCCGGTCGCGAGGATCATCGGGATCGCCGCGCGTTTTCCGCTCATCGCGGCGTCCGAGAGAATCACATGCGTGCACCCGCGGCGCACCGCGTCCTCCGCCTCCTGGCGGATGCGCCGGATCGCGTCGCGGAGCGCGCTCTCGCCGCCCTCGGCATCGAAGGTGCAGTCGATCTCGGCGGCGGTCTCGCCCATATAGGCGCGCATCGCCTTGAATTCGGCGTTCGAGAGCACCGGCGAATCCAGCTGCAGCAGCTGGCACTGGCTCGCATCCTCGTCGAGGATGTTGCCGAGATTGCCCAGCCGCGTCTTCAGCGTCATCACGCGCCGCTCGCGCAGGCTGTCGATCGGCGGGTTCGTGACCTGGCTGAAGTTCTGCCGGAAGAAATGGTGCAAGCCGCGGTAGTGATCGGAGAGCACCGCCAAGGGCGTGTCGTCGCCCATGGAGCCGACGGCCTCTTTGCCGTCCTCGGCCATGGGCTGAAGGATCAGTTCGAGATCCTCGAGGCTCCAGCCGAAGGCGACCTGGCGCCGGCGCAGCTCCTCGCGCGGGAGCTCGACCGTCTCGGCGCGCGACTTCACGATGCTGTCGATCACCGTGATGTTCTTGACCCACTCGGAATATTCCTTGCGAGCCGAGAACAGGTCCTTGATCTCGCGATCGTGATAGAGCTTGCCGGCGGCGAGGTCGACGCCGATCATCTGGCCGGGGCCAAGCCGGCCCTTCTCGACCAGCTCCTGCTCGTTCAAGCGCACCATGCCGGCCTCTGAGCCAGCGATGATCATGCCGTCGCCGGTGACCGCGTAGCGCATGGGCCGGAGCCCGTTGCGATCCATCGCCGCCATCACCCAGCGGCCGTCGGTGAGCGCGAGCGCCGCCGGCCCGTCCCACGGCTCCATCACCGAGTTGGAGTAGCTGTACATGTCGCGATGCGCCTGCGGCATCAGGCTGCCATCACCGATCGCCTCCGGCACCATCATGATCTTGGCCATCGGCAGCGGCCGACCCGCGCGCACCACCACCTCGAAGACGCTGTCGAGCGCCGCGGAATCAGAGCCGCCGACCTGGATCACCGGTTTGATGTCATCGATGGTGTCGGCGAAGGTCTCGCTCGCCATCCGCGTCTCGTGGCTCTTCATCCAGTTGATGTTGCCGCGGAGCGTGTTGATCTCGCCGTTGTGCGCGAGGATGCGGAAGGGCTGCGCCAGCTGCCAGGTCGGGAAGGTGTTGGTGGAATAGCGCTGGTGATAGACCGCGAAGCTCGAGGTGAAGCGCTCGTCGAGCAGGTCCGGATAGAAGGCCGTCAACTGTTCGGCCAGGAACATGCCCTTGTAGATGATCGAGCGGCAGCTCAGAGAGCAGATATAGAAGTCCTTCACCTGGTCCGCGATGACGCGCTTCTCGATGCGCCGGCGAATCACGTAGAGGTCGAGCTCGAACCGGTCGGCCGAATGCCCGCGCGTGTTCGCGATCATGATCTGCTCGATCTCGGGCCGCGTGGCATTCGCCTTCTCGCCGATCACGCCGATGTTCACGGGCACCTGGCGCCAGCCGTAGATCGAGTAGCCGTAGTTCAAGATCTCGGTCTCGACGATGGACCGACACCGCTCCTGGCCGTCGAGGTCGGTGCGCGGTAGGAAGATCATGCCGACGGCGAGCTTGCCGCGGCCGGGCTCGTGGCCCGTGTGCTTGATGTGCTCGCGGAAGAAGCTCTGCGGTATCTCCACGTGGATACCGGCGCCGTCGCCGGTCTTGCCGTCGGCATCGACCGCGCCGCGATGCCAGACGGATTTCAACGCATTGATCGCCGCCTCGACCACCGCGCGCCGCGGCTTGCCGTCGATCGCGGCGACGAAACCCACGCCGCAGGCATCGTGCTCCTCCGCGGGATCGTAGAGACCGGTCGTTTGCAAGTGCGCGGCGTTCGCGCGAAATTCCTCGGTAAAGCGCTCGCCGGGAGTCTTCGGATGCGAGGTCATTCTGGGCCTCCGTTCAATCCGCCGCGGCCGCGCGGGCGGCCGTGGTCTTCGCAGTGATGTAGCGGTGCATCTGCTCGGCGGCGTCGCGGCCGTCGCGGATGCCCCAGACGACGAGCGAGGCACCCCGCACGATGTCGCCCGCGGCGAACACGCCGTCGAGCGAGGTCATCATGGTGCGGAAGTCGATCGCGAGTGTGCCCCAGCGCGTGACCGCGAGATCGGGCGCCCCGAACAACGCCGGCACGTCCTCGGGATCGAAGCCCAGCGCCATGATCGCGAGGTCGCAGGGCAGCTCGAAGTGGCTGCCGTCGAGCGGCTGCGGCACCTGGCGGCCTGTCGAATCCGCGACACCCAGATGCATCCGATGCCCCCGCACCGCACGAACGGCGCGATCGCCCAGGAACGCCTCGGGTGCCGAAAGCCAGACGAACTCCACGCCCTCCTCCTCCGCGTGCTGCACCTCGCGCTGGGAGCCCGGCATGTTCTTGCGATCGCGGCGATAGAGACAGCGAACGGATTTGGCGCCCTGACGCACGGCGGTGCGCACGCAATCCATGGCGGTGTCGCCGCCGCCCACGACCACCACGTGCCTGCCCGCCGCATCGAGCGTGCCGCTGTCGAAGGCGGGCACGGCATCGCCGAGTCCCTTGCGGTTGGAGGCTGTGAGGTAATCGAGCGCCGCCACGATGTTGCCGAGGCCGATGCCGGGGCAGCTCATCTCGCGCGCCTTGTAGACGCCGGTCGCGACCAGGAGCGCGTCGTGCCGCTCGCGGAGCTCGGCGAGGGTCACGTCACGGCCGACCTCGGTGTTGAGATGGAAGCGGATGCCGCCGGCGACGAGTATCTCGTGCCGGCGCGCCACCACGGTCTTCTCGAGCTTGAAGTTGGGAATGCCGTAGACGAGGAGACCGCCCACGCGGTCGTAGCGGTCGTAGATCTCGACCTGGTGGCCGCGCCGGCGCAACTGCTCGGCGGCGGCGAGACCCGCAGGGCCGGCGCCGAGGATGCCGATCGAAGATGACAGGTCTCGCGCCGGCATCGGCGGCTTCACCCAGCCACTCTTGAACGCCGTCTCCGTGATGAACTTCTCGACCGAGCCGATGGTGACGCTGTCGAAGCCTTTCTCGATGACGCAGTTGCCCTCGCAGAGCCGATCCTGCGGACAGATGCGGCCGCACACCTCCGGCATGTTGTTGGTGGCGGCGGCGACCTCGTAGGCCTCCTCGATCCGACCTTGCGCGGTCAGCTGCAGCCAGTCGGGGATATTGTTGCTGAGCGGGCAATGGATTTGGCAGAAGGGAATCCCGCACTGCGAGCAGCGCCCGGCTTGCGCCTCGGCCTTGGCGCGCTGGAACTCGCCGAAGATCTCGCGGAAGTCGTGCGCACGCTCGGTCGCCTGCCGCTTCTCGGGCATGGCCTTCTCAACCGAGACGAATCGCAAAAGCTTCTGGACCACAGGCGCTCCCTCACTTGTCTTAGGGCTGGGCGACCCATGCTCACGCCAACCCGGCCCGATTTGAGGCCCTCGCCTCTGCGAATACTCAAGCAGATAGGATGAAATAGGTCAAACAGTTTTACTAATTATTCCAAATGGCCCGCGAGAAGGCCGATAGACGCGATTCCGGGGCCGATGCACGCGGAAATTAGTCTCGTTTCAGTACAAATCGAGCAAGATCGGTTTTGCTGTTAGCTTTAAGATTATGAAATCGCTAACATAATTGCTTATGGCCTCGCCGTAACCGGCTCGTCCCTGCAACGCGCTGTCAGACGATGGCGTGCAACGCCGCCCGGCCGCCAGGGCGGAACCGATTGAGGTAGGTCGGGAGCACGAGCGCGAGCGCGGTCGGCGTGATGCCAAGGTCCGCGAGGCCGGGCGCACCCGGCGTCGCCACGGAATCCCTCCGCAGCAGCTTCACCTGGTCGCGGGTGAGCATCGGTCGGGGCATCATGCCCATGAAAAACGCCATCAGGCTCGCGAGCCCGAACGGCATCGGCACGAGCAAACGGCGGCGGCCGATCTCGGCCAGCAGAAGCTCCATCAGCTGGCGGAAGCTCAGCACAGCCGGGCCGCCGAGCTCGTAGGTCTTGCCCTCTGCCTCTGGCCGCTCGAGCGTCGCCATCACGGCGTCGGCGACATCGCCGACATAGACCGGCTGGAAGCGCGTGCCGCCGCCACCGACCAGCGGCAACGCCGGCGCCACGCGCGCCAGAGCGCCGAAGCGGTTGAAGAAATCGTCTTCAGGTCCGAAGACCAGGGACGGCCGCAGAATGGTGGCGGCCGGGAAGGCCGCTTTCACCGCCGCCTCACCCTCGGCCTTGCTGCGGGCATAGGCGGAGGCTGCCCGCGCATCCGCCGAGAGGGCGGACACATGCACAAAGTGCCGGGCACCCGCCGCCGCGGCGAGGCGCGCGACCCGCGCGGGGCCGTCGACGTGGAGCAGCTGGAAGCGCTGCCGGCCGCGCTCATAGAGGATGCCGACCGACGACACCACCGCGCTCGCACCCTCGAGCGCGGCGGCGAGTGCCGCCTCGTCGGCGAGCCCCGCGTCGATCAGCGCGATCTGGCCAACGTCGCCCATCGGCTTCAGGAAGCGCGCCTCGCTCGCATGCCGGCTGACGACACTCACCACGGCGCCGCGCTCGGCTAGCCGCTTCACGATATAGCGGCCGATGAAGCCCGACCCGCCGACCACGCAGACGCGCCGATTGCGCATGGAGACGCCCGTTGTTGCTCTTAGCGGCCTTTATAGCACGCGGGCGCCACCAGAGCGGCATTGACACCGGGAGCCTGCGCCCTTTATCCAGTGCCCCGCCTGCCCAGATGGCGGAATTGGTAGACGCGCAGGTTTCAGGTACCTGTGGCCGAAAGGCTGTGGAGGTTCGAGTCCTCTTCTGGGCACCATTATCTTCCGCGCGCATCGAGCCGCCACACCAGCCCTCGATGCGCGCATAGCGGAGTGGTACTTTCCCGCGGGTCATGAGCCGCTACGCCAGCCGTCATGACCCGCGTATCGGGGAGTTCGGATTTCTGTGAGCATCCACCTGCATCGCGGTGATCTGCCGGCCGGCCTTTCCTTCGGAAATGCCGTGGCCGTGGATACCGAGACCATGGGGCTGCTGCCCGGACGGGATCGGCTTTGTCTGGTGCAGCTCTCGGCCGGCGATGGGGTCTGCCATCTCGTGCAGATCGCGGCAGGCCAGACCGAGGCGCCGCGGCTCGCGGTGCTCCTCACGGATCCCCAGGTGCTCAAGATCTTTCACTTCGCGCGCTTCGACCTCGGCATGCTCAAGCATGCGCTGGGGCTCAATGTGGCGCCGGTCTATTGCACCAAGATCGCCTCGCGCCTCGCCCGCACCTTCACTGACCGCCACGGGCTCAAGGACCTCGCCAGGGATCTCCTGGGGGTCGAGCTCTCGAAGCAACAGCAGTCCTCGGACTGGGGCGCCACCGACCTCGGCACCGAGCAGCTCAAATACGCGGCCTCTGACGTGCTGCACCTGCACCGCCTCCGGGAGCGGCTCGACGAGATGCTGGCCCGCGAGGGCCGCACCCAGCTCGCGAAAGCTTGCTTCGAGTTCCTGCCCACCCGGGTGGACCTCGATCTCAAGGGTTGGGCGGCCGAGGACATATTCGCCCACTAAGCCATTGGCTTCGCAGGGCACTTTGAGCGCGGCCGATGGGCGCAGTCGGTGGTCTTTGTTTGACCTTTGAGGGATGGGCGGCCATAGTGCGGCCCTAAGATGCCGTAAGGCCGAGATATTCGGGGCTCATTGCGGGGAGCATGGACAAAGGGCCTGGCGGCCAGAGCCAATCCCGTCCCAACGCACTATGGCGCCGCTGACCGAACTGACAGCACCCACCCGCGACGATCACCGCGACATAGAGGTCGCGCGCCACGTGCTGGCCACGGAGATCGCCGGCCTAACGGCACTCGCCAAGAGCTTGGATCGAGCCTTCGTCGAGGCGATCGACGCGCTCGCCGCCGCCAAGGGCCGCGTCATCGTGACGGGCATGGGCAAGAGCGGGCATATCGCCCGCAAGATCGCAGCGACCCTAGCCTCCACCGGCACGCCCGCGCTCTTCGTCCATCCCGGCGAGGCGAGCCACGGTGACCTCGGGATGATTGCCCCCGGCGATGCCGTAATCGCACTCTCGAACTCGGGCGACACCGCGGAGCTTGCGGACGTGCTCGCCTATACGCGCCGCTTCCGCATCCCGCTCATCGCGATGACCCGCCGCTCGGAGAGCACGCTCGCCGACGCCGCCGACGTGGCGCTGGTGCTGCCGGCGAGCGCCGAGGCGTGCTCGCTGGGCCTCGCACCCACCACCTCCACCACCATGATGCTGGCGCTCGGCGATGCGATTGCGGTGGCGCTCCTGGAGCGCAAGGGATTCTCGGCCGAGGATTTCCAGACGCTGCATCCCGGCGGCCAGCTCGGGCAACAACTGCTCCGGGTCGCCGACATCATGCATGAGGGAGACTCGGTTCCGCTGGTGAAGCGCGGGGCCAGCATGGCGGACACCATCCTGATCATCACGGCCAAGAGCTTCGGCTGCGCCGGCGTCACCGACGAGGCCGGGCGCCTCATCGGCATCGTCACCGACGGCGATCTTCGCCGCCACATGGGGACGGCGCTCCTTGCCGAGCGCGTCGAGACCGTGATGACGCCGACCCCCAAGACGATCCGGCCCCAGGCGCTTGCGGCCGAGGCGCTCGGCCAGATGAATGCTCAAGCGATCACCAGCCTCTTCGTGGTGGACGATGCGTGGCGCCCGCTCGGCATCCTGCACATCCACGACTGCCTGCGCGCGGGGGTGGCGTGAGCGTCGGTCCGGACACCGTCGACGCCGTGCGGGTCACCGACCGCCCGTTCGGTCCGACCAGCAGTCTCCGGCGGCGCGTCCGCGCCAGCGGCCCGATCCACCGCTATAGCCGCTTCGTCGCCTGGATGAAGCTCGCGCTCCCGACAGGAGCGATGATGCTGGTGCTCCTCGTCGTGGTTTGGCCGCGCATCCAATCGGCGGTCGAGAAGATCAGCCAGCTGCCGCGGATCGACTTCAGCCAGGCCCGCGACCTCCGGATGGTGAACCTGCACTATGCCGGCAAGGACAAGCGCGACCGCCCGTTCACCGTCACCGCGGATTCCGCGCGTCAGCAGTCGGAGTCGGACGATCTCGTCGAGCTCGAGGGTCCCAAGGCCGACATGACGACCCAGAGCGGCAGTTGGCTCGCGCTCAACGCCTACACCGGCGTCTATCGCCCGCAGACCCAGCTGCTCGACCTCTTCGGCAACGTCGAGGTATTCCAGGACAAGGGCAACGCCTTCGTCACCGACAGCGCCCACATCGACATGGGCAAGGGAAGCGCCGAGGGCAGCGATCCCGTCGAGGGCCATGGGCCCTTCGGCAGCATCAAGGCCGAGGGCTTCCGCATCGAGAACCAGGGCGAGGTCATCATCTTCACGGGTAAGACCGAGCTCCTGCTCGAGCAGCACGACGCGAAAGAGGTGCCGTGAGGCGGCCGGCCGGTATCGCCCTCTCCGCGCTGCTGGTGGTCTCGTTGCTGGCAACCGCGAGCGCGCAAGCGCCAGCGCCCAAGACGGCGCCGGCGCCCGCGGCTCCGAACGACCGCTCCGGATCGATGCTCGGGTTCGACCTCGGCGGCGACTCCAAGAAGCCGATCGCGATCGCGGCTGACGAGGGCATCGAGTGGCAGCAGACCAATCACGTCTACATCGCGCGCGGTCATGCCACCGCCAAGCGAGGCAACGGCACCGTGACCGCCGACACGCTTATCGCGCATTACCGGTCCGTCCCCAAGGCGCCCAACGCGCCACCCGCGCAGACGAACGCCAACAAGACCGACGCGCTCGACAGCGGAACGCAGATCTACTTGGTCGAGGCCGACGGCCACGTCGAGCTCTCCGGCAGCGACAACCAGCACGCCTATGGCGACCACGGCGTCTATGACGTCGATGCGGGGACCATGGTGCTCACCGGCAAGGACCTGCGACTCGTCACCAAGCAGGACACGGTGACGGCGCGCGACAGCCTCGAATGGCATGACAAGGAGCAAGTCGCGGTAGCGCGCGGCGACGCCAGGGCTGTCCGCGAGGGCAGGCACCTCCGGGCCGACGTGATGACCGCCGAGGTGACCCGCGACGAGAAGGGCAGTCAACACATCAGCCGCATCGACGCCGAGGGCAACGTCATCGTGAGCTCGCCGGACCAGAGCGGCCGCGGCGACACCGGCGTCTACAACGTGGACACCGGCATCACCACGCTCATCGGCCACGTCAAGCTGACGCGCGGACAGAACGAGCTTCGGGGACAATACGCCGTGGTAGACATGAACAAGAGCATTTACCGCTTGCTCGGCGCACCGCCTGGCGGGACACTCAGCTCCTCTCGGCCGGCGCGCGTCGAGGGACTGTTTGTGCCGCGCGATCAGCAACCCGCCCCATCGCAGGGCAAGCCATAGGACGGGAAGACCGCATGACCGCACCCGACAGCAAGCCGGAGCTCGGCGCCGACGAGGCACGCGCGGAGGAGCACGGTCCGCGGCTGGTTGCGGACAACGCCGGCTTGGTCGCGACCTCTGTCGGCAAGAGCTTCAAGCAGCGCCCGGTGCTCCGCGACGTCAACGTCTCCGTCCAGCGCGGCGAGGCCGTGGGCCTGCTCGGGCCCAACGGTGCCGGCAAGACCACCTGCTTCTACATCATCACCGGATTGATCTCACCCGACACGGGCACCGTCGAGCTCGACGGCCAGAACATTACGGAGCTGCCGATGTATCGCCGGGCGCGGCTCGGCATCGGCTATCTGCCGCAGGAGGCCTCGATCTTCCGCGGCCTCTCGGTCGAGAACAACATCCGCGCCGTCCTCGAGGTGGTCGAGCCCGCCCAGGACGCGCGCGAGGCGATGCTGGACGAGCTCCTGGCGGAGTTCCGCATCTCCCATCTTCGCCGCGCACCGGCGCTGGCGCTCTCGGGTGGCGAGCGGCGCCGCGTCGAGATTGCCCGCGCGCTCGCGGCGCAGCCGCATTTCATGCTGCTCGACGAGCCCTTGGCCGGCATCGACCCGATCGCCGTCGCCGACATCCGGGACCTCGTCGCACACCTCAAGGATCGCGGCATCGGTGTGCTGATCACCGACCACAACGTCCGCGAGACACTCGAGATCGTCGACCGGGCCTACATCCTGCACGAGGGCCGGGTCCTCATGGAGGGCCAGCCCCGCGAGATCGTCGCCGACGAGAGCGTCCGCCGCGTCTATCTCGGCGAGAAGTTCAGCCTTTAGCACTCATTGAGGGCCCGCGATCGGCCTCGCGCTATGGTTACCAGCTGGTAAATTTCGCGCCGGGAAAGCGGCCCGATCCAGCCTATTAACCCTTGAATCAACGCAAAAATATCAGAGCGCCCGGGCGCCCGTTTACGGAGCGTCAATCACTTGGCCCGATATTTGCTTTCATGACGGGCTCCCGGCGATAGACTGCCGCCATGGCAGTGAGTCAGCGTCTCGACCTGCGCCAGGCGCAAAGCTTGGTGATGACGCCGCAACTGCAGCAGGCGATCAAGCTGCTGCAGCTCAGCCAAGTTGAGCTCTCGGCGTTCGTCGACCAGGAGCTCGAGGGCAACCCGCTGCTGGAGCGCGACGAGGCGCCGGCGGACGGCGGCGCGCCGGAGCCCGCGCAAGCGGAGCCGGAGCCCGAGGCGGAGAGCAGCCTCGCGGCCGAGGTCCGCGAACAGTGGGAGGATACCTCCGGCAGCGAGGGCGAGGGCAATCTCGATCTCGCGGGCGATCCTGCCGCTTGGCAATCGACGCCGAGACAGCGCAGCACCGACGATGACTTCCCCGGCCTCGACCAAACGCTGACGCGCGCACAGACCCTGCGCGATCACCTGCTGGATCAGATCAGCGTGGATTTGTCGGCGCCGGCCGATCGCCTGATCGCCCATCACCTGCTCGACCTCGTGGACGAGGCGGGCTACGTGCAGGGCGCGCTCACGGACGTCGCCGAGCGCCTGGGCGCCGAGACGACGGAGGTCGAGCGCGTGCTGGCGCGGCTCCAGCACTTGGACCCGCCCGGCGTCTTCGCGCGCAATCTCGCGGAGTGCCTCGCGCTGCAGTTGCGCGAGCGCGACCGACTCGATCCCGCCATGCAGGCACTGCTCGATCACCTGCCGCTGCTCGCGAGCCGCAACCTCGCGGAGCTCGTGCAGGTCTGCGGCGTCGACGCCGAGGACATCCAGGACATGGCGGCGGAGATTCGCTCGCTCGATCCGAAGCCCGGTCTTGCCTTCGACCCGGCGGTCGCCGATCCCGTGATCCCCGATGTGCTCATGCGCGGCGATGGCGAGGGCGGCTGGATCGTCGAGCTCAATTCCGATGCGCTGCCGCGCGTGCTCGTGAACAACGCCTATTACGCGCGAATCTCGCAAGGCGCCCGCGGCAAGCCCGACCGCGAGTATCTGAGTGAGCGCTTCCAGGCGGCCAACTGGCTGGTGAAGGCGCTGCACCAGCGCGCGACAACTATTCTAAAAGTCGCGCGCGAGATCGTGCGCCAGCAGGATGGATTCTTTCGACATGGCATCCAGCACCTGCGCCCACTGGTGCTGCGCGACATCGCGAGCGCCATCGGCATGCACGAGAGCACCGTGAGCCGGGTGACCAGCAACAAGTACATGGCGAGCCCGCGCGGCATGTTCGAACTCAAGTATTTCTTCACCTCGTCGATCGCCGCCACCAACGGCACCGCCGCGCTCTCCGCCGAGACCGTACGCTTCCGCATCAAGACGCTGATCGACGGCGAGCGCCGAGACAGCGTGCTCTCCGACGATCAGATCGTGGAGATACTCGTCAAGGACGGCGTCGATATCGCGCGCCGCACCGTTGCGAAATATCGCGAAGCCATGCGCATCCCCTCCTCCGTGCAACGGCGACGCGAGAAGACGCTGCGCATCTGAAAGTAAGTTTCACAGCGGAGGCACGGAGAGCAAGGAGATACCGCGGCGCTGCACAGCCGCAGCGTCAGCGCGCCGATAGCAGATTCGCGCGGCTTCGCCGAAAAAAGAACCTCCGTGTCCTCTGTGTCTCTGTGGTGAAACTTCTTTTTTACTCCGCACGCTTACATTAGGTGTCAAGCCTGAGGTTTGCTTGACTCGCCTGGGGCGGCGCTCCTAAGGTTTGGTTCTTCGGACGACCGGCAAGACTGTCAGCTAAAATTCTCCGGTGGTGGGAACCGGTTTAGGTCCTTTATGCACATCACCGTCACCGGCAAGCAGATCGACGTGGGCGATGCGTTGCGCAGTCACACGCAAGCGGCGCTCGAGGACATCGCGGAAAAATATTTCGGCAACGCGCTCGAGGCTCATGTGGTGTTCTCACGCGAGGCGCATCTCATCCACTGCGACCTCCAGGTTCACGTCGGGCGTGGCATCCTGGTGCGGAGCGAGGCGGACGCCAACGAGGCTTATGCCGCCTTCGACATTGCGGCCGAGCGGATCGACAAGCGGCTCAGGCGCTACAAGCGGCGGCTCCGCGACCATCACGCGCAAGAGAAGGAACGCGAGCGCGCGGAGCCCGCAGGCCGCACGTATGTGCTCCAATCCGGCGACGACGACACGGCAGCGCCGGCGAACGACGAGCAACCTCAGCCCATGGTGATCGCGGAGATGGAGACGCCGATCCCCGCACTCTCCGTGAGCGAGGCCGTGATGCGGCTCGATCTCGCGGACCTGCCTGCGCTGATGTTCCGAAACAGCGCGCGCGGCACCCTCAACGTCATCTACCGCCGGCGCGACGGCAACATCGGCTGGATCGATCCCGGCCTGCCGCGTCAGCGCCGGCGCAGCGCATCGTGATAGGAAGTCAAGGCACCACGCCCATGGACATCGCGGATCTGCTCGGGCCCGGAGCCATCATCGCTTCCCTCAAGGGCAGCGGAAAGAAGCAGGTATTGCAGGAGCTGTCGCGACGCGCGGCGAGCCGGTTGAAGCTCGACGAGCGCAAGATCTTCGACACGCTCTGGGAGCGCGAGCGGCTTGGCAGCACCGGCATGGGCAACGGCACCGCGATCCCGCACGGCAAGATCACCGGCATCGCCAAGCCGGTCGGCCTGTTCGCGCGGCTCGAGAAGCCGATCGATTTCGAGGCCGTGGACGAGCGGCCGGTGGACCTTATCTTCGTCCTGCTGACGCCCGAGGGTGCCGGCGCCGATCATCTGAAGGCGCTGGCGCGCGTCTCGCGGCTCTTCCGCGAGCGCGCCATGTGCGAGAAGCTCCGCGGCACCGACAACGTCGACGCTCTAACCGCGCTCCTGACCGACCGCGCCGCCAGCCACGCCGCGTGAGCGGCGCCACCTCGGAGCGCGGCTCGCCGCTCGAGGTACTCAGGGTCTATACGCGGCTCGGCCTCACGTGCTTCGGCGGGCCGATCGCCCACATCGGATATTTCCGCGACGAGTTCGTCGTGCGGCGCCGCTGGCTCGACGAGCAGGCCTACGCGGACCTGGTGGCGCTCTGCCAGTTCCTGCCCGGGCCCGCGAGCAGTCAGGTCGGTTTCTCAATCGGCCTTATGCGGGCGGGCTACCTCGGTGGGCTCGCGGCATGGACCGGATTCACGCTCCCCTCCGCGATCGCCCTCGTGCTGTTCGCTTACGGCGCGAGCGCGCTCAGCGGTCCGGTCGGCGCGGGACTCCTCCACGGACTCAAGCTCGTCGCCGTCGCGATCGTAGCGCAAGCTGTGTGGGGCATGGCGCGCAGCCTGGCTCCCGACCGTGCGCGCGCATCGATCGCGGCGGTCGCCGCGCTGATCATTCTGTTCAGCGCATCATCGATCGCGCAGATCGCGGCCATCGCGCTCGGCGGCGTCGCAGGACTCTGGCTCTGCCGGGTCGCGCCAGCAGAGTCGACAGCGGGACATTTCTCGATCCCGGTGTCGAGAGCCGCGGGGGTCGCGGCGTTGGCGATCTTTTTTCTCCTGCTGGCGGGATTGCCGTTGCTCCAGGCGCTCGCACCATCGGATATCACGGCGCTCGCCGACGCCTTCTACCGCTCGGGCGCGTTGGTGTTCGGCGGCGGGCACGTGGTGCTGCCGCTCCTGCGCCAGGCCTTCGTGACGCCCGGCTGGGTGAGCGATGACGTGTTCCTCGCGGGCTACGGCGCCGCGCAATCGGTGCCGGGGCCGCTTTTCACCTTCGGCGCTTATCTGGGCACGGTGGTCAACGCTACACCGCATGGCCTCGCCGGGGCGGCGCTCGGCCTGATCGCGGTCTTCGCGCCGGGCCTGCTCATCCTCGTGGGCGCGCTGCCGTTCTGGGAGAGCTTTCGCCAGCGCGCGGGCGCGCAAGCGGTGATGCGCGGCGTCAACGCCGCCGTAGTCGGCTTGCTGGGTGCGGCGCTCTACAATCCCGTCTGGACGAGCTCGGTGCACGCACCCCGCGATTTCGCCATCGCCCTGGTAGGGTTCGTGCTGCTCATCGTGTGGCGCGCGCCGCCGCTTATCGTGGTGATCGTGAGCGCCGCTGGCGGGATCGCGCTTGCTTAGAGTGCCCGCGATTCACTGCACCGTCACCGGCTCCAGGTCGTTCTGCCGGATGGTGGCGTAGGCGAGTTCCTCGCTGGGCGCGAGGGCGAGCTGTGTGCCGTCGGCGCCGCAGATGGCGAACTTGGCCTCGTCGTTCACCACGACGCGCTTCACGTAGGCCATGTCGTTCATGCCCAGGAGCGCGAATTCGCGTTGGCTGATGTTCTTCAGTCTTTCCATCGGATACATGTGTCTCACCTTTCCACCGGGCTGCCGCCCGGCGCCTTCCTAATATGAACGGGCTCAGGCCCGCGATTTATCCGATGCCAGGTGGAGCTCGCGCGCGACGGGGCGCGCGGCACCCTTGATCTCGATCTTGCGCACGCGGCTCTCAGGCTGCGGCCGCACGAGGTCGATGTGGAGGAGCCCGTTGTCGAGCGCGGCGCCCTGAACCTCGATGCCTTCCGCCAGCACGAAAGCGCGTTGGAATTGCCGCGCGGCGATACCGCGATGGAGATAGATGCGCTCGCCCTCGTCCTTCTGCTTGCCGCGCACGATCAGCTGATTGTCCTCGACGGCGACACCGAGGTCGTCAAGCGCGAAGCCCGCCACTGCCAGCGTCAAGCGCAGCGAGTTCTCGCCGGTCTGCTCGACGTTGTACGGCGGATAGCCGTCGCCCTGCGCCTTGGTGACGCGGTCCAGCACGCGCTCGAAATGGTCGAAGCCCAAGAGCAGCGGCGAGTTGAAGACGGTCAGTCGGGACATCAAGCCTCCTCCTCGAGGGCGAGCGAGCAGACGGTTCGGGGCCCGAGCGGCACCCCTTGTGGTTCCGAGGTGCGCAATCGAAGCCACACCTCATGCCCATTATCTAGGAAGCCCTTGAGCAGCAATCAAGAAGTGATCTCAAGAAGCCCATATTCACCGGGGCTTAACCATATTCGGCCATGCCGGACCAATCCCATTTCCAGCGGAAGGCTCCCGACGCCTGCGTGAAGGTGAAAATGGACGGGCCCCGTCGGCTCGTGCCGCGGCCCAAGAGCAACGGCCGCGCGTTCCTTCTTAACCTTGGCGATGACGAGGCACCCAGCGCGCCACGCCCGACTCGATCGCCTCCACAAGGCGGCGCACCGCCGGCCGCGCCGCGTCCTCCCGCGTGTTCGCAAACCCCAGTACGAAGCCGCGCGTCCGCTCGGGGCCGGCGTAGTAGGTCGAGAGCGGCGCCGCGTAGACGCGCCTCTCGAGCGCGCGTTGGCTCGCCGCGACATCGTCGGCGGGACGCTCGAGCCACGCCACCAGATGAAGCCCGGCTTCGGGCGCATCCGACGCGCGGAGCAGCCCCGCGGCCTCGCGCTCGAGTGCATCGAGCAACGCCAGCCGGCGCCGCGCGTAGAGTCCGCGCATGCGCCGGAGGTGCGCAGCGAGCCTGCCCTCGCCGATGAAGCGCGCGAGGACGCGCTGCGTGAGGCTCGGCGCGTGCCGATCGGCCGCGGCCTTGAGTGCGGTGAACGCGTCGATAGCGCCCGCGGGCACGACGAGGTAGCCGATGCGCAGGCCCGGTGCCAGCACCTTGCTGAAGGTGCCGAGGTAGAGCACGCGGTGGCCGCGGTCGAGCGTGTAGAGCGGTGCCAGCGGCCGGCCGCTGTAACGGTACTCGCCGTCATAATCATCCTCGAGGATCCACGCGTCCGCGTGCTCGGCCCAATCGAGGAGCGCGAGGCGCCGCCGCAGGCTCATCGTGAAGCCGAGCGGATAATGATGCGACGGTGTCACCAGCGCGAGCCGCGCGCCGGGCGCGCGGCGCACGCCGGCGGCAACGTCGATCCCCTCGTCATCGACGGGAACCGGCACGCGCTCCAGCTGAGCCGCCTGCAGCGCGGCGCGGCCCACGGG
>DATEGF010000335.1:0-19209 GCA_035280245.1 Allostellaceae bacterium
ATAGGCGCCGGCAAACAGGTTGACCGCGAATGGCCGGTCCGTGAGCGCTCGTACACGCTTTATGTGATCGAGGATCTGCTGTGGCGTCAGGTAGGCCGCGCCGAGCGAGCCCAAGCCTCCGGCACTCGAGACCGCCGCGACCAGCTCGGGCGTTGAAGGACCGCCGCCCATGGGCGCCTGGATGATCGGCAGCTCGATCCCGAGCCAGGATAGGAACCGCGCATTGGCATTGGCCATCGGTCACCTCGGCTTCCTCGCCACGCCTCCACAATAGGTTTGGCCATCCTTCACGAAAAATGGTTTGTTGTGCTCGTACCCATCTTCTTTCGTGATGTATGGAGGTATCTGATGGATGCCGCCGATCTCGCCATTTTCGCCGCGGCCGCCAAGGCCGGCGGCATCACTCGAGCGGCCGAGACACTGCACACGGTCCAGTCGAACGTGACACAAAGGATCCGCCGCCTCGAGGCGGAGCTCGGCGTTCCGCTCTTCAATCGGCACAGCCGCGGCGTCACGCTCACCAGCGCAGGCACACAGCTCCTGCCCTATGCCGAGCGGATCGGGCAGCTCCTCGGCGAGGCGAAGCGAGCCGCCGCCGACGGCTCGACCGCACGCGGGCGCATCGCGATCGGCGCTCTGGAATCCGCGACGGCGGTGCGGCTGCCGCCCGTGCTCGCGGCCTATGGCGCCGCTTGTCCAGAGGTCGATATCGAGATCGACACCGGCACAACGGCGTCGCTGGTCGATGCGGTCCTGGAGCGTCGGCTCGAAGCAGCCTTTGTGGCAGGCGTCGTGAGCCATCAAGAATTGCTGGCGATCCCCGTGATCCAGGAAGAGCTCGTGGTGGTGACGGCGCCCTGGATAGCGCGCCTCGACGCGCTTGCGGAACCGGCAGGCGGAGGCCCGCTCAAGCTCATCGTGTTTCGCTCGGGCTGCTCTTACCGGACGCGGCTTGAGGCGCTGTTAGCCGAGCGCGGCGTCGTCAACCCGCGCCGCCTGGAGTTCGGTACACTCGACGGTATCATTGGCTGCGTCGGTGCGGGAATCGGGGTCACGCTGCTGCCGCGCGTCGTCGTTGCGCGTGCCGCGCGCGATGGCCGCGTGGCGCTGCACCGCTTGCCGTCGCAGGAAGCCCGGATCGATACGGTTCTGATCCGACGGCGCGACAGCTTCCTGTCGACTGCGCTCGCGCGCTTCATCGAGATCGTCCGCGAGCAGCTGGGCAAGGTACCGGCCACAAGAAGCAGGCGCCGCCGATAGCTCGTCGATAAAAAATGAGGCCGCCGCCGGCTTTGGCCGATGGCGACCTCATCGCCCAGTTTGGTCAGCCAGGGGGTAACCAGGGAGGTTCGGGCGACACTTCGAATGTAGGGGCGAGCCCACGGTGCTGCTGTGACGGGGATCACAGGAGGACACACACACAACTCCACACCGGCTTGGGGATATGTGGGGGCGGCAGAGCCTAGAACTCAGTCGAGGCATGCCCGACCCCGAAGACAGAAGCCAGGAGATCCTCAATGTCTGAGATCATCACCGTGCAACGAGTGATTACCATCGCGGTCGCCGGCGTGTTCGCCATCGGCATCGCTGGCAGCGCCATGGCCGATACGCCGTGGCAGAAAACCCATCCCCGTCGCGAGCAGGTGAACAATCGCCTGAAATGGCAGAACCACCGCATCAACAACGAGTACAAGGAAGGCGAGATCACCAAGCAACAGGCCAATCAGCTGCACAAACAGGACTATCAGATCCGCCAGGAAGAGCGTGACATGGCGAGCCAGAACAACAGCCACATCACGAAGCTCGAGCAGCACACGCTCAATCAGCAGGAAAACGAGGTCAGCCGGGACATCGGTCGGTAGCGCCTCGACCGCTCCGGATTTCCGATCGAGGATGAGGGGCGCCGCGTCGGAGTCCCTCGTCTCATTGCACGGCCTCGTCCCGCTTCCTTGCTGGACTCCCGACGACGCGCGGTGAATCATCGCGCGGGGTTCTCAGGGGTGGGGGACTTTCTGTGCAGTACCGTCGATTGCTCGCAGGCGCCGCGTTGGGCGCCATCGTCGTAATTTGTGCCACCGCTGCCCGCGCGGAGACGCCGCTCGAGCGAGGCACGTACCTGATGCGCAGCATCGTCGCCTGCGGCAATTGTCACACGCCCAGGGGTGCCGACTTCAAGCCGCTCAATGATCAGGAGCTCGCGGGCGGCTTCGTCATCGATGCGCCGGTATTCCACGCAGTGGCACCCAACATCACGCCCGACAAGGAAACCGGTATCGGCGGCTGGACCGAAGTGCAGATCATCGACGCGATCCGGAACGGCAAGCGGCCCGACGGCACGATCATCGGCCCGCCCATGCCGATCGCCTTCTACCGCGGCATGTCCGACGCGGACGTACGCGCGATCGTCGCCTACCTGCGGTCGGTGAAGCCGATCCGGAACAAGGTCGAGAAGTCGACCTACAAGATTCCGCTGCCACCATCTTACGGCCCACCAGTCACTCATGTCGCCGACGTGCCGCGCGGCAACAAGCTGGCCTACGGCCACTACCTCGCGAGTGGCCTCGGCCATTGTCTCGATTGCCACACGCCGCTGTTGCCGACCGGCCAGAACGACATGAGCCGCCTCGGCGCCGGCGGAAACGAGCTGCCCGGTCCCGGGAACTCGGTGGTGATGTCATCGAACCTCACACCGGGCAATCCCACGGGCATCGCGAGCTGGACCGACACTCAGATCAAGGCGGCGATCCGCACCGGCCACCGGCCCGACGGCACGCCGCTCACGGGGCCGATGGCGTTCGCCTGGTACCAGAACATCAGCGACGCCGATCTCAGCGTGCTCGTCGCCTATCTCCGCATCTTGAAGCCGGTGAAAACGAATTAGGTCGCAAGACGCCGCGCTAGTACTGCATCGCTGTCGCGAGCACCGCCATGGTGATCCGCGCGGCGCAGACGAGCTTGTCGCGCTCGTCGGTGATGCGGATTTCCCAGACGTGGGTGGTGCGCCCGAGGTGGATCGGGCGAGCGATGCCCGTGACCATTCCGCCTGACACCGGACGGAGATGATTTGGCGTTGATCTCGAGGCCGACGCAATGGTGCTTGCTGCGATCGACGCAGAAGGCCGCGCCCCAGGACGCCAAAGTCTCCGCGAGCGCCACCGACGCGCCGCCATGCAGCACACCCGCGGGCTGCTTGGTGCGGTGATCGACCGACATGCGCGCTTTCAGATAGTCGTCGCCGGCCTCGATCACCTCGATGCCGAGATGGCCGATCATAGACTGCGCCGCGCGCTCGCGCGCATAAGCGAGCGGAGCCTCGTCGAACCAGATCGGCATCCCCCTTCCCTCCTCCGCTTTCACACCTGCTCCGGTGGCACGGGTCGAGGCTTCCGATCCTCGCCGATTGCGACGTAGGTAAAGGTGCCTTCTGTCACCTTGACGCGCTCGCCGCTCCGGTGCCGGCGCGCCCAGCTCTCGATGTGAACGGTCATGGAGCTGCGGCCGACCTTGATGACGCGGCCATAGCAGCTGACCTCATCGCCCACGAAGACCGGTAGGTGAAACGACATGCCGGTGATCGCGACGGTCGCGACCCGGCCACGTGCCCGCTGCACCGCAAGGCTGCCGCCCGCGAGGTCCATCTGCGACAGCACCCAGCCCCCAAAAATGTCGCCGTTGGCATTGGCGTCCGCGGGCATGGCGATGGTGCGGAGTGCAGGATCGAGGGCGGGCGGGTTTTCTACAGGGCTCATGGAATGGCTCCGGTGTCGCACAATCTATGGTATAGGTTCGCGCAATTTCCTACCGCATCCTGCTTGCGGCCGCTTCCATCTGCTCCTTATACTCCGCCCCGCCATGGCTGACCTCTTCGATTCCGCCGCGCGCAAGGCGAGCTCAGGCTACTCTGCCAAGGACATCGAGGTCCTGGAGGGACTGGAGCCCGTCCGCCGGCGCCCCGGCATGTACATCGGTGGCACCGATGAGCGGGCGCTTCATCACCTCGTGGCGGAGGTGCTGGACAACGCCATGGACGAGGCTGTCGCGGGTCATGCAAGCCGGATCGAGGTCGAGCTCCATGCCGACGGCAGCGTCACCGTGAATGACAACGGGCGCGGCATTCCCGTCGACCCCCATCCGAAATTCCCGAAGACCTCCGCGCTGCAGGTGATCCTCACCACGCTGCACTCCGGCGGCAAGTTCGGCGGCGACGCCTACAAGACCTCGGGCGGACTCCACGGCGTGGGCATCTCCGTGGTGAACGCGCTCTCGGACACGCTCACCGTCGAGGTCGCACGCGACCGGCACCTCTATGTGCAGGAATACAGCCGCGGCAAGCCCAAGACCAAGCTCAAGAACAAGGGCACGGTCTCGAACAGGCGCGGCACCACCATTCGCTTCCATCCGGACGCGCAGATCTTCGGCGAGAGCGCGCGCTTCAAGCCGGCGCAGGTCTATCGCCTCGCGCGCTCCAAGGCCTACCTCTTCCGCGGCGTCGAGATCCGCTGGGTCTGTGACAAGGCGATCCCGCGTCCCGCCGATGTGCCGCAGGAGGAGAAGCTCCACTTCCCCGGCGGTCTCGGCGATTTCCTCGCGGCGTCGATCAATGGCCGCGCCACCATCACGGCGAAGCCCTTCGCGGGCGAGGCGGAGTTCGGCCGCGACGGCCGCGTCGAGTGGGCGATCCACTGGTGCCCGGAGGAAGACGGCTTCTGCCATTCCTATTGCAATACGATCGCGACCGACGAGGGCGGGACCCACGAGCAGGGCCTGCGCAGCGCCCTCAGTCGCAGCCTCAAGTCCTACGGCGAGCTCATCGGCAATCGGCGCGCGGCGCAGGTCACGGCCGAGGACGTGATGGAGAGCGCGGCGGTACTGCTCTCGCTCTTCATCCGCGAGCCGCAATTCCAGGGCCAGACGAAGGAGCGCCTCTCGTCGCCCGAGGCGCTGCGCCTGGTCGACGGCGCGCTCAAGGACCATTTCGACCACTGGCTGACGGCGGATCCCGATGGCGCGCGGCAGCTGCTCGACTTCGTCATCGAGCGCGCCGAGGACCGGCAGCGCAAGCGCCAGCAGAAGGAGCTCGAGCGCAAGAGCGCCACGCGGAAGCTTCGGCTCCCCGGCAAGCTCGCGGACTGCAGCCGCGGCGACGCGCGCGGCACGGAGATATTCCTCGTGGAGGGCGACAGCGCCGGCGGCTCCGCGAAACAGGCGCGCGACCGCGAGACCCAGGCGATCCTGCCGCTCCGCGGCAAGATCCTAAACGTCGCAAGCGCCTCCGCCGATCGCCTCCGCCAGAATCAGGAGCTCTCGGACCTGGTCCTGGCGCTCGGTTGCGGCAGCGGCGAGCGCTACGATGAGACCAAGCTCCGCTACGAGCGCGTGATCATCATGACCGACGCCGACGTCGACGGCGCGCACATCGCCTCGCTCTTGATGACCTTCTTCTTTCGCGAGACGCCGAAGCTGGTCGAGGCCGGACGCTTGTTCCTTGCGCTGCCACCGCTCTATCGCCTGACCCAGGGCAGCGAGACGCTCTACGCCCGCGACGACGCGCACAAGGACGAGATCCTCAAGTCCGTATTCAAGGCCACCAAGGGCAAGGTAGAGCTCAGCCGCTTCAAAGGCCTCGGCGAGATGCCCTCGAAGCAGCTCCGCAACACCACGATGGATCCGCAACGCCGCACGCTGCTCCGGGTCACGCTGCCGGATCCGAGCGAGCGCAGCGATTACAAGAAGACGGTGAAGCTCGTCGAGAGCCTGATGGGCCGCAAGCCGGAGCTGCGCTTCGATTTCATCCAGAAAAACGCGAAGTTCGTGCGCGACCTCGACGTCTGAGTGAGGTCACGCTCCGGCTGCATTGAAAATTCGCGCATGCAACTGACGCGATCATCACACCTACGTGGTTGCTCGCGCCATCGGTGCTGAACGCCCGCGCCGGGTCAGCGCGCGCACGGAAATATCCGCCAGCGCGTACGATTTGGCACGCCGCACCACACATTCGACACATCTCTGCAGGTTGCGACATCGAGCATTTGAGTGATCTCATGTGCGCGGTGGTGTTGCGGGTTTCGGCGTGGTCCGAACGACTGGGCCGACTCTTCATTGAGAGAGCGTCTCGCGCTCAAGCCCGATCCCCGCAGCGCCTGCACAAAACCAGCATGTGCAACCGTACTCCGTCCCCTGGAGCGCGATGAAGGCCCTCATCATCAGCTCGAGCTATCCCTACCCCATCGACCTCGGACGCAAAGTCGTGATGGCGGGCTACCTCGAGTTCCTATGCCGCGAGATCGGCGCCGAGAACGTGGTCTATGCAACGGCGGACACGGAGTTCTGCGAGCCGCCAATGGGCTTTCGCGTCGTCAAGCTGCCCATCGCCGCGCCCTTTCGGCGGCTCGCAAACGTGGCCTGGCAAGGCGCGCTCGCGCATCGCAAGCCCATGCAGGAGGCGATGTTCAGCAGCCCGCAGGCACTCGAGGTGACCGAGGATTTGATCTCGTGCCTGCGACCGGACGTGCTGCTGGTCGACACCGTGCGCATGGCGCAATATGCGGAGCCCGCGGCGGAGCGCGTGCACCGCCGCGTCATGCATTTCGACGATCTCTATTCCCTGCGGTATCGGCGGATGGTGGATCTGCTGCGGCGCGAGCCGCAGCTGCGCCTGGACGCGGTCGGATCCTTCGCGCGGTTCCTACCTCCGCCCCTTGCCCAGGTGGCGCGCGCCGGCCAGAAGGAGCTCCTCTTGCTGGAGAGCAGCCTGCTGCGCAGCCGAGAGATCTGGGCCGCTCGGGCGTTCGACCGCTCGTTGCTGCTCAACGATGCCGAGACCCGGCTGCTGACGAGCTCGTCGGGCTCCGACCGCGTGGAGACCATCCGGCCATTGATCAAGCGGCCGACGCAACGCGCACGGCAATACACCGGAAAGCCCGTGTTCCTATTCCTGGGCAGCTTCACGCTGCCGGCGAATGTCCACTCGTTCTCGGCGTTCCTCGACGCACTGCCGCCCGTGTTCGCGCGCATTCCGCAAGCAACCGTCCTGGTGGTGGGCAAGAATGCGCACAACGGCATCCGCGCGAAAGCGAGCCGATGGGGTGAGCGCGTGCGCTTCCTCGATTACGTCCCGGACATCTCGGATGTGATGTCGAAGGCGGCCGCGATGGTGGCGCCGATCTCCTTCGGCACGGGCGTCAAGATGAAAGTGCTGGACGCCCTCGCCCATGGTCTGCCCTTGGTCGCGACCAAGGCCGGTGTCGACGGTATCGGGATCACGCCGGGATGCGAGGCGCTGGTCTCCGACGACCTCGAGGACTACCCGCACCTGCTCTCGGCGGTGCTCGACTGCCGCACGAACGAGCGGATGTCGGACGCGTGCCTCGACCTCTACGAGAGTGCGTACTCGCCCGAGGCGGTCTCGAAGCAATACCGCCACGTGTTCATGACGTGAGCCGTCCGAGCGGCACGACCTTGTTGTCGACGTCGTGTCCGATATCGGCGGGGCCTAGATAGGGAATCCCCGACACGTCGCACCAGTGCCGGACCACTTGCTCCGGCGTCTCGCCGAAATCGGGCTCGTTCGGCGGGATGGCGCTGCAGCGGCCGAGTCGGATGCCGGCGACGCCGCGCATGGCCGGGTTGACAATGATGTGCCAGACCGCGCGGTCGATCCGGTACACGTGCTCGGAGACGTCCTCGAGCATGAGCACATGGCCACGGAGGTCGGGCTGCCACGGCGTGCCGATGAGGTGGCTCAGCATCGTGATGTTGAAGGCAGCCGTGAGGCTGCCCGTGGACACCGTCGGCTCGAGCGCGCTCGGCGCCCGCTCGACGAGATAGGCGAGCGCCCGCTTCACGGCCGCCTCGCCCCCATCGCGCTTGAGGTCGGCGGGCATCGGGCCATGGGCAAGACCAGTGAAGCCTACCGTGTAGAGCGCAGCCATCAGCGCACCGACGTCGCTATAGCCGAGATAGGTCTTGCAAGCCGCGAGCGGCGTCAATCCTGCGAGCACGCGCGCCGCCAGACGGCCCGAGCCATAGCCGCCACGCGCGAACCAGACCGCGTCGATGCCCGGATCGTTCGCCATCTCGAGAAAGGCCCGCGCCCGCGTCTCGTCGTCGCCGGCGAAGTGGCCGGACGAAAGGAAACACTGTGGATGAAAACGGAGCTCCGGCGGGCGATCGGGATAAAGGGACCGCGCCAGCGCGATCGTCCGCTCCGCGACAGCGGCATCGAGTCGCGAGGCAGGCGCGACGACCCCGATCTTGATTCCGCCCGCCCCCATCCGCGATTTCCTTGTGGCGCCAGCCCCGGCAATTGTACCGTCCCCTCATGGGGCAGAGCACAGCTTATTTCTTCTGCGGCATCGGCGGCAGCGGGATGTTGCCGCTGGCGCTCATCCTGCAGGCCAAGGGCCATAGGGTCTCCGGCTCCGATCGCGCGCTCGATCAGGGCCGCACCGCACAGAAGTTCGACTTCCTCAGGGCGCGCGGTATGCCGCTCTTTCCACAGGACGGTAGTGGCATCACCGGTCCGGACCTCACCGTCGTCACGTCGGCGGCGATCGAGGAGAGCGTGCCCGACGTGCAGGCGGCGCGCCGCGTCGGCGCCACCATCATCAGGCGCGCGGCGCTCCTCGCCGAGATCTTCAACGCCGCGCCGCTCGGCATCGGCGTCGCGGGCACGTCGGGGAAATCCACCACCACCGGTATGCTCGGCTGGATCCTGCAGCGGACGGGGCGCGAGCCCACGATCATGAACGGCGCGGTAATGAAGAACTTCATCACGCCCGAGGTGCCGTTCGCGAGCGCCGTAGTGGGCCGCGGCGAAGTGTTCGTGAGCGAGGTCGACGAGAGCGACGGCTCGATCGCCCACTACCGCCCGCGCATCGCCGTGCTGAACAATGTCTCCGTCGATCACAAATCGCTCGCGGAACTCCGGACGCTATTTCGCGATTTCGTCGCCAAATCCGAGACTGCCGTGCTCAATCGCGACAACGATGAGGCGTCTGCGCTCGCCGCCGGGCGACCGACGAGCGCGCTCCTCACCTACGGCATGGGTAATACCGAAGCCGATCTCCGCGGCGTCGACCTCGCGCCGGCGTCGGACGGCATCGCTTTCGCGGTGACCGAGCGCGGCAGCGGCCGCGCGATACCAGTGCGGCTTCGCGTGCCCGGGCGGCACAACGTCGCCAATGCGCTGGCGGCGCTCGCCGCCGCGCGCGCCGCAGGCGTTACGCTCGGCGATGCCGCGAAGGCGCTCGAGGATTTCTCGGGCATCCGGCGGCGCCTCGAGGTCGTCGGCGTCGCCGGCGGCATCACCGTGATCGACGACTTTGCCCACAATCCCGACAAGATCGCGGCGACCCTCGCCACCCTCCACGACTTCCCCGGCCGGCTCCTGGTCCTGTTCCAGCCGCATGGTTACGGGCCGCTGCGACAGATGAGGAACGTATTCATCGAGGTCTTCGCGCGCGATCTCGGCGCCCGCGATGTGCTGGTCATGCCGGAGCCCGTTTATTTCGGCGGCACCACCGACAAAAGTGTGAGCAGCCGCGACGTGATTTCCGCGGTCGAAGCGCGCGGCCGCGAGGCCTATTTCTTCAAGGATCGATCCGCCTGCGGCGACCAGCTGGTGGCGTTGGCACGTCCCGGAGATCGGATCGTGGTGATGGGCGCGCGCGACGACACGCTCGCGCAATTCGCCGCCGGTCTCCTCGTGAGGCTGGAGCCTGCGGCGGACCAGGTTCAGCGGCCGGCCGCTACGTGACCCGTCGCGCGGGCAAGGTGGAATCCCCTGCTGCTATTCTTGTGGGTGCCCGACTTCTAGCAAATGTGCGCGTTGCTCCAGTTCACAGGCGTACGAAGCGCGCCCGAGGCTACTGACTCATCAATGATCCGCTAGCGCCTTCATGACACGCTCCCGTACCCGGTAATGAATCTTTCTTACGCCGATGTCAGACGAGTCTGCGTTGACCGGGTCATTCCCTCCGTCTACAACGCTGCTGCCGAGGGGGATTTCCGGGACACCCGGAGGGACATGCAGATCAAGAAGGTCTACGTGAACGATGTGCTCGTCGGCCAAGCGTCCACCTGGGCTGAGGTCCATCGGCTATTGGGCCTACAGGGCGTGCACTTCATGGGCAAGCCCGGAGCCGCCGAGGGTCCAGGCGCGTTCTATCTGAGCGGAACCGTCTCCAGGTCTCAGGAAAAGCATCTGCGGTCGGTCGACGAGACCGCTTAGTCAGAGGCCGCGAGCGCACGACGCCCGCGGCGCAGCGTCCAGAATTCCGCGCCGGTCACGACGAGCCCGCTCAGGAGGATGAGGCCGGCGCCGACGAAGACGGCGATGTCCGGTACGTCGCCCCAGATCGCGAGCCCCAACAGGAAGGCCCAGAGCAGCGAGGAGAAGCTGATGGGCGCCACCACGCTCGCGGGCGCCAGTCGGATGGCCTCGGTCGACATGAACTGCCCGCCCATACCGAAGCACCCCACCAGCAGCATGAGTGCGAGTTGCGACCAGGTGACCGGCTGCCAGAGCCATGGCATCAGCGCGCCGCAGACACCGAGGATGGTCAGATTCGAGATGAACATCACCACCGGCGTGGAGGCTGCCGCGACGACCTGGCGGATCAGGATCGACGTGTAGGCCCAGAGTGCCGCCGCCGCGAGCGCAAGCAGGATTGGCACGGGCTGATGCAAATGCGTCGGGCGCACCGCGACAATGACGCCCACGAAGCCGATACAGACGCTGGCCCAGCGGGACCAGGTCACGCGCTCCTTCAAGATGAGCGGCGCCAGCGCGGCCACCAGCAACGGTGACGAAAAATAAATCGTGACGAGCTCGGCGAGCTGCAGGTAGCGCGCGGCCGTGTAATAGAACGCCCAGGCGATCACGATCACGATCGAGCGCACGAGCAAGCGGAAGCGCATGGGTGAGACGAGCGCGCGGGGCGCCACGCCCGGCCCGAACAAGACGAGGCAGAAAGGCACCACCACCAGGCTGCGCATCAGCAGGATCTGCGGCGAGGTGAAGCTCGTCGCCAGCCACTTGATGGTGGCGTCCTGGAGCGAGAAGAGGAAATAGCCCACAACGGAGAACCCGATGCCGCGGAGAACTGTGGCTCCGGCGAGCGGCTTCGGATTGGGCGTCACCGGCCTTTGGTGGCGAAGGCGTCGTCGCAGACCTTTACGGCAGGCCCTCAGCTGCGCTTCATGTTCCAGAACACCGGATTGCCCGTGAGCATGCCGCTCAGGCTCGACTGATAGGCCGTCGGCACGAAGTACTGGCCGAGCGGGATATAGGGCACGTCCTGGAACGCCTGGAGCTGCATCTCCGTCGCGATCTTCTTTTGCGCGGCGAGGTCCGGCGCCTGCAGCCATTGCAGGCGCAGCTCCTCGAGCTTGGGCGCGGTCGGCCAGCCGACGGTCGCGTCCTGGCCGTTGCCGCGCAGGAACACATGCGCCACGGGGGTCATCTGGTCGTTCCCGCTCCAGGAGGTGTGATAGATGCTCCAGCCACCTTGATCCACAGGCTCTTTCTTGGCGCGCCGCTGCACGAGCGTCGCCCAGTCCATCGCCTGGGCATCGACGTTCATGCCGAGCTGCTTCAGGGTATCTGCGGTGATTTCGGCGAGCGCCTTGGCACTGGCGATATCCGTGGGCGTCAGGATCACGATCTTCTCGCCCTTATAGCCCGCGGCCGCGATCGCGCGCTTCACCCCTTCGAGGTCTCGCAAACTGGTCAACGCGTCCATGCCGGCGTCGCTCGCCATCGGCGTGCCCGGCGTGAAATAGCCGCAATGGTCTTTCCAGAGCTTCGCGTCGGTGCCGACCATGCCGATCATGTAGTCGGACTGGTTCACCATGCCCAGCAGGGCGCGCCTGAGCGCTACGTTGTTGAAGGGCGGATTGAGATGATTGAAGCGCATGGTCGCGACGAGGCCGACGGGGTCGATGGTCTCGACCTTGAGCGTCTCCGTCTTGCGCAGAATGGGCAGCAGATCCGCGTCGGGCGTGAGCCACCAGTCGAGCTCGCCCTTCTGCATGGCAGCCACCACCGTGCTGGAGTCCGGGATAATCCGCCACTCTACGCGGTCGAAATTCACGACCTTGGGGCCGGCGGTGCCGCTCGGTGTGCCATCCGAGCGCGGCACATAGTCCGCAAAACGCTCCCACACCACGCGCGCACCGGGCACGCGCTCGTCGGCCTTGTAGCGGAAGGGACCGCTGCCGACCATCTCCTTGACCTGCTGATTGGGATCGGTCGAGGCGATCCGCTCCGGCATGATCGCGCACACGTTGGGCGGCGTCTTGCCAAGCGCGGCCGGCAGCAGCGGGAAGGCGCGCTTCATCCGGAACAGGATCGTCTTGTCGTCGGGGGCCGAGATCTCGTCGGTGGCGCCCATCAGCGCCTGCCCAAAGGAATCCTTGGCGCCCCAGCGCTTCACGCTGGCGACGCAGTCGCGAGCGAGCACCGGCGTTCCGTCGTGGAACTTGAGACCCGGACGCAGGCTCAGCGTCCAACGCTTGCCATCCTCCTCCGCACCAAAGCTCTCGACCATCTGCGGCTGCGGCTTGTAGCTGGCGTCGATGCCGAAAAGCGTGTCGAACACCATGAAGGCGTGATCGCGGGTCTGGTAGGTGGTGGTCCAGATCGGGTCCAGGACCGACAAGTCCGCCTGCGGGACGAAAGTCAGTACGCGCTGGGACTGCGCCCACACGATCGCCGGCATCGCAATGCTCGCCGCCGATGCCAAAAGGAATTGCCGCCGCTTCATAGAACGCCTCCCCTCTATCTCGACGCATCTTAGCCTATGGGCGCGGCGAGGAAAGCGGCCCGCCGCGCGAGGCGCCCGGTTGCAACCCGACGGCGTCCGCAGCACGATCGAGGCACATCCCAAAGGGAGGTCGTCCATGGCTGCCATCCGCATCGATCGAGGCAAGCCGCTCGCGTCGGAGCCACGCAAGGGGCACAACCGCTACCACCCCGACATCGAGCCGGCGCTCGAGGTCGGCCTCGGCGAAGAGGTCGTTTTGGAATGCCGCGACGCCCTCGACGGGCAGATCACGGCCGGCATGTCCAAGGCGGACTTGGCGGCGGTCGATGCTGGCCTCGTCCACCCACTGACCGGACCCGTCTACATCAATGGCGCCGAGCCCGGCGACATCCTCGAGGTGGAGTTCCTCGACATCGTGCCGGAGCGCACCGCCTTCAGCGCGATCATTCCCGGCATGGGCTTCTTGCGCGACGTCATGACCGAGCCCTTCCTGGCGCATTGGACGGTGCGCGACGGCTGGGCGACCTCGGAACAGATCCCGGGCGTGCGGATCCCCGGCGCACCTTTCATGGGCATCTCGGCCGTGGCGCCCTCGGCCCAGAAGCTCGCGGAATGGACCGCGCGCGAGCAGCGCGTGATCGAACGCGGTGGCGTAGCACTGCCGCCCGATCCCGCGGGCGCCGTGCCGGCTTCCGGTCCGTGCGCGCTCCACGGTCTACGCACGCTGCCGCCGCGGGAGAATGGCGGCAATTTCGACGTGAAGCAGCTCACCAAGGGCGCCAAGCTCATGCTGCCGGTATTCAAGGCGGGCGCGCTGTTTTCGACCGGCGACGGGCATTTCGCCCAAGGGGATGGCGAGGTTTGCGTGACCGCGGTCGAGATGGGCGCCACCGCGGTCGTGCGCTTCCAGCTGCACAAAGGCCTCGCCGACCGGCGCAAGTTCGCGAGCCCGGTCTACTCGCGGGCGACCTATTTCACCGATCCGCGCTTCGCCTCGCCGGAGCGCTTCCTCGGCGTCATGGGCATGCCGATCAATGCCGCCGGCGAGATCGAGGCGGAGAACCTCGGGCTGGCCTGCCGCAACGCGGTCCTCAACATGATGGAGCTTCTGCTGGAGCGCGGCTTCAGCCGGCAGCAGGCCTATGTCATCTGCAGCGTTGCCGTCGATCTCCGGATCTCGAACGTGGTCGACGTTCCGAACTACGTGGTCTCGGCGCTGCTTCCGGAGGCGATCTTCGACGGCGCGTGAGAGGGTACGCTCAGCCTTCGCGGCTCATGCCACGCGACGCGAGCGCCACGAAGATGATTATGACGCCCAGGATGAAGAGCACGTGGTAGAGCGGCTCATGCATGACGGATTCATAGAGGATGCCCCAGCCCAGCCAATCGAACAGCCGCCCGACCCCGAGATCGACGCCGATATAGCTCGAAAGGAAAGACCCGGTACGGACCGGCGCCCAGGAATCGCCCTGCATCGTATGCAGGAAGGTCAGGCCCAGCGACATCGCGCTGCCGAACAGGACCATCACGCCGGCGACGATCAGAAAACCAGAGAACGCGCCCATGTGCCTCAATCGTGTCCGGGCACCTTGCCGCGCCGATCGGCCTAAGGGCGCGACTCTGCCGTCACATGGATGTTACCATGGAATGGCGCGCGGCCGAATGCCCTTCCCCCGGGGCATTCGAATCGCCTCGCTCGGACGAAATCCGCCTGATGATGCGCTAGTCGCCCGGCCGGTAGATCACGATCCGGACCCGGCGATTGCGGGGATTCTTGACCTGGTCACCGGTGAGCACCTCGGGCTCCATCTTGCCGCGCCCCTCGGTCTTGATCACGTCGGCATTAATGCCGTCCCGAACCAGCTCGTCGCGGACTGTATTGGCCCGTCGCACCGAGAGTCGGTCCTGGCCGTCCGGCGTCCCGACAGTATCTGCGTAGCCAATCACCTTGACGTGCGAGAAATTCCCCTTGGCCACGGTTTGCCTGATGGCCGCTGCGGCGTCCGTAATCACGGGGCGCGCCACCGAGGAGAGCTTCGCGCTGGCGAAATCGAAATAGAGGACGAACTGCTGGGGATCGCCCTTGGACTTCCCCTGCGCGCCGGCCCCGGTCGCCACGGCCGCGCCCAGCCAGGTACTCGCTGCGGCGAAGACCAAGACCGACCGGCGCGATAGCGCCGCGGCGCTCCGATTACCGTCACGTCGTCCAGCCATGATGCGACAAATCCCCCTGATCAACGGCTCGGCCGGAGCATCCCAGGAGTCGACCGAGAGATCAACCGTTCGGCGACCCCTGCCCCCTCGCATCCGTCGTCAAAGTTATGTCTCCGCGAGAAGCGCTCCGGCGATCGTTGCCCACTCCGCCTCCAGCGAGGTCGTGGCGACCGGCCGGTCGGCCCGCCGGTACCAGTGGCCGGCGTTGGTGAGATCGCCTTCCTTGCGGTGGAGATAGGCGTGCACCCAGGTGCCGGCCGCACTGTGCTCGTCCTGCTGAGCGCAACCGTGCGCCTTGTGCCAATCACCCTTTGCGTCCCACCAGAGCGCGCGAAGCGCGTGGCTCAGTTCCGGCGGCTCATTCCGAGCCAGCGTTGCCTTGAATGTGTCGAGATTCATCCGTCAATTCTCCTTCGGTTGGACATCATTGCCAAGGGGCAAGGGTTGGAGGCGGGCGGACCGCGACCGCTCGGCCTCGAGCCGCGCTTCGTTCCGGCGCAGGAACCACCAGCCCGCACCGATCGCAGCGATGCCCAGCACCGCCAGCAGCACACCGGCCCGACCCATGACCCCGTGGGCCTCCTTACCGAGCCAATACGCCGCCAAACCAAAGACCGACGACCAGAGGACACCGCCCGCCGCATTGAAGGGCGCGAAGCGCCGCCACGGCATCCGGTTCGCCCCGGCAACGAAGGGCGCCAGCGTCCGCAACAACGCAATGAATCGCCCGACCAGCACCAGCGTCCCGCCGTATCGGTTGAACAGGTACTGCCCCAGTAGGATCCGCCGCTCGGTGAGCCCGATGTAAGGACCGAACCGCCGCAACAGGCGATAGCCCAGCGATCGGCCAATCCAGAATCCCGCATTGTCGCCGACGATCGCCCCGGCGCTCGCCGCGGCGATCACCAGTTCAATGTTGAGCTCGTGGCTGGTGCCCGCGACGATGGCGGCAGCGATCAACGTCGCCTCGCCGGGCAGCGGAATCCCCATGCCCTCCAACCCCACTATCAGCGCGACCACGAGATAGCCGTAGGTCGCGAGGAGGTGGGCGATCTCGTGGTGACCGAAGAAGAAAGTGGACATGGGACTATGCGCGGCGCCGGCTCGATTTTGCTTGCGGGGTGTGATTGAGTGGCGCCGCTCGCAGCGCGTCAAGCGGCTGCGGTTTGGGGGACGGATGGCTCGATTCTCCGGGAGTTGCGGTGCGCTGATGCTTGCGGCTGTCCTGTGGTCGACCGGGTCGAGCGCGCGCGCGGACGACTCGGCGCCGATCGTCGGCAAATGGGTGATCTCGGACTATCGGCTGGCGCCGTGGTCGCGGCTGCAGGACGCGGCCCAGCTCAAGGCCGAGGCCAAGAAGCTCCTCAAGCTTCAGGTGACCTACACGGCGAAGGCCGTGATCGCCAAGGACCGTACGATCGGCTGCACCAGCGCGCATTACGAGAAAAGCAGCTTCCCCTATACGGAGATCTTTCAGGGTGCGTTCGAGGATTTCTCTCCCGAGCGGCGTGCCAAGGCCGTGAAGGATCTCAGCCTGCCGCCGGAGCCCGTGCCGGGCATCGAGCTCGGCTGCTCCACGGGAGAATTCTCCTATCACTTCCGAGATGCCAACACTGTGATGTTCGCGCTGAGCGACGTCATCTACATCCTGACGCGGCAACCATGAGCCCAGACACACGCGCGACCGCCACCTGGCCCGACGAGATTTACAGCGTGCTGGTCGACGAGAAGATCCGACAGGTCGCCTACGTGCCCGACGCCGGGCACACGCGGCTTATCGACCGCTGCCGCGCCAATCCCGACATGAAGGCGGTGATGCTCACCACCGAGGAGGAAGGCATCGCCATGCTCGCGGGCGCCTGGCTCGGCGGCGAGCGAGGCGTGCTCCTCATGCAGAGCAGCGGCGTCGGCAATTGCATCAACATGCTCTCGCTCGCGACCGTCTGCCGGTTCCCGCTGCTGATGCTGGTGACCATGCGCGGCGAATGGGGTGAGTTCAACCCGTGGCAGATTCCTATGGGCAAGGGCACCCCGCCGATCCTCGAGCAGGCGGGGGTGCTGGTGCACCGGATCGACCACGCGGCTGAGGCCACCGAGACCGTACAGGCCGCGGCGCGCATCGCTTTCAATAGCGATCGGGCGGCGGCGGTGCTGATCGCACAGCGGGTCATCGGGACGAAGGCATTCAAATGAGCGCAACCCCCACTCTCGAGCGCCGCGCCGTGATGCGCAAGCTGGTCGCGGACCGCGGCGATCTTCTGGTCGTCCCCGGCCTCGGCTCGACCACCTACGATCTCGCGGCCGCCGGCGATCACCCGCTCAATTTCTATCTCTGGGGCGCCATGGGCGGCGCCGCGATGATCGGGTTGGGGCTGGCGCTGGCGCAACCCAAACGCCGCGTGCTGGTCGCGACCGGCGACGGCGAAATGTTGATGGGGTTGGGTGCGCTCGCCACCATCGCCGTGCAGCAGCCCAAGAACCTCGCGGTGGTCGTGATCGACAACGAGCGCTACGCCGAGACCGGATTGCAGGAAACCCACACGGCCCATGGCTGCGATATCGCCGGCATGGCGGCGTCGGCAGGGATCAAGAGCGTGCACAGCGTGCGAACCGAGGCGGAGCTCGCAACGCTCGTGCCGTTGCTCCGCCAGGCACCGGGCCCGATCTTCGCCACCATCAAAGTGACGCCCGACCGACCACCCTTCGTGCTGCTGTCGAATGACGGCGTCTACATCAAGAACCGATTCCGGGAGGCGTTGCTGGGCACCGCGCCCGGAGCCTGATCTGCTCGCATCTTACCGATGCGAGAAGCGAATCAGGCTCCAAACTCAGTGAATACAGCAAGAATCACGGATCAGGTTGCTTCAACCCGATCCGATCTTGCTCCGGCGGGTCGGCCCAGTAGGATCACGACCGCCGCTGCGATCTGAAGTGCGGCCGCAAGCGCGATGGGCAAAGCATAGCTTCCAGTCACATCCCTGAGCGTGCCGAACAGGCCCGGCGCGAAGGCGAAGAACACCTGGTTGACGGCGGTCACCAGCGCCACCACGCGCAGCACATCGGCGCGATCGAACTCGGCTTGAGCGATTAACGGCGGCAGCGACACCACATTGCCGACCGCGAGCCCGAAGAGCGCGCAGCCGACGAACGACGGTGCCGACGTGCCCAGGGTCAGCAACGCCGAGCCCACGACCTGCAGCAGCAGATTGAGCGCGCTCGCGATCCGCCTGTCGAATGCCGGCGGCACGACCGACATCAACAACCGGCCCGTGATCGCGGCGACGGTCGTGACACTCACCGCTGCCGCGGCGCCCGCTTCGCCCAGACGCGGCGCCATCATGGAGACGAGGTGCGCGAGCAATCCCACCTGCGCGAAGAGCGCCAGGGCGAAAGCCGTGGAGAGCGTAAGGAAACGCGGCGTACGGAATAGAGCCCCGCGGCTGAGTGGCGGCCGCTCGGGCTCGGTCCTTGCGGGCATCGTGCCCGCGACAACACCATCCGGCAGCAAGCCCAGCTCGTGCGGCGCGCGGCGCAGATAGGCGCCCGCCAGCGGCCAGATCATCGCCAGCATGACGCCGCTGAGCAGCATTGCCGCGGCCGGAAAGCCCAGTCGCGCGATCAAGGCAGTCCAGAGCGGCGTCATGATCACGCCGCCGACGCTGGCGCCGTTGAGCGCGTGGCTGAGGGCCGACGCGCGCCGCAGCTCGAACCAGGGACTCACCATCGCGTTGATCGCGGCGCCGCTGGTCACCGCCCAGCCCGCGCCGGTCACCAGCGCGAGCAGGAACAGCTGCCAGGGCTCGCGCGCCAGCGCCCAGCCCAGCGCACCCAGCGCCAGCAGCACCACGCCGAGACGCGTCGTGCAGGCAACCCCGAGGCGGTGATGGATATCGCTGAGATAGGCGACGATGCCCGCGCTCAGGACGTATTGCGCGGTGATCGCGGAAGAGATCACCGAGATCGGCCAGCCGCGATCCTGGTGCAGCGCATGCAGGAACACGCCTGAGCCGTAGAACGCAAAGCCCCACGAGAACAACGCCACCATGAAGGCGGTCGCTACGACTTTCCAGCCTGGAAAAACGCCAGTGCTCGCCTCGACTTGCTCGCGTTGCATCAGCGATCTCCGTCACCAACTTCGCGACAGAGGTAACATGGGGGTGCCAGGCGGACTCGCCGGAATCGGACTCGGTCGGCACTGGCCTCGCGTAGATCGCTTCGCAGGTCGCCG
>DATEGF010000336.1:0-15008 GCA_035280245.1 Allostellaceae bacterium
AAGCTGTAGATGTAATCCCAGCGGCCGCAATTGAGCCCCGCCGAGTGCTCGCGGAGCTCGTAGAGGATCTCGTCCATCTCGAAGGCCGCCATGATGGTCTCGATCAGCACTGTCGCCTTGATCGAGCCCTTGGGGATCCCGAGCTTCGCCTCGGCATGGAGGAACACCTGGTTCCAGAGCCGCGCCTCCAGGTGGCTCTCGAGCTTCGGCAGGTAGAAGTAGGGGCCGCTGCCCTTGGCGAGCAGCGCCTTCGCGTTGTGGAAGAAGAACAGGCCGAAATCGAACAGCGCGCCCGAGACCGGTTCGCCATCGACCGCGAGATGCCGCTCCGGCAGGTGCCAGCCGCGCGGGCGCACGAGGAGCGTCGCGATCTTCTCGCCGAGCGCATAGCGCCGCCCGGTCGCGGCGTCGTCGAAGCCGATCGTGCCGGCGACCGCGTCCGCGAGATTGATCTGGCCCTCGATCAGATTGTCCCAGGTCGGTGTATTGGCGTCCTCGAAGTCCGCCATGAAGACATTGGCGCCGGAGTTGAGCGCGTTGATCACCATCTTGCGGTCGGTGGGACCGGTGATCTCGACGCGGCGATCGAGCAGATCCGTCGGCAGGGGCGCCACCGTCCAATCGCCGTCGCGGACCGATTGCGTCTCCGGCAGAAAATCGGGCTTCCAGCCCCCGTCGAGCTGCGTCTGCACGTCGGCGCGGCGCTCGAGAAGGCGCTTGCGCTCGGCGCCGAACGTCCGCTGCAGCTCCACCACGAAGGCCAGAGCCTCGGGTGTGAGAACGCGGTCGTAGCCGGGCTTCAGCCGGCCGGTGACATGGATGCCGAGTGGCGTGGTGGATGAGATGAACGACATGGCGGGTCTCCCGGCAGCCGAAAAGGGGATCAGCCGGGGATTTTGGCGCATTCATGCTGCAGCGCAGCAAACATTTTGCTGACATCGCCGTGGCAAGGCGACGCACCGCTCACAAGCCGGGACGCGCCGCTATTTCGGGCAACCTAGTGTCAGAACTCGCGATTCGCGGGTCGGACGGGCGCCCGTTATTTGAACCACTTGTCCGAGATGCGACCGTACTCGCCGGTCAGCAGCGCCAAGTGGAGCCACTGGTCCACGAAGCCCTTGAAGGCAGAGTCGGGCTGGAGCCAGTACCCCTTCTCGGCGTAGTTGAAGGCCTTGTCCGGGTGGATCGAGCACAGCTCCTTGTGCAGCTTCTGCTGGAGCATGGTCTCGCTCGCATCGGTGATCATCACGTCGGCCTTACCCTGGACGATCTGGTCGAAGATGGTGACGTTGTCCTTGTAGACGTCGATCTCGGCCGATTTCAGGTTCTCGCGCGCGAAGGCTTCGTTGGTGCCGCCGGGATTGACGATCGCACGTACGCCGGGCTTGTCGATGTCGGGGAGGGTCTGGAACTTGTCCTTGTCGGTGCAGCGCGCGATCGGAGTCTTGCCGTCGACCATGTAGGGGATGCTGAAGAAGCCTTTCTTCTGCCGCGCGAGGCTCACGGAGACGCCGCCCGCCGCCACGTCGAACTTGTCCGCCGTGAAGTCGGCCATCATGTCGGGCCAAGCGGTCTTGACGAACTCGACCTTGACGCCGAGCGCCTTGCCCAGCGACTCCATCATGTCGATATCGAGGCCCTCGAAGCTCTTGGCCTCGGGATTGGCGAAGCTGAAGGGCTTGTAGTCGCCGGTCGTGCCGACCTTGAGGGTACCGCGGGCGACGATCGCGTCGAGCCGGCTCTGCTCGGCCGCCTGAGCGCCGAGCGGCGCCCAGGGCGCGAGGCCGAGGCCAAGCAGCAGCACGGCTGGCGACCAGCGAAACTTCGCCATGAGAGGGGCTCCGTTCAGGGTGTCTGGAGTTAGAACTCGGAATCCTCGAAGACCCAGGGCTCGTTCTTGGCGGCCGCCGCCCATTCCTGCATGGGCGAGTACGCCCAGACGGCGTCGCAATAAGCCTGGGCGCCGGGGTCGAGCTCGACCTTATATGTCCGGAAGCGGGTCACCACCGGCGCATACATCGCGTCGGCATTGCCAAAGGTGCTCCCGAACAGGAACGCGCCGTCTTTGCCGAAGCGGGTCCGGCAGTCGTGCCAGATCGCATTGATCCGGTCGACATCGGCTTGGACCTCGGGTGTCGAGGCCCGATTGGGAAAGGTCGAGCGCATGTTCATCGGGAAATGCGTGCGCAGCGCTGAGAAGCCAGCATGCATCTCCGTGCTGACGGCGCGCGCGACCGCGCGGGCCCCGCGGTCCCGTGGCCAGAGCTGAGCGTCGGGAAAGAGCTCGGCCAGGTACTCGCCGATCGCCAGGCTCTCCCAGATCGAGACGTCGCCATGGACCAGTGCGGGAACGCGGCCCGAGGGCGAATGGCGCAACACCTCGGCCTTGGTGTTGGGCTGGCGTAGGCGGATTAGCACCTCCTCGAAGGTGATTCCGGCGGCTTTTGCCATGAGCCACCCGCGGAGCGACCAGGACGAGTAGTTCTTATTCCCGATATAGAGTGTGAAATCCGCCATTTACCTCCCCCGGCAACGCACAAAGGCCGCTCACTCTGGCGGGAATGACGGCGGCTCGCAACCCACCCATGCGGGGCAATTGGATGGCCTTGCAAGGTCCGCTGGAGTGCGCATTCTAAGCCCCTCAAATCACCGTCCGATCCCCGGAGGACCACGCCATGCCGCTCGCGCTCGTCGCCGCCGCCACCCACGCCGTGCCGATCACGCCGGTGACACCCGAGAGCCTGCCCGAGGCCCTGGACGCGCTTACCGAGCTCGAGCGGCGCTGGGTCGCGGGCCTCGGCTTCAAGGGCGAGCCGGGGGCCACGGCGCTGGTACCGGCGCCGACGGGCGGTCTCGGCCGCGTGCTCGTGGGCTGGAACCCCAAGGAGGCCATCTGGGCGCTGGGCGGCCTGCCGGAGGGACTGCCGCGGGGCCAGTACGTCCTCGATGCGCGCCCGGGTGCCGCCGCGGCGACCCGGATGGCCCTCGGCTGGGCCATGGGTGCCTACAGCTTCACCCGCTACAAGGCCGCGAGCCGGGCGCCCGCGGAGCTGGTCTGGCCCGCCGAGGCCGACCGCGCGGAGGCCGAGCGACTTGCCCGCGCGATCCACCTCGTGCGCGACCTCATCAACACCCCCGCCGAGGAGATGGGGCCCGCCGAGCTCGCGCTCGCGGCCGAGCAGCTCGCAGCGGAGCACGGCGCGCGCTGCACCGTCCTCGTGGGCGACGAGCTCCTGAAGAACAACTATCCCATGATCCATGCGGTCGGGCGCGGCAGCGCGCGGGCTCCGCGGCTCATCGACATCGTCTGGGGTGATCCCAAGGCACCCAAGCTGACCCTGGTCGGCAAAGGCGTCTGCTTCGACAGCGGCGGCCTCGACCTCAAGACAGCCCAGGGCATGCGCATGATGAAGAAGGACATGGGCGGGAGCGCCACGGTCCTAGGGCTCGCGAGCGCCATCATGGACGCGGGGCTCCCGGTTCGGCTCCGCGTTCTGGTGCCGGCGGTGGAGAATTTCGTCTCGGCAAACTCCTATCGCCCGCTCGACGTGATCCGCACCCGCAAGGGCCTTACCGTCGAGATCGGCAATACCGATGCCGAGGGTCGGCTCATCCTTTGCGACGCGCTCGCCGAGGCCGACAGCGAGCATCCCGCGCTGATCATCGACATGGCGACGCTTACCGGCGCCGCACGCGTGGCGCTCGGTCCGGAGCTGCCAGCGCTCTTCGTCAACGACGACGCTACCGCCGCGGCGCTCTTGGAGGCCGGCAGCGCCGAGAGCGATCCCTTCTGGCGGATGCCGCTCTGGAAGCCCTACCGCAAGCTCATCGACAGCAAGGTCGCGGATCTCAACAACGTGTCGGAGGCGGGCTTCGCGGGCGCGGTGATCGCGGCGCTCTATTTGGCCGAGTTCGTCTCGCCGACGACGCCCTGGGCGCACATCGACACCTACGCCTGGAACCACAGCTCCCGCCCCGGCCGCCCCGAGGGCGCGGAGGCACTGGGATTGCGTGCGCTCTACAGGGCGCTGCAGCGCCGGTTCGGCGGGCGGCCGTAGGCCATTGGCGAGGGAGCGGGAAGCGAGACCTGGGCGATCGGCGCTCGAAGCGACCGCAGCGGCGTGGATGCGGCTCTGGCAAGGCGCCGGCCTCGACGGCTTCGACGCCCTGCATGCGCCCGACTTCGTGGATCATTCCGCCTCGGGTAGAGCCACCGACCGCGACGGATTTCGGACGGGCATCGCGGATCTCTATCGAGCGTTTCCCGATTTCTCGGCCTCGGTCGACGCGATCGTGATCGACGACGCGCGCGCCCTGGTGGCGATCCGTTGGTCCGCGGTCGGGCACATGCAGGGCGGCTTCCTCGGCGCGTCCCCGACCGGCCGGCGCGTCACATTTCACGGCATCGAGATCATCGCCATAAGAGAAGCACGGGTTACCGAGCGATGGGGCGAATGGGACGAGACCGCGATCCGGCGGCAGATCGGGTCCTCTAACCCGCAGCGGCTCGACGAAAAGGCCCAAAAGATCGGCGTTTCGCCGAATTCATCGAAATGACATCATCGCGTTAGGTTCATGATCGAGATCGGCGAGTATTATGGCGCGCCAGTGTCCAGCAGAGCGCAGATCTGAGCGGATCAGTGCGCGCGAGCGAGGGTGATTGACTAAGAATCCGATGCAATTCCTATCCCGGCACTTCGGCAGACGCGGGTCCGCCGCGCTTGTGTTTCTGGGCGTTGCCGCCCTGGTCGCCTGTGGCATTCGGGACGCGACCTCCGCCCAGTCACAGATCAGCGATGCCGAGGCCAACCGCATCATCTCGGACGTGATGAAACGGGTCGAGCGCGACTATGTCGTGCCGGTCGACCGGCAGAAGCTGGTCGACAAGGCTTTGAACGGCATGCTGACCGGTCTCGACCCTCATTCGAGCTACATGGACCCGATTGAATACGAGCGGTTGAAGAACGACATGGCGGGCGAGTTCGCGGGCCTCGGCATGCAGATCACCGAGCAGAATGGACTGCCGCAGGTGCTGGCACCGATCGACGACACGCCGGCAGCGCGGGCGGGCATCGAGCCCGGCGACCGAATCACCAAGATCGACGGGCAACCGACCACGGGCATGTCGCTCGACGACGTGGTGACGCGGTTGCGTGGCGAGGTCGGCTCGAGCGTGAAGCTCACGCTGGAGCGCGCCGACCGGCCCGCATTCGACGTTACGCTGACGCGGGCGATCATTCAGGTGCGCTCGGTCAAGTCCGCGCTCCAGAGCAACGGCATCGGCTATGCGCGCATCAGTAGCTTCGTCGACAACACGCAGGACGAATTGACCGCCGCGATCGCGCAGCTGAAACGGCAAGCCGGCGGCCATTTGACCGGCTTCATCCTGGATCTGCGCGAGGACCCCGGCGGCGAGCTCAAGGCCTCCGTCGACGTCACCGGCGATTTCATCGACGGCGGGGGGACGGTCGTCATGACCCGTGCCCGCGATCACGCCGACGATCGCGCCTATAACGCCTCAGGCGGAAGCGATCTCATCAGGAACGTGCCGATGGTGGTGCTGATCGACGGCGCTTCGGCGTCGGCCGCCGAGATCGTCGCGGGTGCGCTCCAGGATCGCCATCGGGCGGTGCTGATGGGGACGCGCTCCTTCGGCAAAGGCTCCGTGCAGAGCATCGTGCCGCTCAACAGCGGCGGCGCGCTGCGCATGACCACCGCGCTCTATTACACCCCGAACGGTCGGTCCATTCAGGGAACCGGGCTCCAGCCCGACATCGTGGTTTCCGTTCCGAAGGACCAGGCCGTGGCCAACGCCCTCGTTTTGCGAGAGTCGGATTTCTTCGGGGCGCTGCAGAATCCGGGCGCGGGTCCGGCGAAGAGCACGGCGCCGCCGAAGCCCAAGGCATCCTCGGTGGATGCCGACACCGATCGCCCGATCAAGCCCGCTTTGCTCTCGACCGCGCAGGACGCCCAGTTGAAGGCAGCGGTCGAATACCTGCACGGCCTCGCCGCGAAAGGCCCTCAGTCGCCGGCCGGGTCGCAGCAGTGAGGGCGCGACGGACACACTTGCGAGGCCGCCCGGCGCTCGCACTCGCGCAGGGACCCGGCGGCCCGCTCCCTGGAGATGATGACCACGTGCTTGAAATCCAGTGGCGCTCGCCGCGTTCGGTTCGCTAGAACTTTCGGCGATTCACCGTAGATTTTCCGTGAGGGATTGCACTGGCGATTGCGTCGCCGTCAGTAGCCGGTGGTCGTATCCACCAGATTGACGAGCGGCCGGCCTTCGGAGAGCCGGCGCAGGTTCTCGGCGACGCCAGCGGCGGCGGTCGGGGCATGAGTTGCCGCGGCGACGTGCGGCGTCACGATGATCTTCGGGTGCGTCCAGAAGGGATGCTCCGCCGGCAGTGGCTCCCGCTCGAAGACGTCGAGCACCGCCGCCGAGAGCTGCCCGCTCTCGAGCGCCGCCAGCAGGTCCGCCTCGACGAGATGCTGGCCGCGCGCGGCGTTGACGACGGCGCCGCCCTTGGGCATCGCGCCGAACAGCGTGGCGTCCATGATGCCGATGGTCTCGCGGGTGAGCGGCAGCAGGCAGACCAGGATCTCGCTCCGCCGGGCGAGTGCCACGAGACCATCGGGCCCGTGGAAGGTCTCGATCCCCGGCAGCCGCCGCTCGCGCCGGCTCCAGCCGCCGACTCGAAATCCGAGCACCGAGAGCTTGCGCGCGGCGTCGCTGCCGAGCTCGCCGAGGCCCAGCACGCCGACCCGCCGCTCCGACGCGTTGGGTTGCCGGAGCTCGCGCCAGACCCGCTCGCTCTCCTGCGCGCGATAGGCGAAATCCTGGCGGTGGATGCGCAGCACCTGCGCCAGCACATACTCGCTCATCGCCTCGGTCATATAGGGATCGACCAGGCGCGCGATCGGGACGTCGCGCGGCGTGGTCGCGTCCGCCAGCAGATGATCGACGCCCGCCCCCAGCGACACGATCAGCTTGAGATTAGGGAGCGACGCCAGCAGCCCCGGCTGCGGCTTCCAGACCAGCGCCGCATCGATGTCCCTGATATCGCCGATCTCGGGAAAGACCCGCATCTCGAGGTCGGGAATGAACTTGCGCAGCTCCGTCAGCCAGAGCGACGCGGCGTCGGAGTCGGATCGGTACAACAAGACCATGAGGCACCCGAACGGTAAGGGTGCACTCTAGGCGAAAGGATGCTGGGAGGGAAAGCCGTGCGTCCTTCGACGCGCTCGCAATGCTCGCTTGCTCAGATGAAGGGATTGTGCAGGCCACAAAGAAAAGCCCTCACCCTGAGCAAGCGAAGCGCGTCGAAGGACGCAGCACCGATGTGCAGCGCCCCCTAAGTTCTGACCTCGCCGGTATCCTCCGCCTTGATCTCGAAGGCGGCGGCCATGAGGGCGCGGGTGTAGGGGTGCTGCGGGTGCTCGAAGATCGCGGCGGAGTCGCCGTTCTCGACCACGACGCCGTCCTTCATCACGAGTACGTCCGTCGCCAGCGCGCGCACCACGCGGAGATCGTGGCTGATGAAGATGTAGGCGAGGCCATGGCGCGTCTGCAGGTCGCGGAGTAGGTCGACCATCTGCGCCTGCACGGACATGTCGAGGGCCGACGTGGGCTCGTCGAGGACCAAAAGGCGTGGCTTCAGCACCAGTGCCCGCGCGATCGCCACGCGCTGGCGCTGGCCGCCGGAAAATTCGTGCGGGTAGCGATCGATCGCGGCGGGATCGAGGCCGACGGCGGTGAGCGCCTCCTCGATGAGGGCGCGGCGCGCCTGCGGCGTCTCGCCGATGCCGTGGACCTTGAGGCCCTCCTCGACGATCTGGCCGATCGAGAGACGCGGCGACAGGCTCGAGAACGGGTCCTGGAACACGATCTGGATCTCGCGGCGGAGCGGCCGCATGGTGCGCGTGCCGAGCGTGTCGAGCCGCTTGCCGTCATAGACGATGGCGCCTTCGCTCTTGAGGAGGCGTAATAGGCCAAGCCCGAGCGTGGTCTTGCCCGAGCCGGACTCGCCGACCACGCCCAGCGTCTCGCCCGCCCGCACGGAAACGTCAATGCCGTCGACCGCTTTCACGTAGCCGGTGGTGCGGCGGAGCACGCCAGCGCGGATCGGGAACCAGACCTTGAAACCCTTGGCCTGCAGCAGGACCGGCGGCATCGTCGGATGACGGACCGGCGCCCCCTTGGGCGCGGACTCCAGAAGATGGCGCGTATAGGGATGCTGCGGCCGCGCGAAGATCGCGGACGTGGCACCGGTCTCGACGATCTCGCCCTTGGTCATCACGGCGACGCGGCTCGCGACCTTCTGCACGATGGTGAGGTCGTGCGTGATGAGCAGAAGCGCCATGCCGAAGCGCGCCTGGAGATCGCGCAGCAGCTTCAGGATCTGCGCCTGAATGGTGACGTCGAGCGCGGTGGTGGGCTCGTCGGCGATCAGGAGATCGGGTTCGTTGGCGAGCGCCATCGCGATCATGATGCGCTGCCGCTGGCCGCCCGAGAGCTGGTGCGGATAGGCGTCGAGGCGCTTCTCCGCCTCGGGCAGGCCTACGAGCCGCAGGAGCTCAATCACCCGCGCCCGCGCCGCGGGTCCACGCAGTCCCTTGTGCAGATGGAGTGTCTCCGCGACCTGCTTCTCCACCGTGTGGAGCGGGTTGAGCGAGGTCATCGGCTCCTGGAACACCATGGCGATCCGGCCACCGCGGATCGCCTGCAGCTGGCGGGGCGAGGCGCGGACGAGATCCTCACCCTCGAAGAAGATGCGGCTCTCGGCTGAGTGGCGTGCCAGCGGATAGGGCAGGAGCTGCAGGACCGATAGCGCCGTTACCGACTTCCCCGAGCCGCTCTCTCCCACGAGTGCGAGCGTTTCCCCTTTTGCCAAGTCGAGAGACACGCCACGCACGGCTTCAACGCGGCTGCCCGGCGTGTCGAACGTTACTGAGAGGTTGTGGATGGAGAGGAGAGGCTCGGTCATCGAATCTCAGCCAACGTTCTTCCGTGGATCGAATGCATCCCGCACCGCTTCGCCGATGAAGACCAGGAGGCTGAGCATAACCGCGAGGCTGATGAAGGAGGTGAAGCCGAGCCAAGGCGCTTGCAGGTTGTTTTTGCCTTGCGCGAGCAGCTCGCCGAGCGAGGGCGAGCCGGCGGGCAGGCCGAAGCCCAGGAAGTCGAGAGACGTGAGCGTGGTCACGCCGCCGCTCAAAAGGAACGGCATGAAAGTAAAAGTCGCGACTAGCGCGTTTGGCAATACGTGGCGGAAGATGATCACCAGGTTAGGCACGCCGAGCGCCCGGGCCGCGCGCACGTAGTCGAAATTGCGCGCGCGCAGGAACTCGGCGCGGACGAGGTCGACCAGGCTCATCCACGAGAACAACAGCATGAGGCCCAAGAGCCACCAGAAATTGGGTTGCACGATGCTCGAGAGGATGATCAGGAGATAAAGGATCGGCAGCCCCGACCAGATCTCCATGAAACGCTGGAACAACAGGTCGGTGAGGCCGCCGAAATAGCCTTGGATTGCACCGGCGATGATGCCGATCGCGGAGGACAGCAGGGTCAGCACGAGGCCGAACAGCACGGATATGCGGAAACCGTAGAGTAGGCGCGCCAGCACGTCGCGGCCCTGATCGTCGGTACCGAGCCAATTGACCGCCGAGGGTGGGGCAGGCGCGGGAACCGGCAGATCGTAGTTGATGGTTCCATAGCTGAAAGGAATCAGCGGGAAGATTACCCAGCCCTTCGCGTCGATCTCCGTGCGCACCGCGGGATCGCGGTAGTCGGCCTCGGTCGGGAAGACACCGCCGAAAGCAGTCTCGGGATAAGTCTTGAAGATCGGGAAATAGAGCGAGCCGTCGTACCAGACAAGCAGGGGCTTGTCGTTCGCAATGAACTCCGAGCACAGTGTCGCGCCGAACAGCGCCAGGAAGACCCAGAGCGACCAGAACCCTCGACGGTTGGCTCGGAAATTGGCGAGTCGCCGTCGCGTCAGCGGCGTCACGGATATTCCAAGCACTCGGTCGTGCCTTCGCGGTAGCGCCGTCACGCTCATGCGCCGCGGGTCCCGAAATCGATCCGCGGATCGACCATCGTGTAAGTAATATCCCCCACGAGCTTGAGCAGCAGTCCCAGGAGGGTCAGGACGTAGAGGTTCGCGAACATGATGGGGTAGTCGCGGCCGATCGCCGCTTCGTAGCCGAGCAGGCCGAGCCCATCCAGCGAGAAGATGATCTCGACCAGGAGCGCGCCCGTGAAGAGGATACTGACGAAAGCCGCGGGAAATCCGGCGATCACCAGCAGCATCGCGTTCCGGAACACGTGGCCGTAGAGCACGCGCCGCTCCGTAAGACCCTTGGCCCGTGCCGTCACCACGTACTGCTTGCTGATCTCCTCCAGGAAGGAGTTCTTGGTGAGCATGGTCAAGGTCGCGAAGCTGCCAATCACCAGGGCCGTGATCGGCAGCGTGATGTGCCAGAAGTAATCGAGAATACGATGCCCCCAATCGAGGCTCGACCAATTCTCGGACGTGAGGCCACGGAGCGGAAACACGTGCCAGTAGTTTCCGCCGGCGAACAGCACGACCAGCATCACGGCGAACAGGAAGCTTGGCACGGCAACGCCGACGATGATGACGCCGCTCGACCAGATATCGAACCGGCTGCCGTCGCGCACGGCCTTGCGAATGCCGAGCGGGATCGAGATCAGGTATCCAAGCAGCGTCGTCCACGCGCCGAGCGAGATCGATACCGGCAGCTTCTCGATGATCAGGTCCGTTACCTTGCGGTCGCGGAAGAAGCTGCTGCCGAAGTCGAAGGTGAGATAGTTGCGCATCATCATCAGGAAGCGTTGCGTCGGCGGCTTGTCGAAGCCATAGAGCCGCTCGAGCTTCTTGAGGGTGTCGGGATCGATGCCGCGCGACGCGCGCGTCTGCTCGGAGCCGCCGACCTTCACCCCGGAAGCGACCGTCTCGCCGCCGCCGCCGCTGACCCGCGCCGTGGCGCTGACCGCACGGCCCTCGAGCTGGGCGATCAGCTGGTCGATCGGTCCGCCGGGCGCCGCCTGGATCACGGCGAAGTTCACCACCATGATCGCGAACAGCGTCGGAATGATCAGCAGAAGCCGGCGGGTGATGTAGGCGAGCATGGCCGCCTCTAACTGCTGTCTTCCCATCCCTCTCCGCCCCTCAGGGGCGGAGAGGAAAGGTGAGGTGGGGCGATGCGACAGGTTGGATTCATGCCAGCGACGCGTCGATTTTACAACGAGCGGCGCCGGCGGAGCCTCGGGGGCGACCCCACCTCACCTAACCTCTCCGCCCCAGAGGGGCGGAGAGGGATTTGGAGGGAGGCACGGAGAGAACGAGCAGGCACCTACTGCACCGCGGCCTTGCGCGAGTCTAAGCTGGCGGCCTTCGCCTCGTCGACCCACCAGGCCATTTGATCGACGCCGTATTTCGGCGCCACTTTAGGCCGATCGAACTTGTCCCAATAGGCGATGCGGCTGGCGCTCAGGTGCCAGTTCGGCACGACATAGAAGCCCCAGAGCAGGACGCGGTCGAGGGCATGCACGCGCGTCACCAGGCTCGCGCGATCGGATGCCGAGACCACGAGGTCGATGAGATCGTCCACCACCTTGTCCTTGACGCCGAGCAGGTTCCGGCTGCCGCGTTGATCGGCGGTCGCCGAGCCCCAGAAGTCGCGCTGCTCGTTTCCGGGCGATTGCGAGGCCCCGAATCCCACCACCGCCATGTCGAAATCGAAGCTGCGCATGCGCTCCTCATATTGCGAGGGGTCGACCGTGCGCACGCGTGCCACGATGCCGAGCCGCTTCAGGTTGGCAATGAACGGCAGCACGATGCGCTCGAATTCCGGCTGGTCGAGTAGGATCTCGAACTCCAGGGGCTGACCGGTCTTGTCGTTGACAAGACGGTCGGTTTTGACGCTCCAGCCCGCCGCCTTCAGGAGATCAAGCGCCTTCTTGAGGTTGTCGCGGATATTGCCGGAGCCGTCGGACTTGGGCGGATCATATTGTTTGGTGAAGACTTCCTCGGGAACCATGCCCTTGTACTTCTCGAGGATCTGCAGCTCGTCGCCAGTCGGCACGCCGATGGAGGCGAGCTCGGAATTGTCGAAATAGCTGCGGGTGCGCGTGTAGGCGCCGTTGAAGAGGTTCCTGTTCGTCCATTCGAAATCGAACGCGTAGCCGATTGCCTCGCGCACGCGGCGGTCGTCGAAGAAATCGCGCCGTGTATTGAAACCGAACGCCTGCATGCCGGCCACGCGCGAATGCGGGATTTCGACCTTCTGGATGAGCCCGGCCCGGAGCGCCGGTCCGTCGTAGCCGGTGGCCCAGAGCTTCGCCGTGTTCTCCGAGCGGATATCGTAGGCGCCGGCCTTGAAGGCCTCGAACGACACCGTCATGTCGCGGTAGTAGTCATAGCGGATCGAATCGAAATTATGCCGGCCGCGATTGACCGGCAGGTTCGCCGCCCAATAGTCGGGCACGCGGCGGTAAGAGATGGAGCGTCCCGGATCGACCGCTTCGATCTTGTAGGGCCCGCTGCCGGGCGGCGGATCGAGCGTGGTCTGCTCGAAATCGCGGGTCGCCCAATAAGCCTTCGAGAGCACCGGCAGCTCGCCGACGATTTGTGCGAGCTCGCGGTTATCGCCGTTCCGGAAAGTGAACCGGACGCTGCGCTCGCCCACCGGCTCCGCCTTGACCACGTCCGCATAGTAGCTGCGGTAGAACGGATGGCCCTTGGTCTTGAGCGTCTCGAATGTCCAGATCACGTCGGCGGGCGTCATCGGCGTGCCGTCGTGGAACCGCGCCTCTTTGCGCAGATTGAACTGCACCCAGGTGCGATCCGCCGGGACCTCCACCGTCTCGGCGACGAGGCCGTAGGCGGAGGCCGGCTCCTCGGGCGATCCCACCATCAAGGTGTCGGTGTCGAGTCCCAGCCCCGCCGCGGCGTTGCCCTTGAGCGTAAAGGGGTTGAGCGTGTCGAAGGTGCCGATCGCCGCATAGCGCACGCTGCCGCCCTTGGGCGCGTCGACATTCACGTAGTCGAAATGCGTAAAATCGGGCCCGTACTTGAGGTCGCCGAAGAGCGAGAGCCCATTGCTCTTGGTCACGCCGTCCTGCCCGAGCGCGACGCCGAGCGGGATCGATGCGAGGATTATGGCGAGCAAAATGGCCCTGGCGCGCATGGGCGAGCTCCCTGCAGATGGACGCTACACTCTAGTGGAAATCAGCACCCCGATGCACGCCGCCGCCCGATGTCACGCCTTACCCGCCAGAAGGCCACGCGCGGCGGCGGCGAGCCGGGGGTCACCGCAGGCGAGGACACGGCCGTCCGAGGCGAGACCGAGCGCCTTGCCCTCCCAGTCGGTCATGCTGCCGCCCGCGCCCGTGATCACCGGCACCAGCGCCGAATAGTCGTAGGGCTTGAGGCTGGCCTCCACCACAAGGTCGACGAATCCCGCCGCGAGCAGACCATAGGCGTAGCAGTCGCCGCCGAAACGCGGCAGCTTGACCGCGCTCTTGAGGCGCTGGAAGGCCTCGGCGTCCGCGCCCTTGAACATGTCGGGCGTCGTCGCGAAGAGCGTCGCCGATGCGAGCGAGGGACAGGTTCGGGTCGAGATGCCGGCGCCATTGAGCGTGCTCTGGTGTCCGCGCGCGCCGATCCAGCGCTCCCGCGAGATCGGCTGGTCGATCACGCCCAGCACCGGGACACCGCGCTCTACGAGCGCGATCAGCGTGCCGAAGAGTGGCACGCCGCTGATGAAGGACTTCGTGCCGTCGATGGGATCGAGCACCCAGACGCGCTCGGCGCTCACATTCCGCGAGCCGTGCTCCTCGCCGAGGATGCCGTGATCGGGGAAGCGCGTCTCGATGCGCTGGCGAAGCGCCGATTCGGCCTCGCGATCGGCGATGGTGACCGGGCTCAGGTCGGCTTTGTCGTCGACCGCGACGCCGCGCCGGAAGTAGCGGCGTACGATCTCGCCCGCGGCGTCCGCGAGCTCGCTGGCGAAGGCAATGAGCGCGGCGTCGACCGGTGTCGTCATGCCGCGCCGAGCCTCGTCACTGACTGGCGAGCGGCTTCGGCGATTCCGAGAGCGAGTTGAGATAGGCGATCACGTCGGCACGGTCCTTTGCCTTCGGCAGGCCGATGAAGGTCATCTTGGTGCCCTTGGCGAAGGCCTGCGGCTTGAAGAGCCAGTCGTTGAGCGCGTCCACGCTCCAATTGCCGCCCTTCTTCTTGAGCGCATCGGAGAATGGGAAGCCGCCGCGATCCTCGGCGACCGGCCCATCGAAAACGCCGTAGAGGTTGGGGCCGACGCGATTCGGGCCGCCCTTGTCGAAGGTGTGGCAGGCCGCGCACTTCTTGGCGACGTCCTTACCGGCATCGACGCTCGCCGAGGCGAGCAGCGGACCCAGGGGCTCCGGCCCCGCCGCCTGCGCGTTGCCGGCCGCGGCCGGTTGTTCCCCCGCGGGCGGCGTCGCGACGGCCACTGCGCTCTTCTCCGGAATTCTCGGCTCGATGAGCTTGCTCGAGAGCAGGCCTGCGACCCATGCCACGATCAGCGCCACCAGCACCGAGGCTATGATTTTGTTGAGCTCGAACGACGACATTCCGCGTCCCTTCGGGGATGACTGAGAGGGCGCCGGAACCACCCCACGCCGGCCCTGCGCCGCAAGGAAGAAACCGAATTTTCGCTGACAACTCAAACGAAATGTGATTGATGCGACGACATAGGGGAGCGCTTCGGGGGCCCGAATAAGCCTGATTCCCGTGCGGCATAACGCCGCAACGGTGATGACGGCGGGGGACTCGATCGAAGGCTCGCCCGCGAGGTCGAGGAACACCGGCGCTCATGGCCCAGAAGCCCCGCAAGCCCATCGTGCTGATCCCGTCCCGCCTCGCCTCGACGCGGCTCCCCAACAAGCCGCTCGCGGACATCCACGGCGAGCCCATGATCGTCCATGTCTGGCGGCGCGGCAT
>DATEGF010000337.1:0-27306 GCA_035280245.1 Allostellaceae bacterium
CGGTGATCGCGGGCGAGGCGCGCAACGCCTTCTGCGCGGTGCGCCCGCCCGGCCACCACGCCGAGCCCGACCGCGCCATGGGGTTCTGCCTCTTCAACAACGTCGCGATCGGCGCGGCGCGGGCCCGCGCGGTGCATGGCCTCGCGCGGGTCGCGGTCATCGATTTCGACGTGCATCACGGCAACGGGACCCAAGCCGCCTTCGAGCGCGACCGCTCGCTGTTCTATGCCTCGACCCACCAGTCGCCGCTCTATCCCGGCACGGGCGCCCGCGGCGAGCGCGGTGTCGGCAACATCGTCAACGTGCCGCTACCGCCGATGTCGGGCTCCGCCGAGTTCCGCCGTGGCGTCGAGGCGTCGATCCTGCCGGCACTCGACGCGTTCGCGCCCGAGCTCGTGATGATCTCCGCGGGGTTCGACGCACACCGCCGGGATCCGCTCGCACAGCTGATGCTGGTCGAGGACGACTACACCTGGGTCACCGAGCGGCTCCTCGACTGCGCGGAGCGGCACGCAGGCGGCCGGCTGGTGTCCACGCTCGAGGGGGGTTACGACCTTCCGGCGCTCGGGGCGAGCGCCGCGGCACATGTACGAGCGTTAATGGCGGCCTGAGCCCGGCGCTTGCCGCCGGTGCGGCACATCCATAGAGTGCGCGCCGGAAACCGGAGGGATCTTGGCTGAATCACAGGTACCCGCGGACATCGCCAAGCTGAGCTTCGAGGAGGCGCTCCAAGAGCTGGAGCAGATCGTCAAGCGTCTCGAGGGCGGCACGGGCAAGCTCGACGACGCCATTCAATCCTACGAGCGCGGCACGCTGCTGAAGCGCCATTGCGAGACCAAGCTGCGCGAGGCACAGGCACGTGTCGACAAGATCGTCATCGCAGCCGACGGCTCGGTGAAAGCGGAGCCCGCCGCCCTTGACTGATCGGATCTGGCGGGACGGCACCTCCTTTGCCGAGGCGCTCGCGGATGCGGCGAAGCGCACGGACGCCGTCATCGAGCGCTTGATCCCGCTCCCTTCCGGCCTCGAGTCGCGCGTCTTCGAGGCGATGCGATACGCGGCGCTCGCGCCGGGCAAGCGGCTTCGGCCGTTCCTGGTCCTGGCGGGCGCGCGGCTCTTCAATGTCGCCGAGCGCGGTGCCCTGCAGGTAGCGGCGGCAATCGAGCTGGTGCACTCCTACTCGCTGGTGCACGACGATCTGCCCGCGATGGACAACAGCGATCTCCGGCGCGGACGGCCCACCTGCCACAAAGCTTTTGACGAGGCGACCGCGGTGCTGGCTGGTGACGGTCTCCTGACGCTCGCCTTCGAGGTCCTGGCGCATCCGGATACGCACGGCGACCCCGCGGTGCGGTGCGAGCTTGTCGCGGCTCTCGCGCTGGCGGCGGGATCGAGCGGGATGGTGGGCGGCCAGATGATCGACCTCATCGCGGAGAACCGTACTCTCGACATCGGTGCCATCACACGGCTGCAGCGGCTCAAGACCGGCGCGCTGATCGCGTTCTCCTGCGAGGCGGGCGCGATCCTCGCCAAGGCATCGACCGAGGTGCGGCTGGCGCTCCGTGGTTATGCCCATGACCTCGGCCTCGCGTTCCAGATCGCCGACGATCTCCTCGACGTCGAGGGCAGTGCCGGCGAGACCGGGAAGCCCGTCGGCCAGGACGCCGCGGCGGGCAAGGCCACCTTCGTCTCAATCCTCGGCGTCGAGCGCGCCCGAGACCAGGCGGAGCTCCTGGTGCGCCAAGCGGTCGCGCACCTTGATATGTTCGGGGAGAGAGCCGACCTCTTGCGCCAAGCCGCGCGGTTCGTGGTCGATCGGAAGACCTGACGCGCGACACATGCTTGCCACCGCCGGCGGGCGGCGTCACCGGGAATAAGAACAGGAGCAAGCCGTTAGCGCATGATGAACCGCCGATCGATGTTTCGTTTGCTCACGGCTGGCGCGGCGCTGGCGGTCTTGCCGGTGTCGGAAAGCCGCGCCGACGCACCTGCCGTCGGCACCATAAAGACCTTCTATGACACCCTGCTGGCCGTCATGCAGCAGGCAACTACATTGGGCCTCAAGGGCCGGTACGAGAAGCTCGATCCCGCCGTTCACAAGGCGTTCAATCTGGCATTGATGACCCGACTATCGGTCGGTCCTGACTGGGTGAAGCTCAACCCGGAGGAGCAGAAAAGCCTGACCACGGCGTTCTCGGACCTGAGCGTCTCGACCTATGCCTCGCGCTTCAATGGCTATTCCGGCGAGCACTTCGACGTGGATCCGAATCCGACGCCGACCTCGGGTGGGGTGATCGTCAAATCGAAGCTGGTCCAGACCAGCGGCGAGCCGGTGGAGCTCAACTACCTCATGCGCGACGGCGATGCGGGCTGGCAAATCCTCGACGTGTTCCTCAAGGGCACGGTGAGTGAGCTTGCGACGCGCCGGTCGGAGTTCTCGGCCGTGCTGCGGCGCGACGGCGCCGACGCGCTCGTCCGGCTCATCCAGAGTCGGGCCGACGATCTCAAGAAACCGGCCTAACCCGATTTCTCGCTACTGCTATCGGCCTCTCGCCGAGCGCTTACGGCTTCTTGAGCGCGGGATCGGTGTAGAGGTCCTGATCCTCCGGCGGCGCGGGCTCGCCGTGTCGGAGTTCGGCCGCGCGGTGCTGGCGCCAGAGGCTGCGCAGCTGCGCGTAGAGATCGATCGCGTTCTTCTGGATCTCGTCGAAGCTCTCGATGTTGCGCGAGCGCTCGTCGACGCCGGTCACGATCCAGCGATAGAGTCCCGAGTTGGTCGCTTGGGTACCATGGTAGTGAACGGTCACGCCCCAGAAGAACGGATCCATATAGGAATCGACGGCGAGTCCCACGGCGTCGCGGGGGTTGGAGGGCCCAAGGAGCGGCAGGACCAGATAGGGCCCGTCAGGGACGCCCCACGAGTAAAGTGTCTGCCCGAAGTCGCCGGACTGTTTCTCCATCCCGATCTGACTGGCGCGGTCCCACAGGCCGCCGATGCCGAAGGTGGAGTTGAAGAGGAAGCGGCCGGCCGTTGTATTGGCACGGCTGAACTCGCCCTGGAGCGTGTCGTTGATGAAGATGACGGGCTCGTTGAGGTTGTCGAGGAAGTTCCGGACGCGATTGCGACCGTACTCCGGCACGACCCAGCGGTAGCCTTCGGCCACCGGTTTGATGAAAATGCGGTCGAGGAACAGGTTGAAGTCGAGAATCTTCCGATTCATCGGCTCCAGCGGATCGTTAGTCTTGTCGAACTCCGCCTTGGCAACGGGATCGCTCGGCGGCGTTGCGCAGGCGGCGACCGCCAGCACCAACCCGAGCACCACCCCCAACCGGAGCCACCGAGGCCTGTGAGACACTTGCTGCACCTCTCCGACCCTCTTGGCCTCGGGTCTTCCGCGCCGATCCAGTGGGCGCCGCATGGTTGACAATGCGGGGCTTGAATGCAACAGCATTTTCAAGGCTCAGGACCCCTTTTGAACGGTCCCGGCCGGCCGGAAACCGCTGATAAATCATAGCATGTCACATCAGGTCTTAAAAATTCTTAGCATCCTCCTGGATGTCGCTTCTTTGTTGGGGTGTGTCTATCTTGCAACAGCGGTTGCGCTGGTCAGCCGATTCGTACGCCGCCCCCTGGCGGCGCTTTCGGCTCAGCCGTCCGTGAGCGTGATGAAACCGCTCTGCGGACACGACCCAGGCCTGCTTGAGAACCTGCAGTCCTTCGCCGATCAGGGATATCCGCGGTTCGAAATCGTCTGCGGCGTGCAGAACCCAGAAGACGCCGCGATTCCCGTCGTGGAGCGCCTGAAGCGCGAGCGACCGCACGTGCCCATCACGCTGGTCGTGGACACGGCCCGGCGCGGCGGAAACCTCAAGGTGGCGAACCTCATGAACATGCTGCCATCGATTCGCCATGACCGGTTGATCATGGTCGATAGCGACATGCGGGTGCCGCGGAATTTCCTCGCGACCGTGACGGCTCCCCTGGAGGACCCTGGCGTCGGCCTCGTGACATCGCTCTATCGCGGCCGGCCTGCGGACTCGAGTCTGCCGTCGTTCCTTGGCGCTCAGTACATCAACTACGCCTTCCTTCCTCAGGCGCTGCTGGGCGAGGTGCTGCGGCCGGGCCAGGGCTGCTTCGGCGCCAGCATCGGCATGACGCGCCAGACGCTGGCGGCGATCGGCGGGCTCGAGGCGGTCGCCGGCGCGCTCGCCGACGACAATGCGCTCGGCTCCGCCGTGCGGCGGATCGGCAAGCGAATCGTCGTCTCCGATCTCATCATCGACGACTGGGTGAGCGAGCCCTCGCTCGGCGGCTTGTTCCGCCACGAGCTGCGCTGGGCGCTCACGATCCGCGGGGTCGCCCCCTGGGGCTACCTGGGCTCTTTCGTCACCCACCCGGTGATGCTGGGACTGCTGGGCGCTTGCCTTGCAGGATTCGGCTGGGAGTCCCTGGCGGTGCTCGGCGTTGCATTGCTGGGGCGCTTTGCTATGGTGCGCGCCACTGATCGCGCCCTTGGCCTCGAGCCCAGTCCACTTTGGCTTGTACCCTTGCGCGACGCTCTATCGTTCGGCGTGTTTCTCGCGAGCTATTTCACCCGGACCGTGGCTTGGCGCAACCGCACGTTCCATGTGGACCGCCAAGGACAACTCACCCTCGAAGGAGACAGTGCCGCATGATGAAGACCCTGTTTTTGCATCCGCCGTCATTTGAGGGCTTCGACGGCGGCGCAGGGTCGCGCTATCAGGCGCGGCGTGAGATCCGCTCGTTCTGGTATCCGACCTGGCTCGCCCAGCCGGCGGCGCTCATCCCCACGAGCAAGCTCATCGATGCGCCCGCCGCGGGCATCCCGCTCTCCGAGGTGCTGCCGCTCGCGCGGGACTACGATCTCGTGGTGATGCACACCTCGACGCCGTCTTTCTCGGCCGACGCCAAGATGGCGGCGGCGCTCAAGGACGTGAGTCCGCGCCTCAAGGTCGGATTCGTCGGCGCCAAGGTCGCGGTGCAGCCAGAGGAGAGCCTGAAGCAGGCGCCGGCGATCGACTTCGTCGGCCGCAACGAGTTCGATTTCACCGTCAAGGAAATCGCCGACGGCCGGCCGCTCGCCGGCGTCGACGGCGTGAGCTATCGCAATGCCGAGGGCGTGATCGTGCACAACGCCGAGCGCGCCGTCCTCGAGGACATGGACCAGCTCCCCTTCGTGAGCGAGGTCTATAAACGTGACCTCAACGTCGACGACTACTTCATCGGCTACCTCAAGCACCCCTACGTCTCGTTCTATACGGGGCGGGGCTGCAAATCGCGCTGCACCTTCTGCCTCTGGCCGCAGACCGTGGGCGGGCACCGCTATCGCGTGCGAAGCGTCGGCCACGTGGTCGACGAGGTGAAATACATCCTGGCAAATTTCCCGCAGGTGAAGGAGATCTTCTTCGACGACGACACCTTCACGGACGCGGGGCCGCGCGCCGAGGCGATCGCGCGCGAGCTCGGCAAGCTCGGCATCACCTGGTCCTGCAACGCCAAGGCCAACGTGCCGCGTGAGACCCTGAAGGTGCTTCGCGACAACGGGCTTCGTCTGTTGCTCGTGGGCTACGAGACCGGCAATCAGCAGATCCTCTTCAACATCAAGAAGGGCATGCGGATCGACGTGGCACGGCGCTTCACCCGGGATTGCCACGAGCTCGGGATCACGATCCACGGCACCTTCATCCTCGGACTTCCCGGCGAGACCAAGGAGACGATCCAGGAGACCATCCGCTTTGCGACCGAGATCAACCCGCACACGATCCAGGTCTCGCTGGCGGCACCCTATCCCGGCACCTTCCTCTATAACCAAGCCGTCGAGAATGGCTGGCTCGACGCCGATCATGCGGAGCTCGTGGACGAGCATGGCATCCAGATTGCGCCGCTCCACTATCCACATCTCTCGCACCAGGAGATCTTCGACAGCGTCGAGACCTTCTATCGGCGCTTCTATTTCCGCGCCGGCAAGATCGCCTCGATCGTGAGCGAGATGGTGGTGAGCCCGGAGATGATGGTCCGGCGGCTCCGCGAGGGCGTCGAGTTCTTCCGCTTCCTGCGCGAGCGGGCGACGGCGCACTGAGGTCCGCCGCGGCGCGCCCGCGTGAGACCACGTCAGGCACGTCGTCGCATCTGGCCATGATCCGTACCGGTCTGCTGTTGGGCCTTCTGGGTCTCGCGGTCGCAAGCGCGCTCGTCATATATCAGGGCGCGGGGCCCGTGATCGCGACCTTCGCGAGTGCGGGCTGGGGCCTCCTGTTGGTCGCGCTCTATCACGCCGTGCCGATGCTCGCGAACGCCCGGGCCTGGCAGGTCCTGTTGCCCGGCCGGGCGCAGCCCTCGTTCGGGTTCTTCACCTGGATGGTCTGGGTGCGCGAGGCGGTGAACGCTATGCTGCCGGTGGCGCGGATCGGCGGCGAGGTCACGGGCGCGTGGCTCCTGACCACCCGAGGCGTGCGCAAGCGGCCGGCGGCGGCGACGCTGGTCGTCGACATGACGATGTCGCTGCTCTCGCAATTCGTATTCACGCTGATCGGCGTGGGGCTGTTGTTGACCCGCGGCGGCGAGCGATCGCTTGCGGGCAGCGTGGGATTTGGTCTCCTGGTCGCGGTGCCGATCCTCCTGGCCTTCGGCCTGGTGCAGCGCGTCGGCATCTTCGGCTTCTTCGCGCGGGCGTTTCACCTGGTCTTCGGCGACCGGTTCGATCGCATGGTCGGCGGCGCCAAGGCCCTAGACCGCGCCGTGCACGTGATCTATCGCCGCCCTAGGCGCGCTCTCGCTTGCGCGGTCTGGCAGCTCGTGGGCTGGCTCCTGAGCGCGGGCGAGACCTGGATCGCGCTCGCCGCCCTCGGCCATCCTGCCGGTGTCGGCGATGCCGTCATGGTGACGGCGCTCATCGAAGCCGCGAGCTCGAGCGCGTTCCTGGTGCCGGGCGCCCTCGGAGTGCAGGAGGGCAGCTATCTGGTCCTCGGCAGGGTGCTGGGTTTGCCGGATGAGGTGTCGCTGGCCCTCGCGCTGGTGCGGCGTGCGCGCGACGTTCTGGTCTATGGGCCGGCGCTCGCGCTCTGGCAGCTTGGCGAAGGACGCCGACTGATGAGCCGGAGCTGGGAGACGGCACGATGACGCAAAACATCTACGACAACGCCGATTTCTTCGAGCGGTACAGCCAGCTGCCGCGCTCCCTCGAGGGCCTGGATGGCGCGCCGGAGTGGCCGGTGCTGCGCGCCATGTTGCCCGATCTTCGCGGGCTAAGGGCGCTCGACCTCGGTTGCGGCTTCGGCTGGTTCTGCCGCTGGGCTCGGGAGCAGGGCGCTGCCGAGGTCCTCGGGATCGACGTGTCGGAGAAGATGCTGGCGCGCGCCCGCGCCGATACACACGACTCGGCGATCGCCTATCGGCAAGCGGATATGGAGCATCTCCAGCTCGCGCCGGCGTCCTTCGACGTGATCTACAGCTCGCTCGCGCTGCACTACATCGAGGGCTTGAGCGATCTCTTGGCGCAGGTCCATCGCGCGCTGGTGCCGGGCGGACGCTTCGTGTTCTCGGCCGAGCACCCCGTGTTCACGGCGCCCGCGGAGCCCGGCTGGTCCATGACGGCGGGCGGCCGCAAGACCTGGGCTCTCGACGGCTACCTCGAGGAGGGGCCGCGATCCACCGACTGGCTCGCCAAGGGCGTGATCAAGCAACACCGCACGATCGCGACCTACCTCAACATGCTGCTCGGCCTCGGGTTCACCTTGAACCGGGTCGAGGAGTGGGGTCCGACGATGGAGCAGATCGCGGCAAAGCCCATCTGGGCCGACGAGCGCCGGCGGCCGCCCTTTCTGCTCGTGTCCGCCAGCGCCTAGGGACTGATCTCGCGGACGAGCTCCGGCGCGGTCGAGGGCGGCTCGATGCGGAACTGATAGATCGACTGCAGCGCCTGGTGATCCTCGGGCCGAATGGTCATGCGGCCCTTGGGCGTCTCGACGCTCAGCCCCTCGAGCTTCGCGATGAGCGCGTCCGCATCGGTCGAGGGCGCCGTCGCCAGAGCTGCCACCACGGCGATTGCCGCGGCCATGCCATCGGCCATGGCCGCGTCGGGCTTTTCATGAGTGCGCTCCTGGGCTTTCGCGATCAGCCAGTCGTTCGCGGCGTTGTGGCGCAACGCGTAGAAATACGAGGTGACGCCCTCGAGCGCGGGAGCCGGCTCCGCTGACCGCACCTCAGGGTCGATGTCGCCGCAGAGCGCGAGCCGGATACCGAATTTCCCGGGGTTCGTCGCCGCGATCTCCGTGGTGGGCGGATGCCCGCCATTCCCGATCATCAGCAGCGTCTTCGCGCCGTGCAGGAAGTGCAGGCCGTCGTACTCCGAGCTCACCGCCGCGCCGATATCAGCGTCGGTCCGAATGAATTTGGATCCCGCGTAGAACACGCCGCGCGGGACGCGTTCCAGCGCATCCTTCAGCGCGGCGACGGAATCGTGGCCTTTGGCGGTATCGGGCGCCACGGCGAACAGATTGAGCTCGGGGAAGCCGAGCGCCATGACGCAGGCGAGCGCGAGCTGGCTCGCGTTGGGCGCGGCGCGAAAGACGTAGCGGTTCGCCGCGGGAGGCCTGTCGGCCCGCGCCAGCACAAGCACGCGTTTGCTCGCGAGTGCAGTGTCCAAGATTTCCGGTATAGGCGCGTCGTCCAGGCTGACAAGAAGATCGGCGTGGGTGTTGCGAAGGGCTCCGTTAGCCCGGCCACTGTCCACGGTCACTTCGAGGGCGCGACCACCGACGCTGAGTGTCCCTTTGGTCGCGTAGTCGAGACCGAGCCGAAATCCTTGGTCCGCCTGCTGCGCCCCGATGTCCGAGGCAGTCTCGACCAGCACGATCCGGATGGGCTCCGCCCTGACGGAGCCGAGGGCTGCGAGCGCGACGGCCGGGATCGCAAGCCAGCGCAGCACCGCTAGCCTCGACGCTTCTGGTGCTTGCGAATGGGCCCCATCAGCGAGGGCAGGACGAAGAAGGTGCAGATGAGGGTGTAGAAGAGCGCGATGGTCAGCAGAATGCCCATCTGCGACGTGCCGCGGTGGTTGGAGAGCGCGAGGCTGCCGAAGGCCGTGACCGTCGTGAGCGCGCTGAACAGCACCGCGCGCGCCGTGCCGGATTGCAGGGGATCGACCCGCCCTGCACGCCAGTTCATCACGAAGTAGATGTCGAAGGCGACGCCGACGCCGAGCAGCAACGGCAGCGCAATGATGTTGGCGAAATTTAGCGGCAGATTCGCGAGCACGCTGGTGGCGACGGTGAGCAGGCCCGCGAGCAGCAAGGGCGCCAGCACCAGTGCCACGTCGCGGGCGCGCTGGAGGACGATCGCCAGCAGCAGCGCGATCGCGATGAGCGCGAACATGCCCGCGGTCCGGAAGGCGCCCACGATCGTTGCGGCGGATTCCTGGATCGAGATCGGCGCCCCCGTGGCCTCGGGCGCGATCACCCGCACCGCCGCGACGAACTTGCGCAGCACCTCGTTGTTGCTGGCGTCGCCCTTGGGATAGACCTCGATCCGCGCGAGGCCATCCGGTGCCACCCAATCACGGCGCAGGTCGGCGGGGATCGTATCGAGGGTGACGGGCTCAGCCGAGAGCGCGAGTCGCATCTCGTTGAGTCTCGCGGCGAGGCCGCCCACGAGGTTGCCGCGGAGGGCAGGGAGCGCATCGGCGCCGCGAGCGACAGCCTGGTGCAACACCGAGGAGAGATGCTCGACCGAGGGCTGGTGGCTCTGCGCCGCCGCGCGGGCGAGGTCCTCGTCGGCGCGCTTCAGGGCCTCGAACTCCCCGGCGGCGTCGGGCGGCGGCTGCACCGTCGGCGGCGACAAGGTCGGCCCCAGTAAGGTCGCCGCGTCCGCGAGGATCGCCAGCTTCTCCGGCTGGTCATCCGGCACGAAGCTCCGCACGCTCACGGTGTGCGAGACCTCGGGCAGCTTCTCCAAACGCTCCGCGAGCGGCGGGATGTCAGCCGTGGTCGCGGTCAGCACGTCGATGGTATTGGGCGTGGTGTCCGGGTCCTTCATCAGGTCGAACAGCGTCGAGACGGACTCGGTGCGGGGATCCTTGAGATTGAGCGGGTTGAAGTCGAAGGTAAGCCGCGGCACCAATGCGAGGCACCCGACCGCGACGGCGAGCGCGGCGCAGCCGACGGCGCGACGGTGATCCACCAGATAACGATCGATCTTGCGCAACCGGTGGAACCCGACGGCGCGCCGCTCGCCGCGCGGCCGAATGATCACCAGAAGCGCCGGCAGCACGGTCAGGTTCAGCACGAGCGCGATCATCATGCCGGCCCCTGAGATCAGCCCGAGGTCGGAGACGCCGGTGTAGGCCGTCGGAACGAAGGAGAGAAATCCCACCGCGGTGGTTGCCGCGGCGACGGCCAGGGGTCCGCCGATGCCGCGCGCGGTGCGCCGCAGGGCCTCCGCGAGATTGTCCACCTCGTAGCGCTCGGAGCGATAGCGCACGCTGAATTGGATCGAGAAGTCCACGGCAATGCCGATGAAGAGCACGGCGAAGGCGACAGAGATCAGGTTGAGGGAGTGCACCGCAAGGGCCGCGAATCCCGCCGCGATCACCAGGCCCATGGCGAGCGTGATCAGGATCGGCACGACCAGGCGGACCGAGCGCAAGGCGAGGAACAGCCAGAGACAGATCAGCGAGAAGGCGAGGCTGGTCGAGAGCGTGGCGCCCTCGGTCACACTGCCGAACTCCTCGTCGGCGAGCGGCACGGATCCGGTGAGCCGCACGCGCACGCCACGCTCGGGCGTGAGACCAAGATCCTTGGCGGCCTGCCGAATTGCATCCGTCGCGTCGGCGCCGGGCTCCAGGTCGGAATAGTCGAGCACCGGCTGCACCAGCACGAACTTGCGGAGCTCACGCGTGGTCGGCTTGAGGCCTGTCAGCAGGGTTTGCCAGGACAGCGGATGATATTTGCCGGCCAGCGACGCTTCGACGGTATTGGCGAATACCGCAAAGGGGTGATCGAGCTCGTTGCCCTTGGCCTCGCCCCGCTCGATGCCTTGCGCCGTCAGGTCGAGTGCGTCGAAGAGGCCGCGCAGGCTCGGGTCCGCGGCGAGGGTGCCGATCAGCGGCTGAGCCTGCACCATCTGGTCGGCAAAGCCCTGCACCTCATCCTTGGAGAGGAAGAGCAGGCCGTTCTTGTGGAAGAACTCGCCGCCGTCGGGTTGCCGCACGCTCCAGAACAGGGATTTGTCGGGCGTGAGCTTCGCCGCGAGCGCGGCGGCGGCGTCCTCGGCTTGATCGGGCGTTGCGCCGTCGATCACGATCGCGATCAGGTTGTTGAATTGCGGGAAGGCCCGGTCGTAGGCCATCTCCCGCTTCCGCCAGGGCAGGTTTGGATCCAGCAGCTTGTCGACGTCGGTGTCGAGACTGAGGTGTGTGCTGGCGTAGTAGCCGCTCACCGCCGTGAGCGCGAGCCCGAGCAAGGTCACGACGCAGGCGAAGCGCCGCGACAGGTCGACAAGCATATGGATGAAATTCGAAATCAACGAACGGGGCCTCGGTCGGTCAGGTCTCGTGGTAGATGATCAGGATCAAGCCCACCAGCGTAAAGGCGATCGGCCAGATCCAGCCGGCGATGCGGCTCGCCGGCGGCTCCAGCCGGATCTCGAGCCAGCGCGCCCAGCCGGCAGTGATGCCGCAGAGCGAGAGCGGGGTATGGGTCACCTCGATCAGCAGCTGATCCTTGATGTTGGCAAGCGCATGCGAGTGCGTCAGCAGCAGCGCGCCCGCGAGCGCGCAAATGAGCGGGAAGACCAGCGCGGGGCGCTGCGAGCGGATTCGGCCGGTGCGCACGCACCACTCGAAGATGCCGAAGCCCGCGATCAGGATCACGAACACGCGGTGCTGCGCCACCTCGGGATCCCTGAAGCTCGCGAAGAAGCCAATGTCGCCGAGCGGCCAGACCTCTGGGTCGCTGCGGAACAGCAGGAACACCGCGAGCCCCACGAAAATGAGCGGCCAGTGCCGCGCCCAGGGCGCGAAGCCCGAGCGCTCGCCCAACGCCAGGAGGCCGATCAGCAACACGGCGACGCCGGCCCAGTGGTGATTGTATTCCGACCATGCGATGTCGGCGGGATCGCGCGGCGGCAACACGCCGGAACCCAGCGCGTAGGCAATGGGAAGCGGTTGGTGGCTCTTGGCGGCGTCCTGGCGCGCGATCTCGACCCGATAGGCCGTGAGCTGATCGCGATCGGGGCTGCTGAGCCGCACCGGCCATTGCGGCACGAACCGGTCGACCACCTCGGCGAATGTCGCGCGGTCCTGCTTGAGATCCACCGCCGGCGGTTGAGAGGTCAGTGAGGCCGCCGCGAAGAGCACTGTGAGGCCGACCCCGATCTCGACCTCGGCAAAGCGCTTTAAGCGCAGGATTGAGGTGCTAGGGTCATTCCGCAGACGCTCCACCAGCAGGAAATTCATCCCGCCGAGAAATAACAGCCCCACCAGCAGAAGCACCTTGGTGCTGACCATGACGCCGTAGGCGGTGCCGTAAATCGCGTCGATCGAGCCGATGTAGACCACCGCCATCACCAACCCGCCCGCGAGCAGGACGGCGACCGACACCATCGCCATCAGCGAGAACCGCTTGCCGATCCGGCGCCAGGCGACGCCACCCTGAGTGCCCGTGAGGGCCAGCAGAAAATAGGGAATGCCGCCGATCCAGACTGCGGCGCCAGCCATGTGCAGGACGTCGGCGATGAAAAGCGGCGCGCGGTCGTCGAGCCGCGCCATGGCATGGCTCGTGGTGGCTTGCGCGACGAGCACGAGCACCCCGAGTGCGCCAAGCGCGATCCCGGAGGTGCCGCGAAGCGGCGATCGCGCGACCCAGGCGCACACAAGGCCGGCGCCCGCGAGCGTCAATCCCGCTCGCGCGAAATCGGCGCCCAGCACGTCCGTGAGCTCGAGGCCGACCGTGCCCATGAGGACCGCGGATTGCACGCCGACGTAGGCGAGCTCCGCCAGCGTGAAGGCGAGGGAGCTCCACAGCAGAAACCGGCGCGAGCGGCTGTCGAGGCGCTCGCCGTCCGCGCCGAGCTCTCGGGCGATGCCGCCCATCAGCAGCAGGAAGGCGATTCCCCCCACCACGAAGGACTGCGTGACCAGGACGACGCCGCGGATGACGACGCTCAGGAATCCAAATATGTCGATCAGCGTCGCCATGTCCGCTGCTCAGGGAGCGGCGATGGTGAAGGGGATGTCGCCCCTGGTGATGTGGCCGTCGAGTGCCAGGACTTGCCAGCGCAGGCGATACTCGCCGGGCGCAAGTCCGGAGACGTGCGCGGTGATCACGTCCGCGGCCGGGTTGTCGTCGAGCCTGACCGGTGTTTCCTTGCCGATGGCATCGAGCACCGTCAGTCGTGACCGGTGATGGTCGATCCGGCTGTTGAAGCGCAGCCGGACATCGATCGCGCCGGCGTGCACCACCGCGCCGACCGCGGGAGTGGCTTCGACGATGATGGCGTGGGCGCGAGCCGTCGGTGCCGCCAGCACAATCCAGGCCCAGGCGGCAAAGGCCGCGAGCCGATACAACAACGTGGGGGTCATCGACGCCCTTTATTGTGAAGTGTTCGCCTCGACGCAAGTGCAAATCGCCGGCGCGCAGCAAGAAGCCACGGCCCGGGAGCGGCCGATTGACGCAATGGCGGCCGAGATTTACGGTCGCCTGCCCCTTTCGAATGAGGCCGTGCGCCGGTATGAGCTCGTTGCCCGCCACCGTCCGAGAGGTGATGCCGGCCTCGGCCGCCGCCGATCCCGTGATCTCCGTGAAGGGCCTCACGAAATCCTACGGCGGACAGGCCGGTGGGGTGCGCGCGCTGGAGGCGATCGATTTCGAGATCGGCGCCGGCGAGTTCGTGGCCATTGTCGGGCCCTCCGGGTGCGGCAAGACTACCCTGTTGAAGATCCTCGCCGGCCTCATTCCCGCGAGCGAGGGCAGCGCGCTGCTCCGCGGCACGCCGATCTTGCGTCCGCGGCGCGACATCGGGATGGTGTTCCAGGCACCCGTGCTGTTCCCCTGGCGCACCGTGCTCGACAACGTGCTGCTCCCGGCGGACGTGCAGCGCCTCGACCGCCAGCGCCTCCGCGCGACGGCGCTCGATCTCCTGTGCCTCGTGGGGCTAGAGGGCTTCGAGGGGCGTTATCCCTGGGAGCTTTCGGGCGGCATGCAGCAGCGGGTCGCGATCGTCCGCGCGCTCATCCACGATCCCGCGATGCTCCTGATGGACGAGCCCTTCGGCGCGCTCGATGCCATGACGCGCGAGCAGATGAACCTCGAGCTGCAGCGCATTTGGCTCGAGCGCCGCAAAACCGTCGTGTTCATCACGCACTCGATCCCCGAGGCGGTCTTTCTGGCGGACCGCGTCCTCGTCATGACGCCGCGCCCGGGCCGCATCGCCGAGACGATCGCGGTCGAGCTCCCGCGCCCGCGCTCCCTCGACGTGATGTCGACGCCGCCCTTCGGTGGATACGCGCTCCGCGTCCGCCACCACTTTAGTGCGCTGGGCGCGCTCGACGCATGAATACGTACAGGAACGCGGCGCTGCGCGTGCTGCTGATGCTGGCCGCCGTGGGCCTCTGGGAGCTCTGCGTCAGAGCGTTCGCCGTCCCCGTCTACGTCCTGCCGGCGCCATCGAGCATCGTCCGCGCGTTCTATGTGGGAGTGTCGCGGCTTATCTACGTCCAGAACGCGTGGATCACCCTTGAGGAGACATTGTTGGGATTCGCGGCGGGGGCATCGCTCGGCTTTATGCTGGGCACCGCGATCGCGCTCAGCCGGCGGTTCGAGTACTTCCTCTACCCCTCGATCGTCATGTTTCAAGCCCTGCCAAAGGTCGCCTTGGCACCCCTGATCATTCTTTGGTTCGGCGTCGGCCTGCCGTCGAAGATCGTGACCGCCGCGCTCATCGCATTCTTCCCGCTGATGGTGAACACGGTCGTCGGTCTCAGATCGGCGGACGAGGATCGAGTGAATCTCATGCGCTCGCTCGATGCCAGCGAGGCGCAAATATTCTGGATGCTGCGCTTGCCGAGCGCGCTGCCATTCCTGATGGCGGGACTCGAGGTCGCAATGATCTTCGCGCTCATCGGCGCCATCGTCGCGGAGTTCGTGAGCGCGACAGCGGGGCTCGGCGTCCTCATCAACTCGCTCAATTTCAGCGGCGATACCGCCGGCATATTCTCGATACTTCTGATCCTCGCCGTGATGGGGTTGCTGCTGAACTCCGCCATCGCGAGCGTGCGGCGGCGCGTCCTGTTCTGGGATGCCTCGCAAAAGTCGGTCACGGAAGGTACGCGAAGGGGAGGCACTTTATGAGGAAGATGATCGGGCTGCTTGCGCTCGTACTCGCCGTGCCGGCCGTGCCCGCGAGCGCGGAGACCGTGGTCAAAGTCGGCTGGTGCGCGCGCACCGTGACCTCGGCGGCGGCGCCCTTCGCGATCGCGACCAAAATGGGCTGGTTCAAGGACGCCGGCATCTCGGTGGAGCTGGTGCCGCTGCCGGGCTCGACGGATTGCGTGAAGCTGGTCGGGACCGGGGACATCCCATATGCGCTGCCTTCCGTCGAGCCGCTCGCGTCGCTTCGGCCGCAGGGGCTCAAGGCGAAGGTCTTCTATACGGCCTACCAAGGCAACATCTACGGACCCGCCGTGCCGGCGGAGAGCCCGATCAAGACGCTCGCCGATCTCAAGGGCAAGAGGATCGGCGTCCAGGCCATGGCCTCGGCGGGCTATCCCGTGATCCGCGCCATCGTGGCGAGCGAGGGGATGGATCCCGATACAGACATCAGCGTGATCGTGGTGGGCGAGGGGGCCCAAGCCGCGGCCTTGGTGCGCTCCGGGCAGGTCGATGCCCTGAGCCTCTATGACGTGCAATACGCGCTCATCGAGAACGCCGGCGTGCCGCTCCGGCGCATCGAGGCGAAGCAGATCGACCGCTATCCCTCGAACGGCTTCATCGCCCTCGACGAGACGCTCGAGAAGAACCGCGCCCAGGCAGTGGCGCTGACCCAGGGCTACGCCAAGGGCACCCTCTTCGCGATCGCCAATCCCGAGGCCGCCGTGCGCAGCCTCTGGGAAGTGTTCCCGCTGACCAAGGCGACGGGCAAGGACGAGGCGACCGCGCTCAAGGACGACATGAAGGCGATCCAGGCCCGGATCGTGAATTGGAGGCTCGACAAGGCTGGCGTCACCCACTGGGGTGAGAATTCCATCGCCAACTACGACGCCTATCTCGACTTCCTCCTGAAGTGGCAGGTGATCAAGCAGAAGCCGAACGTCGCAGACGTCGTCACCAACGATCTCCTGACGGACATCGACAAGTTCGACCCGGACGCCGTGACGGCGCAGGCGAAGGCCTACAAGTTCTAAGCGCGCACCTATGAAGATCGCGATCTTCGGCGCGGGCGTCGTCGGCGGGTTCCTTGCCGCGAAGCTCGCGGGTGCGGGCGCGGTTGCCGTCGCCCGCGGCGCCTCGCTCGCGGCGATGAAGGCGAAGGGCATCACTCTCATCGAGGGCGGGGCCAGCCGAACTCATCGCGTGCCTGTTACCGGCGACCCGCGCACGCTCGGGCCCCAAGACCTCGTGATCGTCACCCTCAAGGCGCATTCGATGCCGAGTGCAGCAGTGGAGATCGCGTCGCTCTATGGCCCTGACACCGTGGTGATCGCCGCGCAGAACGGCTTGCCTTGGTGGTATTTCCATCGCGAAGGCGGGCCGCTTGAAGGCGAGCGCATCAAGGCGGTCGATCCCGATGGGTCGCTCTTTGCACGGCTCGATCCCGTGCGCGTCCTCGGCTGCGTCGTGCAGATCGCCGCCACCTCGCCGGAACCCGGCATGATCCGCCACCAATTCGGCAACCGCTTCATCCTGGGCGAGCCCGACGGCACTCTGTCGCCACGGTTGCGCGCCGCCGCCGCCGTGCTCGCGAGCGCCGGCCTGCAGGCGCCGACCACCACCGAGGTCCGTCGCGAGATCTGGCAGAAGCTCTGGGGCAACATCGCCTTCAATCCTCTGAGCGTGCTCACCGGCGCGGGCATGGATCGCCTGATCGGCGATCCCGCAACGCGCCGCATCGCGGCGACGATCATGGACGAGGCGGAGCGGGTCGCGAACCGCCTCGGCATCCGCTTCGATGTGACGCGGGAGGCCCGACTCAACGGGCTGGTGCAGCTCGGCGGTTATAAGACTTCGATGCTGCAGGATGTCGAGGCCGGCCGCCCCGTCGAGTTGGGCGCGCTCTGCGAAGCCGTGATGGAGATCGCCGACCGTTTCGAGATCCCGACGCCGACGCTCGAGGTCGTGGCGAGCCTCGCGAAGCTGCGCGCGGCTCAGGCCGAGAACCAGGGCTCCAGGCCCGCGAGTCCCGGCGCTTCGATACCTTCTTGACCGCGCTCGCCCGGTGCTTGGCCGGCAACGCCGAGCCGCTCGCCGAGCGCGCGATAGCTGCCGCGGCTGAATAGCAGCGGCTGGCCGTGCGGGCGCGATTCCAAGCGCAGCACGCGGCCGACGTAGATCACGTGATCGCCGCTGTCGTGCTTGCTCGTGACCTCGCAGTCGAGGCTCGCGAGCGAGCCCGGCAGGATCGGTGCGCCGGTCTGCCATGTTTCGTGGGTGATATCGCGCCATTTTTCCGGCCCCGTCGTCGCGAAGCGCGCCGAGAGGCCCTGCTGATCCTGCGCCAGGATATTGACCGCGAAATTGCCGGCGCTGGCGAAGCCGGCGCTGCTCGGCGAGCGTTTGTCGAGGCTCCAGAGTACTAGCGGCGGATCGAGCGAGACCGAGGCGAAGGAGTTGGCGGTGACGCCATAGAGCGCGCCGTCGGCGCCGCGCGCGGTGATCACGGTAACGCCGGTCGCGAACCAGCCGACCGCGTCGCGAAAATCGCGCGCGGTGAAATCGGGATTCATGAGCTACCTCGGATGATCACGCGCGGCTGCTACTCGGCCGCCTTGAGCTTGGAGCGGAACGGCGGACTCGCGCCGGCGTCCTGGTTCTGTCGGGTCTCGAGATCGTCGAGCAGGCGCGAGATCCGGTCGATATAGCCGTCGCGGTCGTAGATGGAATAGAGCGTCGCGGCAAGACGCACGGGATCGCCGGAATAATAGCGCTCGTAGAGTTGCTGGCGGCCGGCGAAGCTGGAGACCGCGGCGTCGAAGGCGAGGCGGAACAGCTTGATGCGCGTGCGCGAGTCCGAATTCGCGGACTGAAAGTATTTCTCGACGTCCGCCCAGACCGGGCTCGTCGTCTCCGCGTAGGACGGCACCGCCACAAGGCCACCGGCGCCCAGCATCTGAATGATCTCGCACATGCGCACGAACATCTTCGGAAACATCATCCGGACTGTCCAGAGCGGCATCGAGGCCGGCGTCATGTAGCCGGCGGCATTCGGCTTGGCGTCCACCTCCGAGGCCCTGAGGCACGCGCGCACGAATTCAGTGCACTGGATCATCTCCGCCAGCAAGCCCTGCACGTGCAGGTGCTGATCGACATTGGTTGAGCGCGCCAGCGCGAAGGCGAGCGCCATCATGAACTCCGCCTTGGCGAGGTTTTTGGTGGAGAACTGGTGCATGATCTGCGGCATGGCGCCGGTGCGGACGTAGAGGGTGTTGCACGTCTCGGGATCGCGATGGATGAAGACGCGCTCCCAGGGCACCAGCACGTCCTCGAAGATCACCATCGCGTCGGCCTCGTCGAGCCGCGCCGAGAGCGGATAGTCCATGGGCGAGGCCGCGCCGGTGACGGCGATCGAGGGCCGGCAGATGAAGCGGAGCCCTGGCGTCGCGACCGACACGCTGAAGGCGAAGGCGTAGGGTGCCGCCTCCGCCGTCGTAGGGATGTAGCTCGACGGCATCACCATGAGGTCGTCGGAGAAGGCGCAGAGTGTCGAGACCATGCGCGCTCCGGAGATCACGATGCCGGCGTCGGTCTCCTTCACCACCTTGGCCGCGAGGTCCTTGTCCTGCTGCTCGACCGGCTTCGAGCGGTCGACTTGCGGATTGATCAGCGTGTGGGTGAGGGCCGCGTCGGTCTCGCGACAGTGCAGGTAGTAGTTCCAGATGTTGTCGGCGAAGCGAGGCTCCGTCAGGCCGAACTCTTGCTTGGCGCAGGCGAAGCTGGCCAGTTGGATATTCATGAAGTCGGGGCTGCGGCCGAACATGCCGCAGGTCGCGTCCATCCAGATCTTCACCATCTCGCGCCGGCGCACGAGCTCGTCGATGGTCTTGGGCTGGATGAACGAGAGCCCGACCCGCTCGCCGGAGCTCGGCGACTTGTAGGTGAGCCGGTCGGTGAGCGCGGGCGCGTGCTGCATTTCGTAGAGCTCGGCGAGGCTGTGCGCGGCGCCGGCGAAGCGCCGGTCGGCGGTCACGTCCTTGACCCGCTCGCCGTCGATCCAGATCTCGCGATCGTCCTTCAGCGCATCCAGGAATTGCTTGCCCGTCCGGATACCCATCGCTGCTCCTTCTCGACGCGTCCGCCAGGGCGGACATACCACTTACCGCACCCGCGAGAAGCTCGTGGGTGCCCACCAAATATTGACATAATGCGTGGCCGAACATGCGTTTTAAGGTGGAACCGGGGGCTTTTTGAAGGCGCGTCGAAGAAGGGGTCATGCGCGAGCAACGCGAACCTTGGTTGAAGCTGCCGGCCAAGGAGCCCAGCAGCAGCGGGAGTCCGCGTCTCAATCCGCGGTTCCGCACGCATGTCGTGGCCGTCCCGCGCCCCAACACACCTGCCGTCGAGCGCTCGCCGGAGCCTCCGCGTCAGCAGGCTCCGCAGTGCCAGGAGCCGGAGTTCCAACTGTCGCTCGAGGCCGCGACAACTCGACCTAGCGCGGCCGCGATCGAGCGCGCAGCCGCTGCAGCGGGGATCGGCACCTCCGCCGCCATCCGGCTCCGGCCGCCTAGCCCGCCACCACGGGTTGTGACGGAGGCGCCGCGTCCGGCACCCAAACCCGTAGAGCCGCGTCCAGCTGCCGCGCTGGCGATGGTCTTCGACGACGTGACGCCGGTCACGTCCGTCGATTGGGCCGTCAAAGTCGGAGAAGCGGCCAAGCTCGTCGACGTGGTGGTGGTGCTTTACACGGCCGCGTATGTCGGCTCGGAGATGTTCAAGTTCGCCTTCCGCACCGTCGTGAACGAGGTTCTGCCGAAGGCGAGGCGGCCCTACACGGTCTATCGCTTCTCCCTCGATGACGAGCCGGAATTCATCGCTGAGATGGCGGCGAGCCTGGGCTTGCCACTGGACAACCCGGTCACCGAGGCGGGTTTCGCCTGGAGCGGGCCAGGCCGCCGGCTCTTCGTCATCGGCGATCGCGCGATGGAATCGCCGTCGGTGTTCCAGCGGTCTCTGCGCCGAAGTCTCTCGGGCGAGGCGGCAGACAAACCCAGAGCGATTGTCTCACGCCGAGATCCCGCCGCGAGCCGCGATCGTTCGTACAGCGGGGCGGTCCGGCCGTGGAGCGGACGCGTGCTTGCCATCGTGGCGTGGTGTCTGTTCGGCAGCGCGGCCGTGGGCGCGGCGGTCGTGGGTGTCGCACCGCAATGGGCAAGTTCCTTGCTGCATCCTGAGTCACAGCGGAGCCCGGCTCCAGCGCCGAAGGATTCGTCGGGCAGCAGCAACACGCAAAGCCGCCCGTCACCGTCGGCCGCGAGCCTCGGGAGCGCGAGCCTTGGTGAAGGCCTGAGCGGCAACGAGAGCGGCACAGCCGCGACAGCCAACGCGGCAAAGCCGGCTCGTGCGCATGCCCATAAGAAGCGAGCGCCGTCCTCGTTCAGTGCGGCGCCGAACTACTGGGGTCTGCCCGAAAGCGATCCGCGCTGAGCCCGCGCTAACGGGCCCAGTCGACGGCGCCGGTCGGCCTGCCCATAATCGCGTGACCGGATTCCCCTCAGAGGCACCCATGTCCAATCGCCGCTCGCGCATCACCTCCGACATCGACTTCGGTCACGAAGGCAAGCAAACGGGCTTCCTGCGCCTGCCGCACTCGGTGCATCGCTCCGCCTACGGCTATATCGCGATCCCCCTGGTGGCGATCCGGAACGGCAAGGGGCCGCGCGTGCTGCTTACCGCCGGAAATCACGGTGACGAGTACGAGGGCCAGATCGTCCTCACGAAACTCGCGCGCTCGCTCGAGGTCGAAGCGGTGCGCGGCTCGATCGTGATTCTGCCGATGATGAATTTCCCGGCGGCGCAGGCGGGCATGCGGACCTCGCCGATCGACGACGGCAACCTCAACCGGACCTTCCCGGGCGATCCCGACGGCCGCCCCACCGCAATGATCGCGCATTACGTCGAGAGCGTGCTCATGCCCGAGGTCGATGCGGTGATCGACCTACATTCCGGCGGCAGCTCGCTCATCTACACGCCCGGCACGCTCGCGCGGCATGCGACGGACAAGGCGCAGCTCGAGCGGACGTTGGGTCTGGTCCGCGCCTTCGGTGCGCCCAACAGCTACTTGATGGGCGTCGGCGCCGAGGATCGCAGCATCCTCGCCGCTGCCGAGCGCGCGGGCATCATCGGGCTCAGCGCGGAGCTTGGCGGCGCCGGCATGGTGACGCGCGAGACGCTCGCAATCACGGAGCACGGCGTCGTCAATGTGCTGCGCCATCTGGGCGCGCTCGAGGGCAAGGCCGAGCCGAGGTCGACGCGTGTCCTGCACGTGATCCGCGCCTCGCACTACGTCTACAGCCCCGATGCGGGCCTCTTCGAGCCGCACGCCGATCTCGGCGATCACGCCAAGCGCGGCCAGCTCGCGGGCCTCGTGCATTTCCCGGATACGCCATGGCGCGAGCCCTCGCCGGTGCATTTCGCGGGCGACGGCCTCGTGGTCTGCAAGCGCGTGCCGGCACGCGTCGAGCGCGGCGACTGCGTCTATCACCTCGCGAGCGATCTCGCGGCCTGACGCCCGCGTTGGCTCAGCCGAACGCCGCCTCGAGGATGCGCCGATAATCGGCGGCGGTGGCAGGGCGAGGGTTGGTCTCGCTCAGATGCTCGCGGGAGGCTTCCTCCGCCAGCTTCGGAATGAGACCGGCATCCAGGCCGAGCTCGCCGAGCTTGGTCGGCAGGCCGATGCGGCGCGTGAGCTGCTCGATCCAGTCCGCAAGGTTCTCACCGGGTGCGAGGCCGAGTGCCACCTTGAGGCGCTCGATCTTCTCGGGCACCGCCGGCGCGTTGAAGCGCAGCACCGGCGGCAGCAGGATCGCGTTGAGGGTGCCGTGGTGATAGCCCAGCACTTCCATCGGATGACCGGCCGCGTGCACCGCGCCGAGGCTCTTCTGGAACGTCAGGCCACCCTCGAGCGCGGCCATCAGCATGTGCCAGCGCGCCTCGCGGTCATCGCCCTGAGCGACCGCGCGCTCGATCCAACGCCCCGCGCGCTCGACACAATCAAGCGCAATCGCTGCCGCCGGCGGGTTCTCCCACGTGGAGAGATAGGACTCGATGCCATGGCTCAACGCATCCATGCCGGTGGCGGCAGTCACGCGCGGCGGCAGGCTCAGAGTGAGCTCGGGATCGCAGATCGCGGTCCTTGGAATGAGCTTCAAGCTCACGCAGGCGATCTTGTGACCGCCCCGCAGAGTGAGGGTCGCGGCGCGGCCGACCTCGGCGCCGGTGCCTGCCGTGGTCGGGATCGCCAGCACTGGCGAGATGTCGCCGATCCGCGCGGATCCGCCGCCGCGTATCTCGTAGTCGCCGAGCGAGCCTGGATGTGTCGCCAGCAGCGCCACCGCCTTCGCGAGATCGATCGCGGAGCCGCCGCCGAGCGCCACCACGCCGTCACAGCGCTCCGCGCGATAGAGCGCGAGCGCCGCCTCTGCCGCGGCCTCGGTCGGATTGCCGGGTGTCTCAGCGAAGACCGGCGGCTTCGCACCGAGGGCCGAGAGGGTGCGCGCGACCAAACCCGCCGCGCGCACGCCGGGGTCCGTCACCAGGAGCGGGCGCCGCACGCGGAGAAGCGCGAGTTCGTCCGGCAGCAGCTTGAGGGTGCCGAAATCGAACTGGACGCGGGACATGTAGCTGATGAGGGGCATGGGACTCTGTGTGTCTCTAATTACCCGGCAGCACCCAGACCTGGGTTTTCTCGGGCAGCGTCGAGCGCTGGAGCGGGATGGCGGTGACGTCGCTGTAGTGCACCTCGTGGCGCTCGCCGATGCGCTTGACGAAGCGGTCGAGCACGGCCTGCCCGAAGTAGTGCATGGGGATCACGATGCGCGGATGGATCGATTCGATTACCTCGATCACGTCGACTTGGCTCAATGTGAAGGCGCCGTCGATTGGCGTCAGCAGCACGTCGATCTGGCCGAGCTCCGCCAGGTGCTCCGGCGTCAGGGTGTGGTGCAGGTGCCCCAAATGCGCGATGCAGAGATCGCCGGTTGCGAAGATGAAGATCGAGTTGCCGCCATACTCTGTGCCGCCGTCGCCCGCTCGGACGTTCGTAGGCACGTTGCGGATGCGCACGTCGCCGTATTTCACGTCGTAGTGCGGCGGTCCGTCACCGGTATCCCAGCCGCGCAGCACCCGGTTAATGCCGGGATCGATGTCGTCGGTGTAGTGGCTGATGTGCGCGTGGTTCATCGTGACGACGTTCGGCGGGTCCTTCGGCCGCATGTAGCCGTTGTAGTCGGTCACGACGGTGACGCCGGCGGGGCTGGTGATCATGAAGCTCGCATGCCCGAGAAACGCGAGCTCGACCACCGGATCGGTCTCGGCGATCCCCATGCGATAGCTCGCGAGGGTGATCGGTGGGCGTGCTTGCGAGATCACCTCGGCGCAAGCGCCAGCGCCGTCGGCGTGCGCGACGCCGATGAGCGGCACCAGAGCGAGCAGCGCCGCAGAGGCGAGGCGAGCCATCCACGCAAAGACACGGCCGCACGCCATGAGGATCTCTCTCCCGTCGGTGCGAGCCGGAATTATGCACCGCGCGGAAGCCCACGCAACGCGCACGGCAGTTTAAACGTCGCCAGCGACGGCCGCGAGCACGGGACGCCGGCTCTGCCGGCGGATGGTCTCGCGATAGAGGATGTAGAGACCGCTCATGACCACGACGCAGGCGCCGCCGATCAGCACCGGCGTCGGCAAGTCACCCCAGATCAGATACCCGAAGCCGATCGACCAGATCATGCTGGTGTAGCTGAAGGGAGCCAGGATCGCAGCCGGCACCATCTTGAACGCCTGGGTCCAGAGGATTTGCCCCGTGCCGGAAATGAGCCCGATCGACGCGAGGCCGATCGCACCTTGCCAAGTGAGGTCGACCCAGCCGAAAGGCAGAGTGAGGATGCTGAGGCCCGTCGCCACCAGCGCTTGATAAGTCACGAGCGTGGCCGGCCGCTCAGTGAGGCTCATGCGGCGGAGCGCGATGGTGACGGAGGCGCCGAGCGCTGCGTTCACCAACGCCAGGAGGGCGCCATAGGAGAACGTGCCCGGCCCGGGCTGCACCATGATCATCACGCCGACAAAGCCTACGATCACCGCGCCCCAGCGGTGCCGCCCGACCTTCTCGCCGAGCAGCGGGATCGACAGCACGGTGAGGAACAGCGGCGAGGAGAACGTGACCGCGACGGCGTCGGCGAGGGGCATCAGGTGATAGGCGATGAAGATGCAGACCATCGAGACGAACTGCAGCGTGCCGCGTCCGACGTGCTCGGCGATGCGATGCGTGCGCAGGATCGATATGCCGCCCTCGCGCGCGACCAGGCCGCAGGAGAACAGCAGCGCGAAGATGCTCCGGAAGAAGATGACCTGCGGGACCGGGTAGACCGTCTCCTCGTACTTGACGAGGGCGTTCACGACGGAGAACACCGCGACCGCCAGAATCATGTACAGGATGCCGCGCCGCACTTCCTCGCGGGTCGGCACCGGCATGACGACTTTGTCCATGACCGCTGCTGCAGAACCGGTCCGATATCCTCCGCCACGCCCCACCGCGCGCCCAGCGCAAAGCCTGCATTGCTGATCTGCGGGCGCCCCGCCGCGAATTAGCGGCATCTTAACGCTGAATGCACCGATCGCCACAGTCTTGCCAGATTCGCCGGTGCAGTGTTTGCTCGGATCGACTCCGTGCGACATGGAACGAGGCACCGTCATGACCGCGCCCGCTCAGAGGCCCACGCTCGCCAAGCTCGCTGCCGATCTGGCGGCCGGGCGCACGACCAGCCGCGCGCTCGTCGAGGAGGCGCTCGCGCGGATCGCCGATCCCGCGGGCGAGGGCAAGCGCGCCTTCGTCAAGGTCTATGGTGACACTGCCCGCGCGGCGGCGGACGCGCAGGACAAGCTTCGCGCCGCGGGCTACGTCGCCTCGCCGCTGGCAGGCATTCCGGTCTCGATCAAAGATCTCTTCGACGTCGCCGGCGAGCGCACGCTCGCGGGCTCGAAGGCGCTCGACGACGCGCCGCCCGCCAAGGTGGATGCGCCCATCGTGGCGCGGCTCAAGGCCGCGGGCGCGGTGCTGATGGGCCGCACCAACATGACGGAGTTCGCCTTCTCCGGCGTCGGCATCAATCCGCACTACGGCACGCCCGGCAATCCCTGGGACCGCAAGCGGATCCCCGGCGGCTCATCCTCGGGCGCGCCGATCTCGGTGGCCGACGGGATGGCGGCGGTGGCAATCGGCACGGACACTGGCGGCTCCGTGCGCATTCCCGCGGCCTTCTGCGGCCTCGCGGGATTGAAGCCGACGCAATTCCGGATCCCCCGCACGGGGGCCACACCGCTCTCAACCACGCTCGACTCCATCGGGCCGATCGGCGTCAGCGTCGCCTGCTGCGCGCTCGCGGATGCGGTGATGGCCGACGAGCCGCCGATGGTGCCGGAGGCGATCCCCGTCGAGGCGCTCCGGCTCGGCATTCCCCAGACTTACGTCCTCGACGAGCTCGAGCCAGCGGTCGCCGGCGCCTTCGAGCGCGCGGTCTCGGCGCTCTCACGCGCGGGCGCGCGGATCGTGGAGCTGGCGCTGAAGCCCCTCGGCGAGTACGGCGCCATCAATGCCAAGGGCGGATTCTCGCCGTGCGAGGCGTATGCCTGGCACGAGCCGCTGCTCAAGCGGCGCGGACAGGAGTACGACCCGCGCGTGCGCGTGCGGATCGAGCGCGGGCGCGAGATGACGGCGGTCGATTACGTCCGGCTGCTCGACGAGCGCGCCGATCTCATCGCGCAGGTCGATCGCGAGAGCGCCGATGTGGACGCGCTCATCATGCCGACGCTCCCGCTGGTGGCCCCGCCCATCGCGGCCTTCGCCAAGGACGAGGACTTCTGGCGCTTGAATGGGCGCATCCTCCGCAACTGCGCGCCGATCAATTTCCTCGACCGCTGCGCGATTACCATCCCGATTACGCCGCCGGGCGAGGCCCCGGTGGGGCTGACGGCCGTCGGTCGCCATGGCGACGATCGCAAACTGCTGGCGCTCTCTCTGGGTATCGAGGCGCAGGTCGAGCGGGAATGCCGGCGTTAGGGGGCTAGCTCGCGCCGAGTTCGACCGCGCGCATGGCGGGCAGGCATTTCTGCAGGGCTCGCAGCACCTCGGCGATGGTGGCACCGCTCGCCAGGCGCTGGGGTCCGCTCAGGACGGCGAAATCGCCGTGCCGGCTGGTGCCCGGCGCGAATTTGACCACGGTGTAGAGTGGCCGCTCGTGGGTATGGCGGAAGACCGAAAACAACGCCGCGCTGTCGCGTTGGTCGATCGCGTAGTCGCGCCACTCGCCCCGCATGACCTGACGGCTATAGAGCGAGAGCAGTTGGTTGAGCTCGGGGCGGCTGAAGAAGACGGCCTTCGCCTTGCGGCGGTAGTCGGTGAGGCGGTGGAGCGTGGCCATCCTCCACCCGCCCTTAGGGAACTGTCTCTTCGACGCTCATGAGGTCGAGTCTTCCCGATTTCGCTGGGCGCGTCCAGTGCCTCGGCCACTGGCCCGAGCGCGGTTTGCCTCCTCGAAGGCGAGCCGCTATGGTAGCGCCCGTTTTGGGCCGGGGCCGCCAGTGAGCGATATTTTTCAAGAAGTTGATGAAGAGCTACGCCATGACAAATGGCTGCAGCTCTGGAAGCAGTACCAGAATTACATCATCGGTGTCGCCGTACTGATTGTCGTCGCAACGGCGGTGGTCACCTACTGGAAGTACTACGATCAGCAGCAGCGAGAGGCCGAGGGCTTACGTTATGCACTGGCGCTCGACGTAGCCTTAGCTTGGCTTTCAGGGCAGTGTTTTGGAGAAGGCGATCCATCCAGTTTCTCTTTTGAATCCTAGTTTCATGTTTATCCCGAACAT
>DATEGF010000338.1:0-2486 GCA_035280245.1 Allostellaceae bacterium
TCACGTCGATCGACGGAAGGAGATCGTCAATGCCCGAAGGTACCCTCAAGCCGCTCAGCGTCTCGATGGGGTCGTTGCCCGCCTCGCGCAAGATCTATGTCGGGGGCGAGCGCCACCGCGATCTGCGCGTGCCGCTCCGCGAGATCGAGGTCTCGCCCACGTCGAAGGAGCCGCCGGTGCGTGTCTACGACACATCCGGCCCCTACACCGACCCCGCCGTTTCCATCGATATCGCCGCGGGCTTGGCCCCGATGCGCGAGTCCTGGGTTCGCGCGCGCGGCGATGTCGAGGAGGTCGCGGGACGCTCCATCCGTCCCGAGGACAACGGTCTGCGTCCCGGCGAGGAGAGCGTGGTGCCGGCTTTCGACCGCGCCGGCCGCCGGCCACTCAAGGGCAAGGCCGGCCGCGCGGTGACCCAGCTCGCCTATGCGCGCGCCGGCATCGTCACACCCGAGATGGAATTCATTGCGATCCGCGAGAACCGCGGGCGCAAGCAGCTCAAGGACGCCGCCAAGCGCGACGGCCAGTCCTTCGGGGCCGCGATCCCCGAGTACGTCACCCCTGAGTTCGTGCGCGACGAGGTCGCGCGTGGCCGCGCGATCATCCCCGCCAACATCAATCACCCGGAGTCCGAGCCGATGATCATCGGCCGGAATTTCCTGGTGAAGGTGAACGCGAACATCGGGAACTCCATCGTGACCTCGTCCATGGCGGAGGAGGTCGAGAAGATGGTGTGGGCGATCCGCTGGGGCGCCGACACCGTGATGGACCTCTCCACCGGCAAAAACATCCACACGATCCGCGAGTGGATCCTGCGTAACGCGCCAATCCCGATCGGCACGGTGCCGATCTACCAGGCGCTCGAGAAGGTCGGCGGCAAGGCCGAGGACCTCACCTTCGAGATCTTCCGCGACACGCTGATCGAGCAGGCGGAGCAGGGCGTCGACTACTTCACGATCCACGCGGGCGTGCGCCTGCCGTTCATTCCGCTCACCGCCAACCGCGTCACCGGCATCGTCTCGCGCGGCGGCTCGATCATGGCGAAGTGGTGCCTGGCGCATCACCAGGAGAGCTTCCTCTACACGCGGTTCGAGGAAATCTGCGAGATCATGAAGGCCTATGACGTGAGCTTCTCGCTGGGCGACGGCCTGCGTCCCGGCTCCAACGCGGACGCCAACGACGAGGCGCAATTCGCCGAGCTCAAGACCTTGGGCGAGCTCACCAAGATCGCGTGGAAGCACGACGTGCAGGTGATGATCGAAGGCCCGGGCCACGTGCCGATGCACAAGATCAAGGAGAACATGGAGCTGCAGCTCGAGCATTGCCACGAGGCGCCGTTCTACACGCTGGGCCCGCTGGTGACCGATATCGCGCCGGGCTACGACCACATCACCAGCGCGATCGGCGCCGCCATGATCGGCTGGTTCGGCACGGCGATGCTCTGCTACGTGACACCCAAGGAGCACCTCGGTCTCCCCGACCGCGACGACGTGAAGACTGGCGTGATCACCTACAAGATCGCGGCGCACGCGGCGGATCTGGGCAAGGGTCATCCGGGTGCGCGCGATCGCGATGACGCGCTGTCCCGCGCCCGCTTCGAGTTCCGCTGGCGCGACCAGTTCAACCTGTCGCTCGATCCCGAGACGGCCGAGAAGTTCCACGATCAGACGCTGCCGGCCGAGGGCGCCAAGCTCGCGCACTTCTGCTCGATGTGCGGGCCCAAGTTCTGCTCGATGCAGATCTCCCACGAGCTCAAGGACTATGCGCAGAAGGGCATGGCCGAGCGCTCCGAGGCCTTCCTCAAGGAAGGCGGCGAGATCTACAAGGTGCTCGAGGGAGCGGCCGCGGCCATCGACGTGTGAGCCGCACCTATCCCGAGCGTCCCTGGGTCGGGGTCCTCGCCGCCGTGCGGCGCGGACCCCGATGCCTGTTGATCCAGCGCCGCGAAAAGGTCGACATCGGCAAGTGGGGCTTCCCCGGCGGCAGCCTCGAGGTCGGCGAGACCGTCACTGCGTGCGCTGAGCGTGAGCTCCTGGAAGAGACCGGCGTCGAGGCCAAGGCGGTAGGCGTGCTCACCGCCTACGATTTCATTCGCCGCGACGCCGACGATCGCGTGAGCTTCCATTTTCTGCTGGTGTGCGTGGTCCTCGAGTGGCGTGCGGGCGAGGGCGAGTTGCGCGAATCCGAGAGCCACACCGCGATCGGCTGGTTCACGCCGGAAGAGGTCGAGGAGAAGGCGCTGCCGGCGAGCGACCGCGCGATGGAACTGATGCGCCGCGCGCTGAGTTTCTCCACCGAGAGCTGAGAGAGGAGGCCGCCATGGCCGGAGCCGCACCCAAGCTGGTCGCCACAGCCGACGTGGAGATTGCCGAAGCGCGTTACGCCTGCTCGGTCGTGACGGGCGATCATACGCTCACGGCTGACGAGCCGCCGCCCGAGGGCGTCGGCGCGGGGCCATCGCCCTTCGGCCTGCTCCTCTCGAGCCT
>DATEGF010000339.1:0-4559 GCA_035280245.1 Allostellaceae bacterium
GTTAGGCGATGGGAAGGTGAGGGGTGAGGGCGCCTGGTCACGCGCTGGGCTATGCAGCGGTCGCCAGCGTCGCCAGCTCCGCGCGGAGCTCGGCGATGCCGGCGCCGGCTTGCGCGGAGGTCGCGTGGATCGCGGGATGCGCGGCGACATGGCTCTTGAGCGCGGTCGCCGTGGTCTCGAGCCGCTGGGCGAGGCTCTTCGCCGAGAGCTTGTCGCACTTGGTCAGCACCACCAAGAACGACACCGCGGACTCGTCGAGCATCGTCATCAGGGGATCGTCGATCGGCTTCAATCCGTGGCGCGCGTCCACCAGCAGCAGCGTGCGGCGGAGGCTCGCGCGGCCCTTGAGGTAGAGGCGCATTAGTTCGGACCAACGCGCGATCTCGTGCTTGGGTGCCTCGGCATAGCCGTAGCCGGGCAGGTCCACGAGCATGAGCCTTTGTGCCAGCGAGAAGAAATTGAGCTGGCGCGTGCGGCCGGGCGTGTTGGAGACGCGCGCCAACGTCGTGCGTCCGGTGAGCGCGTTGAGCAGGCTCGACTTGCCGACGTTGGAGCGGCCGGCGAACGCGACCTCGGGGAGCGTGTCCGGCGGGATCGCGCCGGCGGTCATGGCGCCCGCCACGAAATCGCAGGTACCGGCGAAGAGCACGCGGCCCGCCTCGATCGCTTGCGCGTCGCGCGCATGCTCCGGCGGATAGACCGTGCTCGCCACATCCGCCGTCATGCGCGCTCCTCTTAGGTCTAAGCGGCTCCCGCCCGATGCATGATCACCCATTGCTGAGCGATCGAGAGCAGATTGTTCCAGGACCAGTAGATCACGAGCCCGGCGGGGAACTGGCCCAGCATGAAGGTGAAGACGATCGGCAGCGCCATCATCATCTTGGCCTGCACGGGGTCGGCTGGCGCCGGGTTGAGCTTCTGCTGCAGGAACATGGTGACGCCCATCATGAGCGGCCAGGCACCGATTGATATCAGGTGTAGGAAGCTCCCGAAGAGCGGCAGGGTGAAGGCCGTGCTCGGGTCCCAGGGAATGAGCCCGAAGAGGTTGAGCACCGTCGTGGGGTCCGGCACCGAGAGATCGTGGATCCAGCCGTAGAACGGCGCCTGGCGCATCTCGATGGTGACGTAGAGCACCTTGTAGAGCGAGAAGAACACCGGGATCTGCACGAAGATCGGCAGGCAGCCCGCCATCGGGTTGGCGCCGACGCGTTTGTAGAGCGCCATCACCTCCTGGTTCAGCTTTGCCTTGTCCTCGCCGAACTTGTCGCGGAGCTTCTGGATCTCCGGCTGCAACAGCTTCATCTTGCTCATCGCCCGATACGAGCGGTTGGCGAGCGGGAAGAAGATGAGCTTGATGGTGAGCGTCAGCAACATGATCGCGATTCCGAAGTTCCCGATCAGCCCGTAGAGATAGTCCAGGAACAGGAAGATCGGCTTGGTGATCCAATAGAACCAACCGAAGTCGATGGCACGATCGAAGCGCGGAATGCCGAGTGACGCCTGGTACTGATCGAGCAGCTTCACCTCTTTGGCGCCGGCGAAGATGCGGTCAGAGGTGCCGGCATTTCCGCCGGGCGGGACCGTGACGGCGGAGCCCAGATAGTCGGTCTGGTAGCGCTCGATCGCGGCGGCGTCGGTGGTGCCGGTGAAGCGGAATGCGGTCTTCACCTCCGTCGCTTGATCGGGGATCAGGGCGGTCAGCCAGTACTTATCGGTGAAGCCGAGCCAGCCGCCGGTCGTGCTCTGCTCGACCGGCTTCTCGCCCTTGAGTGCGCTGTACTTGATCTCCTTGAGCGTGCCGTCGATGACGCCGATCGGGCCCTCATGCAGCAGGTAGCTTGGCGAGACCGGCGGCGTCCCCTCGCGCCAGATGAAGCCGTAAGGGTAGAGCGTGACAGGTGCGCCGCCGTTGTTCACGACGCTTTGGGTGACCGTGAAGAGATAATTGTCGTCGACCGCGACCCGGCGCGTGAAGGTGAGGCCTTTGCCGTTGTCCCAAGTGAGCTCGACCGGGTGGGACGGCGTGAGCGCGCCCTCGCCCTTCGCGGTCCAGCGGGTCTCGTCACTCGGCACCGGCATGGATTTGTCACCGGAGGACCAGCCGACGTCGATGAAGTAGGGGTCTGTAGCGCCCCGCGGCGATAGCAGCACGATCTCGGGGCTCGTGGGATCGATCGTCTCGTGATAGGCGGCGAGCTCGAGATCGTCGAGGCGGCCGCCAACGAGGGCGATCGAGCCGTGGAGCTTCGGCGTATCGATTCGGATGCGCGGCGTCTCGCCGAGGACCTCGGCACGCGATTTCGGGGCGGCCGCCGCGGGTGCTGTGGTCGCGGCGCCGGGCACCGCCGGCGTCGATCCAGGCGCGGCCGCGGGCGCTCCTGTCGGCGTCCCCTGGGAAGGTGTCGTGCCAGTAGGCGTCGCCGGCGTCTGGGTCTGCGTTTGCGTCGTCTGCTGGCGCGCCGGCGGTTTCCCGAAGAAGAACTCCTGGATAAACGGCGACACCATGAAGATGACGAGGAGGAGCGCCATCACGATGAAGAGATTTTTTTGCTGCTCTTCCATGAGGAATCTTTCCGGCTTCGCTTGCGCGGTCCCTGGTCAGTGGCCGTGGCCGCAGCCGAGGGAGTGCAGGTGCCCGCGCGGCTCCGGCACGGGATCGTAGCCGCTGCCGCCCCAGGGATGGCAGCGCGCGAGACGCTTGAGCGCGAGCCAGCCGCCCGCGACTGCGCCGTGCCGCTGGATTGCCTCGGCGGCGTAGTCGGAGCAGCTCGGCAGGTAGCGGCAGGACGGTCCCAGCACCGGCGAGATCAAGAGCTGGTAGCCGCGGATGAGACCGCGCAGCAGAAGCGTCAGCACAGCACCCTCTCCTCGCTCGTTAGGGCCCGTCGTCGTGCCAGGTCCTGAGCCCGCGCAGCGCGGCCTCGAGGTCGCCGATCAGCGCCGCGTAGGGCCGCTTCGGTGTCTCGGCCCGCGCGATCAGCACGTAGTCGAAGCCCGCCGCGGCGTGCCGCGCCATCACGCTCGCCGCTGCCGCGCGCAGCCGCCGACGCGCTCGATTGCGCGTCACGGCGTTGCCGATCTTCCGCGTCGCGGTGAAGCCGATGCGGATCGCGGCACCAGCATCGTCGTCTGAAGCGCGTGGGAGCATCTGCAGGATGAGACCCGGCGTGACCCACTTGCGGCGCCCGTCGGCGACCCGGAGGAAATCCGCCCGACGCTTGAGGCGCTCCAGCGCCGGCATCGCGCGCGGGCAGGCGCCTCCGCTCAGGCGGAGAGGCGCTTGCGCCCCTTGGCGCGCCGGCTCGACAGCACCTTGCGGCCGCCCACCGTCGCCATGCGGGAGCGAAAGCCATGGCGGCGCTTGCGGATGAGCTTGCTCGGCTGATAAGGGCGCTTCAAGGGCCTGACTCCGGCTGCGGCTTCTCAGGAAAACGAGGCCGCTGTATACGGGAGCAGGGGGGCGGAGTCAACGTCGCACGGCCCTGATCCGGCCGTCACGGCAAGGTGATAGGGGCCGCTCTCCGGGCCCCCTAGAATCGCGGGGGCGCAGGCACTTACCTCGAAGCGGGAGAGCGGTTGGACGGGCGATGGACCAGGCAGGCAATCCCGTCCGCGACCGCGCGGGTATCAAGCGCTGGCTGCCGCTCATCGTGCTGGTGGTGGCGGGGATTGCGGCCTGGCTCTCGGGCGTCCATCGCTACGTGAGTTTTCACGCGCTCGAGGCTCACCGCGAATGGTTGCTCGCGCAGGTGGCGGCGCTCGGCTACTGGGCGCCGGTAGCGTTTATCCTGCTCTATGCAGCCGTGGCGGCACTGTCGATTCCGGGTGCGACGATCATGACGCTCACCGGTGGGTTCCTGTTCGGCACCGTGCTCGGCACCCTCTACAACGTGCTCGGCGCCACCATCGGCGCGACGCTCGTCTTCCTGGTGGCGCGCTCCGCCTTCGGCGAGGTGCTGCAGCAGCGGGCGGGACCGTTCCTCAAGAAGGTCGAGGAGGGATTCCGCCAGGATGCGGTGAGCTATCTCTTGGTACTCCGCTTGGTGCCGCTGTTCCCGTTCTGGTTGGTGAATCTGGTGCCGGCGCTCTTCGGCATGTCGCTCGGCGCCTATGTCGCCTGCACCTTCTCCGGGATCCTGCCGGGCGCGGTCGTCTACACCAGTGTCGGCGGTGGCCTCGGCGAGTTCCTCGATCGCGGCGAGAAACCCAACCTGCACTTGGTCTTTCAACCGCATATTCTGCTGCCGCTGATCGGCCTCGGCCTGTTGGCCCTGGTACCGGTTGCCTACAAGTATTGGAAGAAGAAGTCGTGACGGAGACGATCGAGGCCGATCTCTGCGTGATCGGCGCGGGCTCGGGCGGCCTCCTGGTGGCGGCGGGCGCCTCGCAGCTCGGGGCGAAGACCGTGCTCTTTGAGCATCGGCGGATGGGCGGCGACTGCCTCAACTTCGGCTGCGTGCCGTCGAAGGGGTTGATCGCTGCGTCGCGCGTCGCCGCCGTGGTGCGCCACGCCGGCACGTTTGGCGTCGAGGTCCCGCCGGGCACGCACGTCAACTTCG
>DATEGF010000340.1:0-2112 GCA_035280245.1 Allostellaceae bacterium
GCATCAGCAGCGCGGACAGCGGATCCATCGAGAACGTGAACGGAATCAGGATCGCCATGGCCACCGGGCCGCCGAGTCCGGGCAAGACGCCGACCCACAGCCCGATCACCGTGCCGAGCACCATGAACATGAACTGCTTCAACTGCAGCGCAGCGGTGAGGCCGAGGATGAGGTTGTCGACCATGATCGGGCTTCAGCTCGCGCGCAGCGCGAGCTTGTCGATGAGCCAGTCGCCCACGAGCCCGTGCGGAAGGTCGACATTGAGGAGATAGGGGCCGATGAGCGCCAGGATCGCAACGGTCACGAGCGCGGTGACCACGAGCTGCCGGCGGTTCGCATATCCCATCAATACCGGGATGAGCAGCATCGCCGCGAGCGAGGCGATGATGAAGCCGACGAGCCAGAACACCAGGCCGAACGCCGGCGCGGCGAGCAGCGCGGTCGCATAGCGCGGCCAATCGGCTTTGGCCGCGGGATCGTCCTCGTCCGCCATCGACGCGTCGGGGGTGCCGCGCCGGCGCACCTGCTCGATGACAATCCCGAGCGTGAGCAGAATGCCGGCGCTGCCGATGACCATCGGGAAAAGCCGGGCGTCGAAAGGCAGATGATAGGAAAGCGCAACGATCCCGACGAAAAACAGGAGGAGGAGCGCGATCAGGGAAAGCTCTTCCCGCCAATAACCTCTGCTATCGGTCGACATTCAACGACTGGCCTTCTGGCAGGGTTACCCCAACAGCTCCTTGTATTTCTCGATCACCTCGGTCTGTTTGCCCACCATCTCCTCGACCTGCGCGCGCGTGAGCAGCTTGAGATATTCGCCGGCCTTCTGCATCTGCTCCCACAACATCTGGTCTTCGAACGCCTTGGCGAATGCGCTCGACAGCATGGCGATGCGATCATCCGGCACCTTCGGCGTGGCCATGGCGTACCAGATCTGATCGATGGGCGTGACGCGGAAGCCCAATTCCGTGAGCGTCGGCACGTCGGGCAGCGCCTTCTCGCGCTCTTCGCCGGTGACGGCGAGAAAATGCAGGCTCTCGCGCATGCGCGAGCCCGATCCCGGGCCGCTGATGGCCGCGTCGACGTGGCCGCCCATGACCGCCGGATAGGCTTTGCCCGAACCCTCGAAATGCACCATTCCAAACGGCAGGTTCAATTCCTTCTGCAACGCCGCGAGCTGGATGTGGCTCGATCCCGAACGCCCGATGGTGCCGACCACCACGCGACGCTTGTGGCACTCGTCGACGAATTGCTGGAAGGTCTGGATCGGCGAATCCTTCTTCACGCAGAGCTGCCAGCTCACCACGCTCCATCCGAAGATCGCGATGAACTCGCTCGCCTTGTAGCCCGCCCGCCCGATGACCTCGTCGATCGCGCCGCCGGGCGCGGACTCCGTCATCATCACGTAGCCGTCCGGCCGCGCGGTGTAGAGCTTGGTGCGGGCGACGCGCCCACCCGCTCCCAGGACGTAGTCGAGGCTGGTCTTGACGCCATTCTTCTCGAGGTAGGGCTGGATGATGCGCGCGGTCGTGTCGATCGATCCACCGGGCGCCTGGTAGATGATCCAGTTGATGTCGCGAGCGGGGAATTTCTCCTGCGCCCGGGCCGGGGGACTCAATGGCGCGATGCCCCCCGCCGCGGCGCCGAGCGCGGCGCCGGAGGCGTTGCGCAAGAAACCGCGCCGGTCGATCTGCGACTTGCCGCTCATGTCGTGCTCCTCTCGCCCGTCCCTGCTATGCGAGTTGTTCCGCCTGCCCTGGGCAGCCACGTCCCGAGACCCTTGTCGAGCGCATTTCGATACAAGAAGTGTGCCAGCGCGATGTCCTGCGAGACGAGACCGGTGGTATGGATCAAAATTCGCTCGTCATCGCGCTCGCGACCCTTCTTCTTGCCCGATACCAGCTCGTGGATCTCGCCATGGAGCTGCGCGCGCGAGAACTGGCCCGACTCGATCATCCGCTTGAACTCGCCCTGCAGCATGTTGAAGTCCCAACTGTCGATGACGACCTTGTCCAGCTTCGACCAGCCGGCCGGATCGAGCTCGCGGCGCGCCAGCGAGATGAAGGTGGCGCCGGGCTTGAGCCAAGGCTCGCGGCTCACCACGTCGCTCGA
>DATEGF010000341.1:0-4473 GCA_035280245.1 Allostellaceae bacterium
TTTCGCCCAGGGCCGCGCGCGGCCCCACCACCACGCGCCGCCGGTCGGGCTCGAGGCGCAGCACGTAGAGCGGCTCGTCGCCGGCGACGCCGAGCCCCTTGCGCTGGCCCACGGTGAAATGGATGACGCCGTCGTGGCGTCCGAGCACGCGGCCGGCGAGATCGACAATCTCGCCAGGCTCGGCGGCGCCAGGCTTGAGCTTCTGCACCACCGCCGCGTAATCGCCCGTCGGTACGAAGCAGATATCCTGGCTGTCGGGCTTCGCCGCCACCGGCAGCGCCAGACGGCGGGCGATCGACCGCGTCTCGTCCTTGCCGAGATCTCCGAGCGGGAAGCGGAGAAAGTCCAGCTGCTCGCGCGTGGTCGCGAACAGGAAATAGCTCTGGTCGCGCGCGGCGTCGGCGGCGCGGTGCATCTCCGGCCCCTCCGGTCCCATCACGCGCCGCACATAATGGCCGGTCGCCAGCGCGTCAGCGCCGAGATCGCGCGCGACCGACAGCAGGTCGCGGAACTTCACCCGCTCGTTGCAGCGGATACAGGGCACCGGTGTCTCGCCGCGCGCGTAGCTCTCGGCGAAATCCTCGATCACCGCCGCGCGGAACCGCGCCTCGTAATCGAGCACGTAATGGGGAATGCCGAGCTGAGCCGCGACCGCGCCCGCGTCATGAATGTCCTGCCCCGCGCAACAGGCGCCCTTGCGTCCGAGCGCCGTGCCGTGGTCGTAGAGCTGGAGGGTGATGCCGACGACGTCATAGCCTTGCTCCACGAGCAGCGCCGCCGTCACCGAGCTGTCGACACCGCCCGACATCGCCACGACGACTCGGGTGTCGCGTGGAGATTTCGATATTCCCGAAGAATTACGTGCGATCATCGCGACCCTCACCCCTCACCCTCCCATCGCCTACCGGCGATGGGCCCCACCCTCTCCCACTCTCCCCTACGGGGAGAGGGGCGAGGGAAAGGACTGACGCGCACAACTTCCCTCGCCCCTCGCCCGCGAAGCGGGAGAGTGGGAGAGGGCGGCCGGCGCGAAGCGACGGCCGGGTGAGGGGTGAGGGTGGCTCCGCGCGCATTCCCGCAATCACCCCGTCATCATGTTCCGGCTGCCACTGGGCAGCGTGACCGTGAGGCCGTCGAGCTCCTCGGTGATGATGATCTGGCAGCCGAGCCGCGAGGTTCGCGTCAGACCGAAGGCGAGGTCGAGCATGTCCTCCTCGTCCTCGGTTGCTTCCTTGAGGAGGTCGTACCACTCGGGGTCGATGATCACATGGCAGGTCGAGCACGCGAGCGAGCCCTCGCAGGCGCCCTCGAGATCGATGCCGTTGCGGTGCGCGATCTCCAGCACCGAGAGTCCGAGCGGCGCCTCCACCTCGCGGCGGGTACCGTTCTGCTCGATGAACACCATCTTCGGCATCAGGCTTGTCCCATTGATTGGACTGGCATCGCTTCCTCGGCAGCAATCGCGGCGCCCAGCACGGGCGCCTCCTCCGCCGGAGCGCCCTTGACCAGCACCGCTACCGCGCCGCGCTCACTGAGCCTCAGCACGGTCAGGCCGGCCGAGACAGCAGCCGCCTCGAGGCCCTTCCGCTCCGCCGCGCCCGCCGCGATCACCGCATGGGTCACCGGCCGCGCCAACTGCTTCTCCGCGCGACTACGCAAGCCCAACAGCAGCTCGGCCACGCTGGAAGCTTTCAGCGTGCGCTCGCCATCTCCATCCGGCAAAATCTCGCCATTGCCGCCCACCGCGATCGCGACGCGGCCGATGCCGCCGGGCGCGATGTCGATGCCGACCGCGGCGCCCGGGCCGTCCGCAGCATCGACCGGTGAGCCGTCAGGCTCCTCAATCTGAAATAGCTTCATGGTCGATCAAGCGACGCCGCGGGCGCGGCGTCAGACGTGGAAGGATTCGCCGCAGCCGCAACGACCCTTCTCGTTGGGATTGCGGAAGGTGAAGCCCGATTGCAGCCTGTCCTCGACATAGTCCATCTCGGTGCCGATGATGAACATGCTCGCCTTGGGGTCGATCAGTACGGTGACGCCCTTGTCCTGCACCAACTCGTCGAACTTGCCCTTCTCGTCCGCGTATTCGAGCGTATAGGTGAGGCCCGAGCAGCCGCGCGAGCGGACGCCGACGCGGATGCCGACCGCCGGCTTACCGCGCTTGGCCAGGAGCGCGCGGATGCGTTCCGCCGCCGCGTCCGTCAGGGTCATTGCTTGCCGCAAGGCCATCCTCGATCTCCTAAATCCGCCAACTTGATACATCCCGCTCCCGTCGCGGGCAACTCCACCTTCTATATGGCGGCACCCGGCCGCGATTTCACGGCCCCACCCTGCAACCGCCGAACCGCCGAGACGATCGCATCGACCGCGAAGTCCACGTCGCGCTCGCTGCTGAACCGGCCGAGACCGATCCGAATGCTCGATCGCGCGAGCTCGTCGGAGACGCCGAGGGCCCGCAGCACATAGGAGGGCTCGACCTCCGCCGCCGTGCAGGCGGAGCCCGTGGAGAGCGCCAAGCCCGGGCACGCCTCGATCAACTCGAGCGCCCCCACGCCGGGGAACGTGAGGTTGAGGTTCGCCGGCAGCCGCCGCACGGGATCGCCGTTGAGCCGTACCGATGGAACCCCCGCGCGAATGCCTGCCAGGAACCGCTCGCGGAGTGCGAGGAGACGCTCGGCCTCGGTGGTCTTGCCGATCGCCGCAATGGCCGCGGCCTCGCCGAGCCCGACGACCAGCGGAGTCGGCAAGGTGCCGGACCGCAGCCCGCGCTCCTGACCGCCGCCGTTGACCAGAGGCGCGAGGCGCGCCCGGGGGCGACGCCGCACGTAGAGGGCACCCACGCCCTTGGGCCCGTAGGCCTTATGGCCCGAGATCGAGAGCAGGTCGATCGCCATCGCATCGACGTCGAGCGGGATCTTGCCGAAGGCCTGCGCCGCATCGGTGTGGAACAGGATGCCGCGCGCGCGGCAGAGCGCGCCGATCTCCGCGATCGGCTGCAGCACCCCGATCTCGTTGTGCGCCGCCATCACCGAGACGACCGCCGTGCGCTCGTCGAGCGCCGCCTCGAGCACCGCGAGATCGACCAGCCCGTCGGGCCGCACCGGCAGGATGGTCACCCGGAAACCCTCGCGCTCGAGCGCCTTTGCGCTCTCCAGCACACATTTGTGCTCGGTCGAGAGCGTCACGACGTGATCGCGATCCTCGCGGTGGAAGCGAGCGGCCCCCTTGAGCGCGAGGTTGTTCGCTTCGGTGGCCCCCGAGGTGAAGACGATCTCGCGCGCCTCGGCGCCGATGAGGGCCGCAACCTGTCCGCGCGCCCGCTCGACCGCGGCCTCGGCCTCGCGCCCATAGGCATGGGTGACGGAGCCGGAATTGCCGAATTTCTCCGTGAACCACGGCAGCATCGCGTCGAGCACGCGCGGATCGACCGGTGTGGTTGCCTGATAATCGAGGTAAATCGGCCGCGCGTTGGGCAGGGCTTGGGCCGCCGGTCTCGGCACCGCGCTCATCATGCCGCGGCACTCCGTGTCCGCCGGTAGAGCGCGGTCCAGGCGTCGATCAGCCGCTCGATGTCGGCGGCCGTCGTGCTCCAACCCAGACTGACGCGGATGGCGCTCTCGGCGTCCTCGGGCGTGGCACCCATGGCAGCGAGCACATGGCTCCGGCGAACCTTGCCGGAGGAGCACGCGGCACCCGCGCTCACCATGACCCCCGCGAGATCGAGCGCCATCACCTGGGTCGAGGCCGCGACACCGGGCATGCCGATGCAGAGCGTGTTCGGGAGGCGTGGCGCATCCTTGGCAAAGACGCGCGCTTCCGGCGCAACCGAGGTGAGCGCCGCCTGCGCCGCGTCGCGCAGCTCGGCGATCGCCGCGCTCGGCAGACCCTCGCGTGCCGCCACCTCGGCGGCGGCGCCGAGGCCCACGATGCCCGGGAGATTCTCGGTCCCGGCCCGCCGGCCCCGCTCCTGCCCGCCGCCGCGCTGAAGCGCGCCAAGCGTCACGCCCTCGCGTACCACCAGCGCACCCACGCCTTGCGGGCCGCCGAGCTTGTGGGCGGAGATCGACATCAAGTCCGCGCCGAGCGCGCGCATGGTCACGGGAATCTTGCCCGCGCCCTGGATCGCGTCGCAGTGGAGGAGCGCGCCATGCGCGCGGGCGATCGCGGCGATCTCGGCGATCGGCTGGATCGCGCCGGTCTCGTTGTTCGCGAGCATGATCGAGACCAGAGCCGGCCGAGCATCGGCCGCGAGCATGGCTTCCAATTCCCTGAGATCGACCACGCCCTCGGATGTGACAGGAATCACCGTCGCCTCGGGTGCGGCGGCGCGCACGGAGTCATGCTCGATCGCGGAGATCAGGATGCGCCGGTCCGTGACGCCGCGCAGCGCCAGATGATTGGCCTCGGTGCCGCCGCTGGTGAAGACGACTTCGGACGGCGCCGCGCCGACGAGCGACGCCACCTGCGCGCGAG
>DATEGF010000342.1:0-2802 GCA_035280245.1 Allostellaceae bacterium
GCGCGGCCGTCGGCGGTAAGGAGCCCATTTGCGGCGGCCCAGCTCCCGATGCCAGCGCCCCAGCGTCTCCGGGCTGGGCAGCAATGATCGCCAGGCCGGCCTGGGCAGCGCCCGGCTGATCGCCGCCAGTAACAGACGATCAGTGGCTTGCCAGCGCGGGCGCCCGACCTGGCGGTCGAGTACCCCAAGCTGGTGGCGCAGCGCCAGCACCTCGGCGCGAAGCTGAGCGTCGCCGCGACCTCGGACGATCGAGATCTCGATCAAGAGCTGGAGCAGGTCGTAGAGGAGGGAGTAGAGCACGACCGGGGGAGTATCCCAGGCCGATCAGCAGGCCGTGGGCTCGCTCTTCTCGTTAATCCAGGTTAAACGGCCCGTTCTCTTCGCCGAGGCGTTGCGAGCGTTGTTATAAGGTACGCCCGGAGGGTTCGCGATCACGTCGGCGTTCGTCGGCGATCCATGATCAGCGCCAGCGCGTCGCGCGGCCAACAACAGAAGAGAGTTAGGAGGGACTCATGAACTTCATCGTCTATCTGATCATCGGCGGCATCGCCGGCTGGCTTGCTGGGAAGATCATGAGCGGCCACGGCTATGGGCCGATCGTGGACGTCATCCTCGGCGTGGCCGGCGGACTATTGGGTGGCTGGATCATTTCGGTAGTCCTAGGGATTCAGACGACCGGGCTCATTGCTTCGTTCATCGTCGCACTCATCGGCGCTTGCATTCTGGTCGCCTTGCTTCATCTGATCAGACGCCAACCCATCCGCTCCTAATCCACATGGGGCCGGGGTTCGGCTTCGCAGCTCCGGAGATAGCGGAGGCTCGCCGGTCTGACAGCGCGATACCCGGCCCCGACTCAGCGGCAAGCCGCGCGGCTGTACATCAACAGGATCCCGTGACCCGGTCCGCGAGGATGTGCGGCGATGGCCTTGGTAACGCCATGCTCCGGCTGCTGATGGAAATACTGATCGACTTGTGGGGTAAACGCACCCGCGTCAACTCGATCACGCGGCCCAGGAGTAATCGTTGAGTAAACCTCGCAGGCGATCGTGGCGGACGATCTGACGGGCAGCGGGACAGAGGCCAAGACGAGAGGTCGGGGCAGCGCTGTTCGAGTCCTTGGTGCGGGCGCGCCTGGTGATGGTGGACGAAGAGCTGATGGCTTTCGCCTCGGCCCCGCTGACGGCCTCGGCAGCCGGTCGCGCCCAGGGCGGCATGGACGAGACGGTCGCCTTGCCGCCAGCGGACAACCTTCGCCTGGCGTTCGAGGACGCGGACCTGGTGGCGCAGCACCAACAGCTCGGCCTGATCAGCGGCGCGGTGGCGAAGAGGTGCCAGGGTGACGTCGATGAGGAGATCGACCGCGACACGCGAGCCGAACCGTTGGTAGAGATCCTCGACCTCGAGACCCGGCGCCGGTGTGGCGGTGGTCACTTCTTGCGTCGGCTCCAGAGCAGCTTGATGGTGGCGATGATGGCGGTGGCGACGACGATGATCACTATTCGTGGCGCCCATCCGGCGAGTGTCGTCGGCAGACCCACGAGGAAGACGGTTCTATCGATGGCGGTCATTTAGTCACCTCAGACACGGGTTTCTCGACGGCCCGGGAGAACAATGCCGTGACCTCGCGCAGACAGGCGTCGAGGTCCAGATCGGGCTCGGCCCCCATGTAGTGGGGCAAACCGTCGATGACGTTCCTGAGCCCGATCGCCATTACGTGCGGATCGAATGTCTGAAACGCGCCCTGCTCTTGCCCCCAGCGCAGGATTCTCTCAATCGGTCCGAGCGCGGCTCCAAGACCCGACATACTCTCGCGCAGCCCCGCCGGATTTCCGCCGCGTCTGATAGCAAGCAGCGCCAGCAGGTGCATGCGATGGTCGCGCATGAATTCGAGGTTGCTCCGCACGTATTCGTGCAGTGCCTCCGCTGGCGTAGTCGCCGCCTCAAGTCGCGGCCGCATGTAGGCTGTACCCTCTTTGTAAGCCTTGGCGATGACCTCGGCCATGAGGTCGTCCCGACCGGCGAAGTGGTACGAGATCAGGCCACGCGATATGCCGGCTCGCAGCGCGATCCTCTCCAGCGACGTTTGGGCATAGCCGGCTTCAGCGAGGACCTCGATTGCGGCCTCGACGATCTGCCGTCGGCGGGCTTGTTCGATGAACGTGCGGCCATCCTGGCGGAGGCGCTTGGATTCTGGCATCGCCGCCAAAGTGTATTCCAGGGCTCCGATCGCGATCCCAACCTTCCGCCGTTCATGAGGTGAGCGCACGGACGAAGTCGAGGACGGCTCCCGTTGTGTCGAATGCTCGGGATACTGGGCCGATGAGGAATCGGGGAGCGTATTGCGGCCTACCGGGCCAGCCGTGGCCGCCTCCAATTACGCGGTAGAGGTCGACCGGGCTGGCGCCGGCCGGCCACGAAAGCAGTTCCACGCGCAGGTCGGCAGCCTCCGCGGAGGCGATATCGATCACCGGGCGACCGTTCGCGCCGTTGACACCGGCCCACTCCGCGCCCAGCGCTTCAGCAGCGACTGCATCGCGCCCATCGGCACTCGACAGGACAGAGCTGATGCGGCGGCGGGCCATCCAGCCGGTCAGGCCGCGAGCGCGGCCGCCGGCGTAGGGCACGTTCGGATCCGCGGTGCCGGCGATCATCAGCACGGCGCAAGGGCGGAGGGGCGTGGGTGCCAGGCGATGGCTGGCTTCTCGAGCCGTGCCGGACACGAGAGCAATAGCTAGGAGGTCGAGGAGGGCGTGCCTGGCCAGTCTCTCCGCGAAGAAGGCTCCATTGGAAAGGCCGACCAGG
>DATEGF010000343.1:0-15073 GCA_035280245.1 Allostellaceae bacterium
CCTTTGGCTGCAACCGTCGCCACGGGGTTCCCCCTCCCGACGACTTTCTGCTTCCGGCGATGACAATACTATGAAATGCGCGGCGCGCGCGCCAGCTACCCCGCGTCTCGGCACTGTCTCAGTCTGAAATCCGCCGGGCGAACAGGCGGATCGCGACTCCAACCGCGAGCAACACGACCCCGGAGACCGCACTAATAAGGTCTAGGTAGTGTCCCGCGCTATATGGCTGGCCCCAACCCATCCAAGGCAGCACGTCGAATCGCTCCGCGACGTGCGTAAGGATGACGAGCAACAGCGCGGCGACAGCCCCAGCGAGGGCAACAGGACCGGGCTTCATGAGAGAGTGCCCGATTCTCGACTGCGTGCTTCCCGCTAGGCGGTCAGCGGCGGGCCTTCGGCACTCCAGGCCGGACGCGCAAAGACGCGGCGGACGATCGGCTCGAAAGCCGCGATCGGCAGCGTGTCGTAGTTGGGATCGAAGGCCTTCTGGTCCCACTTGGCGCAGAACTCGATGGTCTTCTCGAAGGCGGGATGGCCGCGGAACTGCTCGCGGGCGTTCCGGTCCTGGCCGTAGTGGTGGAAGTAATAATAGCCCTGGAAGATGCCGTGGTGCTTCACGATCCAATGGGTCGTGCGGCTGACATAGGGCTGCATCAGGGCCGCCGAGAACTCGGAGTGATTCTCGGGCGACAGCATATCACCGATGTCGTGCAGCAGCGCCGCGACGATCGTCTCGTCGTCAGCCCCATCGCGCAGCGCCCGGCTCGCGGTCTGCAACGAGTGCTCGTAGCGGTCGACCTGGTCGCCCTCGTAGCTGTGGCGGAGCTGCGGCAGATAGGCGAGCACGCGCTCGGCGGTCGCGGCCTTGAAGGGCTTCGCCAGCTCCTTCACCAGCGCGTAATCCTCGGCGGTGCCGTCCTCCATCCGGATATAGCTGACCTTGCGCTTCTCAGCGACGCGATTGGACATGTGCGATCGTCCTTTCCTCTCCGCGGGCAACCCCGGCACTATAGCGATCCGCTCGGCGCCAGAACAGCGGCTGCCCGATCCACTCGCTGCACGACGGCAAGCCCGCAAGCGAACCGCTCAACGAACGCCTTCGCCACACGGATGTCGATGAAGTAGAAGAAGCTCGCGTCGCTGCCGGTGGCCGCGTTGAGGTCATTCGGTGCGCTGTGGATCGCGAAGTTGCCGCGCCCCGCGTGCATGTTGAGCCAGCCGTACATCTTGTCGAGCTGATTGCCGAAGCCGCCCGCAGGGACCGCGATGCGGACGCGGACGGGGAAGTAGCGATCATCCGTGATGCGCGCTGGGACCGAGCGCCGTACCACCCGTGCCTCCGAAAGGGATGTTCCTATTTCGTTCTGACCAGACTAACATCCGCCTCGCGGCGGTCAAGCACGCCGGCTGTCGAACGCGACGAGAGAAAGCGCCGAGCGGCGCAGGAAGATTTTGGATGAACCGGCTCTCCGATCGCGCTCTTGGCATCGCCCTTGTCGTGGGCGGAGTCGTGCTGTGGAGCACGGCCGGGGTGTTCGTCCGGCTGCTCGATCTCGACAACTGGACCTTGCAGGCGTGGCGCTCTCTCTTCGGGGCGCTGTCGCTCCTCGTGATCGTCGTCGCTCAGCATAGACAGCGCACGATGCACGCCTTCCGCGCGATCGGCCTTGCCGGCCTTGCCGCGGTCCCGGTCTCGGCAATCTCGATGTTCACCTACGTGGTGGCCCTCAAGCTGACGACGGTCGCGAATGTCATGGTCGTCTACGCCACCGTGCCCTTCATCGCCGCCGCAATCGCCTTCATCTGGAACCGGGAGCGCAGCGCGCGCAGCACCATCCTCGCCAGCGCGATCGCGCTCATCGGCGTCGGCATCATGGTCGGGTCGGCGACGCGCGGCGGTGACTTCGCGGGAGATGCCCTCTCGCTCATCATGACCGTGACCTTTGCGATCCTGCTGGTGATGGCGCGCCGCTATCGCTCGCTGTCGATGGCGCCGATCAATGCGCTGGCGGCCGGGCTTTGTGCGGTCGTCTGTTGGCCGCTGATGCCAGGCGTGAGCGTCAGCGCACGCGAGCTGCTCATCCTGGCCGCATTCGGCACCGCGACGATGGGTATCTCGTACATTTTGTTTCTCACCGGCGGGCGCCGCATCCCCTCGAGCGAGGCGGGGCTCCTCGGGCTCCTTGAAGTCGTGATCGCCCCGCTCTGGGTCTGGATCGGCTTTGGCGAAGTCCCGGCGCGATCAGCCGTCATCGGCGGGGCCCTGGTGCTGTTGGCCGTGGTCTGGCACTTGTCGAATGGGCTGAGACGGTCGACCGCGCCCGAACCTCCATTATCGGAACGGGCACCCGCGCATGAGGGCCGCTGATCTCTGCTCGGATGGCGCGGTCGCGTGATCCGCGTCGAGGGGCCAGACGGCGAGGTTTTCGGGCGTTGGTGGTTCGAGCGCCTGCACCGGCGAGAAGATAAGCCGAGCCCTTAGAGCCAAAGCTGGACCCGCAGATTGCTCGGTCGCGTTCGCCGAGCTGAGATCAGCGGGCGCTGCACCTATCCGCGGCTGCGTCTATCGTGAACCTGGCCTATATCCGCCGCCACTGGCGCCGCCAAAGAGTGCGCGTGCGGGATCGCGTTCCACGTCGTCGATGGTGCGAGCAAAACGGCGGATGCTGCCGCGCCATTCCGAAATCATGCCCTCGAGGTCATGCATCGTGCTGCGAGCCCCAGCGACCTGCTGGGCCCGAATTTCTGGCAGTGAGTTGTCGACGGTGCGAACCCACACGCCCACCGTCTTGATCACGGCGTCCACATCGTCGAGCGCTGCTGTGGCGGTCTCAAGTCCCTGCGTTAGCCGAAGCAGTGAGCCATTGAGGTCCGTTACTTGCGCCGGACCAACGCGAAGCATCGCGTCGTACTGATCAAGCGCGTCACCAAGGCGCTTTGCCTCGACCATGCCCTCTCGTGTTGCCTTTTCGGCGGTCTGCAATCGTTGGGTGATCACCTGACGGTTCTCGTCGCTGAGAATTATGGTGAGAGAATCCAGGACCTCGATCGTCCGCTGCATGAAATCCGCCGCCCACGCCGCGATGCTCTGCAGCTGCGAGGGTTGCGAAGCGATCAACGGGTAGGCGTGACCCGGCAGGACGGCAAGAGGCGGCGCGGCGTTGCTTCCCGCGGTGATACTGATACTGGCGTCCCCGAACATGAAATTGATCTCGAGCGACGCGATCGAATCGGCCTTGATCGCGGCGTCTTTCCGGACCTCGACGGTCACGTGCACCCCGGATGGGTCCTCATGGTCGATTTCGACCTTGCGCACGCTGCCGATGGGAATGCCCGACAGCGATACCGGCGCTTTGACCTTGAGGCCCGCCACGGAGCCCCTGAAATAGATCTCGTAAGAGGCGCGCGCTTGCGGAAGCGGCTGCAGGTTGAGAAGCAAAATCGCGGCGACAACGCTAATGGCGACGATCGCGACCACAAAGGTCGCTACGACAAGATAGTTGGCCCGCGTCTCCATGAGGTCTAGCTCAAGCCGTGGATTCGGCGCGGGTGCGCCACAATTCCCACTATACCGCTCCGGCTCGCCGAGCCACCACCGCTCATATCGGCGTCGCTGGTGCCGTCACCGAGGGGTCATGGCGCAGCGCTAGGCTCGGTTGATATAGTCGGCGAACGGCCGCCCCGAGGGAGAGCCCCATGTTCAACCCGACCGCGCTCGTAATCGACCGTTTCGTCGAGGAATTGCAGAGCATGTACCAGCGGGTCTATGGCCTGCTGGAGCCCGGGTACCCCGGCATCATCGGTTTCATCGGCCGGGTGGCGCTCGAGAACATCGCGAATTCCGACGCGCCCTACCACGACGTCAATCACACTATCATGGTGACGCTGGTGGGTCAGGAGATCCTGCGCGGCAAGCACATCAGCCAGGGCGGCATCACGCCCCGGGACTGGCTCCACTTCATGGTGTCGCTGCTCTGCCATGACATCGGCTATGTCCGCGGCGTCTGCCACGGCGACGGCGGCGGCCGTTATGTCATGAATACCAAGGGCGAGACCACGGAGCTGCCGCCGGGCGCCACCGACGCGGCGCTGACGCCCTATCACGTGACCCGCTCCAAGCTCTTCGTGCGCGAGCGCTTCGGCAAGGTCGCTTTGACCACGATCGACACCATGGTGATCGAGGCCAACATCGAGCACACGCGCTTCCCGGTTCCGACCGACGACGAGCACTCGAACCGCGCGGACTATCCGGGCCTCGTACGCGCCGCCGACCTGATCGGTCAGCTCGCCGATCCCAATTACATCCGCAAGATCCCCGCGCTCTTCGCGGAGTTCCGCGAGACCGGCACCGCGGAGAAGCTGGGCTATGCCAATGCGGGCGACCTGCGCGCGGCCTATCCGGCGTTCTTCTGGAAGGCGGTGACGCCCTATATCGTCGACGGCTTGCGTTGTCTCAGGGTGACGCAGGAAGGCAAGCAGTGGGTCGCCAACCTCTACGCCCACGTCTTCGCCGAGGAGCATCACGGCGATCTCTGATGAGGCGCGGTCTCCGTCGCACGCTGCTGCTTCTTGTCATTCTCACGGCCGGGCCGAGCGCATCGGCGGCGCCCGAGCCGCTGAGCGTGCTCTGGCCCATCGTGCAGTACTGCCTGGCGCCTCAGCACGACGCCGGCGCGCCTGCGTGCTTTCTCACGGACAAGGCGCGCGGCTACGCGCTCCTCAAGGACATTCGAGGGCCCACCCAGGTGCTGCTGGTGGCAACCGACCGGCGCTTTGGCACCGAGGATCCGCGGATCGAGGCGCCGGACGCGCCCAATTATTTCGCAGCCGGCTGGGCCGCGCGGCGCTGCGTCTCGCGGCTCGCGGGCCACGATGTTCCCGACGGCGAGATCTCGCTCGCCATCAATTCCTTGCGCGGTCGAACCGACGGGCAGCTGCACATCCACGTCGACCGGATCCGACCCGAGGTCGCGGCCAAGCTGGGGCCCGATGTCGCCGAGCTGATGTTCGGCGCCCACCGCTACGCCGTGCGCCACATCGCGTCCCTCGCGCGCGTCAACCTATTCGCCGAGGAAGCGGCGCGCGGTGAGGGCGCGCTGGGCGAGGAGACCATCGTGGTCGCCGGCGACCCCCGCGGTGGTTTCTACGTACTCACCGATCGCGTCAACGGCACCGACCGCGCAAGCGGCGAGGAGCTGCAGGTCGAGCACGAGAAACTCTCGCCCGATCAGCTCCGCGCCATCGATATCGCGGGGTGCGCGGAAGCGCCTTAGCTTCGATTATTCAGAGGTGGACGGAGCCCCCTCACCCAGCTGCGGCTAAGCTCGCTTTCGCTCGCTAAGCCTCCGCAACCCCCTCCCCGAGGGGAGAGGGAAGGGTGAGGGGGAGTTCCTGAGCTAAAACAAGTTGGACGTGCTCCTGCATCAGGGACCCGCCGACGCCTTCGCCAGCGCCGCGCGGAGGCTATCGGCGCCGGGGTTCTTGGCGGTCTGCGCGAGCACGATGTCCTCGGCCCTCGTGGCGGGGCTGTAGTAATCGTGATCGTAGGCAAGCCGCGGCTTGATGATGCCACCCTGGAGCGCAATGCCGCCGAAGAGGCCCATGGCCTGGGCGAAGGCATAGATGTCGCCGCCGGCGGCGCTGGTGGTGGAGGCCTCGGCGCCCGCGCCGATGGTGACGATCGCGATGCCGGCCTCGGCACCGATCTTGAACTCGTCGGACATCAGCGCGTTGAGCGCCCGGTCATTCATGATGATGAAGACGATCTTCGACATCTGGATGCCGGCTTGGAGGCCGAAGGAGCCCGCGCCGAACACGTAGAAGGCGGGATAGCTCCAGGTGTTGGTCGCGGCATCGCGACTCAGGAGCACGCCGCTCCCGCCCTGGGCGCCGAAGATGAAGCCGGCTTTCACCAGCTCCGGAAAGATCATGATGCCGCGCGCCTTGTGCAGGAGCTCGCCCATGTTGGGCGGCGCGCCCGGCCCCGTGCGAAGCGATTCCACCGCGGCCGCCGCGCGGTCCACCGCCGCCTGCTCGTTGCTGACCTGCTGCGCCCAGGCGAGCTGCGGTGCCGCAAGCGCCAGTGCCGCGGCGATGATCGTCAGAATGCGCCTCATGGATCCCCCTCCGTCTGTTGGTTGGACGTCTCGGCCAGCGGCCTCGGCCCCGTAACCCATCATCCCTACAATGCCCGCCTCAGGCAATATAGGGCGGCGTCCATGACAAAAAGGCTCACGCACCAGCCGCGACGGCGCGCATCCGGTCGACCCAATAGCGGCTCGTCAGCGGCGCCGCGGAGGCGTCGCCGGGAGGTGCCGCGAGCCACCGGGTCAGGGTCTCGGCATTGACTTGATCCCAATCCGACACCGCCACCACCCGGAGACCCCTGAAGAGCGGGTCGATCGAGGAGGACGGCACCACCACCAGGTGCCCAAGCGCCAGCGCCTCCCAGGTCCGATGGCAATCGAGGCCGCCCCCGTGGGGGCTCAGCACCGCCGCATACTGCCCGCGCCGGCGCCACATCTCACTGCGGAGCAGCGGCGCGTTCTGGCAAACCACGCCGTCCCGCCGGCGAAGCTTCTGGACGACCGCTCGGCGACCCTCGCGCAGCCGCGCCGCCTTGGGTGCCGGATAGTGGTCGATGCGCAGCGATGGCCGCCACGCGATGTCGAACCAGGCCCGCGCGGGACGGCTCCAGGCGAAATCGATGTAGAGCTGCGGCTGGCGCTGCTCGAGCGGCGGCAACGCGCGCTCGAGCGCCTCGAGCGCGGCCTCCTGCTCGCTTGGCGTGGCGATTGCCTCACCCCAGGCCGGGTGCTCCGCCATGGAGTGGAAGTCGATGCCGATCGGCAATGGCGCCATCCGCTCGGGCTCGGTGCCGTCGTAGTTCTGCGTGAACCAGCGGATCACGGACGGCGACGCCAGGATCTCGCGCGCGAGATCGCGCGGAACCTCCGAGGGCACGCTGCTGTCGGAATCGGCGGTCACCAGGACGAATGGCGCGCGGACGCGGGGCAGGACCTGGCGCACGAAGGACGGCAGCCAGGAGAGCCGCACCCAGACGAGCTCGCCCTTGCGGATGCCGGCGGCACGCGCGGGATCGGCGATCATGTCCGTCGGAAGACGCGCCGCCATCCGCGCACCCGCGAGCGCGGGCACTGGCCTATAGGTGAGGCCGTCGGGGAATTCGTCGGGAAAGCGCCGGTCGCAGAGGCGGGCGATGCCCTTGTTCCAGACCCGCTCGACCGGCGTCTCGGTCACGCCGCTCAGAACTCCCGGCCGATCCACCGCAGGGATGATGAAACGGAGCTCGCCGGCGCTCACAGCATCTTGCGGTAGACGATGAAGCCGGTGTTGTCGGCCACCTGGTCGTAGAGCCGGCGCGCCGTGGCGTTGGTCTGGTGCGTCAGCCAATAGACGCGGGTGCAGCCCACGCTCTTCGCGCGCTCGTAGACCGCCTCGATGAGCGCGCGGCCAACGCCCTTGCCGCGCGTCCGCTCGTCGGTGAAGAGGTCCTGCAGGTAGCAATTGGGCTCGATCAGCGTGGTGCTCCGGTGCAAGAGGTAATGCACCAGCCCCGCGAGCTTGCCCTCGCTCTCGGCGACGAGCCCGTGGACGGGCTCATAGGCGTCGAAGAACCGCGCCCAGGTCGTCCGCGTGACCTCGAGCGGCAACGCCGTCGGGCCGAAGCGGCCATAGAACTTGTTGTAGCCGTCCCAGAGCGGGAGCCACGCGTCGTAATCGGCGCGCGCAACGGGACGGACTTTCAGATCGGTCATGGCGCTAAGCTAGCGCGTGTCGCTCTGGATGGGAATCGGTGCAAGCTTTCCGTCACGGAATCTCGTAAACCGGCACGTCGTCGGCGACGCCGCGGAGCGCCTGGTGCTGCAGTACCGGGGCGAGGCCCGTCTTCGAGAGGAGCTGCGCCGACCCTTCGTGGCCGACCACCGAGCCTGTCGCGTAGATCGCGCGCGACGAGGCGAGGTGCTGGACGCGGGAGGCGATGTTGACGGTCTGGCCGAAATAATCCTGGCGCTCGTTCAGCATCACCGCGAGGCACGGTCCCTCGTGGATGCCGATCTTGAGCATGAGATCGTCGGTCTTGCGCTCCTCGTTGAGGCCCCGCATGGCATCGCGCATGCGGAGCGCCGCCGAGACCGCGCGGCTGGGCGTCGGGAAGGTCGCCATCACCGCGTCGCCGATGGTTTTCACCACCGCGCCCGCCTCGGCGCCCACGATATCGGTCAGCACGCGGAAATGCCGGCGCACGAGGTCGTAGGCGATCAGGTCGCCGACGCGGTCATAGAGCTCGGTCGAGCCCTTCAGGTCCGTGAACAGGAAGGTGAGGCTGGTGATCTTGAGGCGCTGCTCCACGTCGAGCGTGTCGGCGCGATAGATGTCGCGGAAGGTCTGGTTGGTGAGCAGGCGCTTTGCCGTGAGGAAGGGCTTGCGGCGCGCGAGGAGATCCTCGAGCTGGTGGTCCGCGATCCACACACCCGGGAGCGCCCGCATGCTGCTGCGGTTCTCGAGGGTCAAACGGAGCGGGCCGGGGCGGAGCTTCGTCGTGGCGGTGGCGACGCGCTGATTGTCGAGCAGGAGCGAGAGGCTCTGCCGCTCGCGTGTCGCCTCGCCCTTGACCTCGATGAACTGCGCGCTGTGGGTCACGGGGTCGAAGACGATGACGGTTCCCACCGGCAAGGTCAGCGACAGGAGCGCCTTCTCGCCAGCCGGCAGCTCGATCGCCTCGAGGGTGACGTCGTCCAGGATACCCGAGAGGGTCTCGTCGTCCGGCAGGTCGATGCCCGAGCTCCAGAAGATCTGCCGGTAATAGTCGCGGAGCGGCAGCGTCTCGGGGTCGTGGGCCGCGATCCGGCGGAGCCTCGGGTTCACCGTGAAGGTCACCTCGACGATCTCGTCGAGCACGGGCTCGTAGCCCGCGGCGCAGAAGGCGCAGCGGTACTCGGGCCGGGTCACGGTCTTGAGGGTCGAGTTCGCGTCGAGCACGCCGCCGCAGCTCGGACACAGAATGTTCCAGGACAAATCGAAGAGGCCGGTGCGCGCCGCATGCAGGAAGCCCGCGATCACGCGCTCCTCGTCGAGCTTGTGCCCGCGGGCGAAATCGAGCGCGTTGATGCGGGAGAGCGCGCTATCGGGCGCCGCCTGCACCAGCCGCTCGATGGCGCCGACGACCTCGGGATCGGCGGCCTGGCGCAACGCCGTGAAGAGGGATTCGGATTCGCTCATGGCCCAGAAGGTAGGATGCCTCGACGGCGTGGAAAAGGGGCGCGAGCCTACGCCGCGTGCCCCCTCGCGCCATCCGGAAAGAAGCGCGATAGTATCCGGATCACCCGACCCCCAAGGGAGCCCGACGATGACCGCGATCCCCGACAAGTTCCTCGATCTTGTCACCAAGAAGAAGGCCTTCGCCAACCTCGCGACCCTGATGCCGGACGGCTCGCCGCAGGTGACGCCGGTCTGGATCGATTACGCCAATGGCGTCTTGCGCGTGAACACCGCCAAGGGCCGGACCAAGGCGCGCAACATGGCGACGGGTGCGCCGGTCGCGGTGGCGATCCAGGACCCGGATAATCCCTATCGGTATCTGCAGGTACGCGGCCGCGTGAAGAGCATGACCGAGCAGGGCGCCGACGCCCACATCGACGCGCTCGCGAAGAAATACCTGGGCCAGGACAAGTACCCCTACCGCCGGCCCGGCGAGGTGCGCCAGATCTACGAGATCGAGCCGACGCACACTCAAACGCTGGACTGAGCGCGGATCAGGCTCAGGCGCCGGCGGTCGCGCGCAGCCAGCGCGCGATCTCGTCGAGGATGCGCCCGTGGACCTGCGCCTGCGGGGTGCCGGCGCTCTTCGGCACCTTGAAGGAGTGATCGCCGGCCTCGACCACGAAGAGCTCACTCTTCGCCTTGAGCGCGCGGAGCACCGGCCGGAGCTCGTCGGGCGTGCCGAAGGTGTCGCGCTCGCCCTGCACGATCAGCATCGGCACGGCGATTGCCGGCAGGTGCTTGGTGCGCAGCTGCTCCGGCCGACCTGGCGGATGCAGGGGATAACCGAGCAGGACGAGGCCCGCGATCCCCTCGGAGTCAGCCGCCGCCACCTGCGAGGCGATCCGCCCGCCCATGGATTTGCCGCCGATCGCAAGCTTGGCGCGCGCGATCTCCGGCCCGAGCGCACCCGAGCGCGCGGCATGGATCACCGCGCGCCAGCACGCCTCGAGCTTGTCGGTCCGATCCGGCAACTTCCGCTTTTGCTCGCTATAGAGGAAATTGAAGCTCGCAACCTCGATCCCCCGCTCCGCGAGCCGCTTCGCGTAATCCACCATGAACGGACTCATCTGATTCCCGCCCGCGCCATGCCCGAGCAGCAGCGCGATGCCGGCGCGCTTCCCCGGCGTGGCCTCATAGACGATCGCGGTCACCGGACCGGCTGACGGAATCTCGATCTGCACACGGGAGGGCATAGCGCGCATGTTATCGCCGCCGCTGCATTATGTCCTTCGACATGGGCCTGCGGCCCGCGCTCAGGACGAGGAAACAATTTGCTTTCCCAAGACTCCCTCGCCCTGAGCGCGCGCCCGCAGGGCGCGTGTCGAAGAGCCGGGCAGCCGCTGCTCAAGCACGGACCGCGCCCTTTGCCATGTCGGCCATCATGGTATATATTTATGATAGATATCAAAGGTGATCCATGCCGAGGAACGTCGCGAAGATCTTCAAACATGGCCGGAGCCAAGCGGTGAGGCTGCCGAAGGAGTTTCGGTTACCGGGCGACCGCGCGCGGGTGCGACGGGTCAAAGGCGGCGGCATCCTGCTGGAGCCAATGGTGACCGATATCGATACCTGGTTCCGTGAGCTCGACCGCTTCGCCGACATCCCCTTCATGGAGGACGGCCGCGAGCAGCCGCCGATGCCGCCAGCCAAGAAACTGTTCTCCTGATCTACCTGCTCGATACCAACGCGGTGATCGCTCTGCTGCGGGACGAGCCCACGAGCGTGCGCCGCCGCTTGCACCGCGCCGCCGCGCGGGACGCTTCCATCGCGATCTCGTCTATCGTCCTTTATGAGCTCTGGTACGGCGTGGCGCGGAGCCAACGCCAGCGGGAGAACACCGAGCGCCTGCGCACTTTTCTATCAGGCAAGATCAATGTCGTGCCTTTTGATGAGACCGATGCCGCGGGCGCCGGTGAACTGCGTGCAAAGCTTGAAGCGGCAGGCACTCCGATAGGCCCATACGATCTGCTGATCGCCGCTCAGGCATTGCGAATGGGTGCGACGCTCGTGACGGCAAACGCTTCAGAATTTTCGCGAGTGCGCGGCCTGGCCTGGCAGGACTGGAGCCGTGCCACATAGACCGCGTTCAGTTGCCACGGCATAAGCCCCTCGATCCGGCTGATTGGTGTCCCTGGGAGAGATGGGGTCGGGGTGGAATTCGACTGCCGCCTCCTCACGCCACCCTTCTCACCCTTCCCCCATCCCGCCGTCGCTCGTAACGCCACACGCTCGCCGGCGGCAGGTTCGCCCAGATGTGGGCGGTCACGCGTCCCGTGAGGCCCTTCCGCTCGCGCGCGATCGGGGAGACCACGCCGTAGGTGAATTGGATGAAGGGGCGGCCTTCGCCGAGCAAGGCGAAGCTCTCGGCGAGGATGCGGTTCATGGGCATGCGCGGCATCGAGACGAGCGGCAGGCTCGAGACCACGGCGGCGGCCTCGGTGATGCCGAGCGGCGCCAGCAGGCGGCGGAGCCGGCGCGCGTCACCCTCGATCACGCGGAGCTTTGGAAAGTGCGCCTGCAAAATGCGATGCAGCTTCTCGTCGCGCTCGACCACGATCAGGCGCTCGGGCGCGATGCCGGCCTCGAGGAGCGCCTTGGTGACGGCACCGGTGCCGCCGCCCAATTCGATGATCGGCCCGGGACCCGCGGAGAGCACCTGACGCGCCATGGCGCGGCCCAGGTGGCGGCTCGAGGGGGCGACGGCGCCGATCCGATGCGGCGCCTTGAGCCAGCGCACGAAGAAGAGCGCGGCCTCCTTGTCGGCGTCGTCGATCAGCAGCAGCTTTCGCCGATCACTTCCCCTTGTCATACGCTCGTCCTTCGTTCCCGCTATGATTGAGCCGGCTCGAGGGCGCGAGCGCGCTTCCGGCTTGGCGGGTTGGCGCCTGAGAGGGTAAGACGAACACTCGTTCCAAGGGAACCCCCTTGGCGAGGAGATTGACCCAATCCCCGGCATTCCCAAGGGGGTAAGCGCCGCAAAGCAGGGAGATAGAGACACCATGTCGCTGCGCGCCGACGAGCAGAAGCGGGAGCGAATCGAGGGTGTGCTGGGCCGCGTGACCGAGCGTTGCCCGCCCGATCGCGCGCCTGCCATCCAGCGCTTCGTGAACCAATTCTATGGCCATGTGCCGCCGGAGGATGTGGTGCCGCGCGGCGCCGACGACCTCTACGGCGCCGCGCTCTCCTTGTGGCAATTCGCGCAGGAGCGCGCGCCCGGCCGCGCGAAGCTGCGCGCCTTCAACCCACGGCTCGACGCCGAGGGCTGGCGCGCCGGCCGCACGGTGATCGAGATCGTCAACGACGACATGCCGTTCCTGGTGGACTCGGTCACCGCCGCGCTGAACGGCCTCGGCCTCACGGTGCATCTGGTGATCCATCCGATCCTGCGCGTGACCCGCGACGCCAAGGGCAAGCTCGTGAGCCTCCTCGATCCCGAGGCGAGCGACGGCCCCGGCGGTAACGGCGCCGCGGTGGCGCTCCGGGAATCCGCGATGCACGTGGAGGCGAGCGAGCAAACCAATCCCCAGCGCCTCGCGGAGATCGCGTCAACGCTCGAGCGCGTGCTCGCAGACGTGCGGGCGGCGGTAACGGATTGGCGGACCATGGTCGAGCGGCTCGAATCGGTGCGCGAGAGCGTGCAGCAGACGCCGGCCGCGCTGCTGCCGCCCGCCGATGTCGCCGAGGCCGCGGAGTTCCTGGCCTGGCTCGAGGACGACAACTTCACCTTCCTGGGCTACCGCGAGTACCGCTTCGCGGCCCAGGGCGACGGGATCGACGTCGGCATCGTCGAGGGGAGCGGCCTCGGCATCCTTCGCGACGAGGCCTATTCGGTCTTCGACGGGCTCCGCAGCTTCACCACGCTGCCGCCGGAGGTGCAGGAGTTCCTGCGTACGCCGCGCATCCTCTCGATCGCCAAGGCGAACAAGCGCGCGACGGTGCACCGCGCGACCCACATGGACGCGATCGGCGTCCGCATGCTCGGACCCGACGGCGCCGTGGTGGGCGAGCGGATCTTCGTGGGGCTCTTCACCTCGCTCTCCTACAGCCGGAACCCGCGGGCGATCCCGCTGCTCCGGCGCAAGGTGACGCGCACGCTGGAGCGCGCGGGCTTCCCGCCGCAGAGCCACGACGCCAAGGCGCTGATGCACATCCTCGACACCTATCCGCGTGACGAGTTGCTGCAGATCTCGGACGATCAGCTCTACGAGACGGCGCTCGGCATCCTCAATCTGCAGGAGCGCCAGCGGATCGCGCTCTTCGTGCGGCGCGACGCCTTCGGGCGCTTCGCCTCCTGCCTCGTCTATGTGCCGCGCGAGCGCTACAACACCGAGCTCCGCCAGCGCTTCGCCCAGATCCTCGAGCACGCTTTCCAGGGTACCATCTCGAACTTCTCGACCGAGCTCGGCGAGTCCGTGCTGGCGCGCGTCCATTACGTCGTCTCGACGCCGCAGCGGAAAGGGCTCGACGTCGACGTTAGCGCCGTCGAGCGCCAGCTCGCCGAGGCCGGCCGCACCTGGGAGGACCGGCTCGCGCAGGCGCTCATGGAGGCGAAGGGCGAGGCCGCGGGCATGCAGCTCTTGCAGCGCTACGGCCGCGCCTTCCCGACCTCTTATCGCGAGCGCTTCTCGGGCGCGGTCGCGCTCTACGACATCGCGCGCATCGAGGAAGTCCGCGGCGGCGAGACGCCGCTCGCCCTCACACTCTACAAGCCCGTCGAAGCCGAGGCCCACGAGCTTCGCTTCAAGATCTATCGCCAGTCGGAGCCAGTGGCGCTCTCCGACGTGCTCCCCATGCTGGAGAACCTCGGCCTCAAGGTGATCAGCGAGGAGCCCTATCGCGTGACCCCCGCGGGCGACGCGACGCCGGTGGCGATCCAGGACTTCTCGCTGGTGTGCCGGGTCGGCGCCATCGACGTGAGCCGCGACCGCAAGCGCTTCGAGGACGCCTTCGCGCGGCTCTGGGCCGGCGAGATGGAGAGCGACGGCTTCAACCGGCTGATCCTCGGCGCCGGCCTCGACTGGCGCCAGGTGACGGTGCTGCGGCTCTATGCGAAGACGCTCCGCCAAGCCGGCAGCGCCTTCAGCCAGGCCTATATGGAGGACACCTTCGTCGCGCATCCCGCGATCGCGACCAAGCTGGTGCGGCTCTTCCAGCGCCGCTTCAATCCGCACCGCGCGGAGGTGGCGCAGGAGCGCAGCGACCGCCTCGCCAAGGAGATCGAGCAGGATCTCGACGCCGTCACCAACCTCGACGAGGACCGGATCCTGCGGAGCTTCCTGACCGTCATCTCCGCGGTCGTCCGCACGAACTACTTCCGCAGAGACCGGGACGGCCGCCCTCGATCGTTTCTGTCGTTCAAGCTCGAGCCATCGCTGATCCCGATGCTGCCGCTGCCGCGCCCCCAGTTCGAGATCTTCGTCTACTCGCCGCGAGTCGAGGGCGTGCACCTGCGCGGTGGCAAGGTCGCCCGCGGAGGCATCAGGTGGTCGGACCGCCGCGAGGACTTCCGCACGGAGGTGCTCGGGCTGATGAAGGCTCAGATGGTCAAGAACGCCTTGATCGTCCCGGTCGGATCGAAGGGCGGTTTCGCCGTCAAGAACCCGCCGCCGGTGTCGCAGGGGCGCGAAGCGCTGAACGCGGAGGCAGTGGCGTGCTACCGGACGTTCCTGTGCGGCCTGCTCGACCTCACCGACAACATCGTCGATCGCGACGTCGTCCCACCCGAGCGCGTCGTCCGCTACGACGATGACGATCCCTACCTCGTCGTCGCTGCCGACAAGGGCACCGC
>DATEGF010000344.1:0-3942 GCA_035280245.1 Allostellaceae bacterium
GACCGCGTCGCGGTCATGTATCTGGGCGAAATCGTCGAGCTGGCGGAGAAGCGAGCGCTCTACACCGAGCCGCTCCACCCTTATACGCAAGCCCTGATCGCCGCGGTGCCCGAAGCAAAGCCGCGCAAAGGTCGGCGCAAGCCCGCGATCTCCGGCGAGATCCCGAGCGCCCTCAACCCACCACCGGGCTGCCGTTTCCACACGCGCTGCCCGCACGTGATGCCGGTCTGCCGTCAGACGGCACCCGCGATGACGGAGCCGAAACCGGGGCATCGAGTCGCGTGCCATCTTTATCCGCGGCCTTCGGCCAGGTGATCGGGTACGGAGAAGGTGGAGCTACCCCCTCACCCTGCCTCTCCCCAAGGGGAGAGGAGAAGCAAGAGATCGTTCCGACTGCTCCCTCTCCCCTTGGGGAGAGGGTCAGGGTGAGGGGGCGTTGCCGCGTCTCCGACGTGCGGCTACGCGCCCGCGAGTTCTCCCTCGGCCCGCAGCATCCGGATCGCCTGCCGCAGCGCGTGGGCGGTGTCCTCGACCTCGGCCTTGCCGTGGGTCGACGACGTGAAGCCGCCGATGCGGCCGTTGACGTCGACGCCATTGGCGAGCAGCGCCAAGCGCAGCAGTTTCGAGAGCGCCGGCGGATTGCTCAGCAACTCCTTGTACTCGAGCGTCATGGGATCGAAGCGGTGCGGGTCGATCGGGCGCTGCTGTGGATTGAGGAAGAAGTGGAAGCCGCTGAAGGTGCCGTGGACGGCCCAGGGCACGCGCTCCTCGGCGAGTACGTCATTGAGCGCCGCGCGGAGCGAGGCCGCGGTGGCACTCGCCTTCTTGCAGGGCTCGCCGGTGCCGACGATCTCCAGCGCCGCGATCCCCGCCGCCGCCGACAGCGGGTTGGCGTTGTAAGTGCCGGGGTGCGCGATCTTCTCGCGCTTCTTGCGCTCGGTTGCGTCGAAGTCGAGGTCGTCGAGGATGTCGCGCCGGCCGACCACCGCGCCGCCGGGCAGGCCGCCCGCGAGGATCTTCGCGAGGGAGGTCAGGTCCGGCTTGATGCCGAGCTCAGCCTGGGCGCCGCCGGGCGATACGCGGAAGCCCGTCACCACCTCGTCGAAGATCAGGAAGATGCCGTGCTTCTTGGTCTCCTCGCGCAGCATATGGAGGAAAGAGGGCGGCAGCGGCGCCGCGCCGAAGCTGGTGCCGGTCGGCTCTAGGATCACGCAGGCGATGTCGTTCCGGCTCGCGAAGGTGCGCTTCACCGCCTCCACGTCGCCGGGCGGGAGCAGGATCACGTGCTCCGCGATGCCTGCGAGCACACCGGTCGTCGGCGTGCCATCAAAGTGGTTCGCGTGGCCCGAGGTCATGTGGTCGTGCCAGCCGTGGAAATGCGTGAGGAAGCGCACGAATTTCTGCCTGCCCGTGATCGAGCGGGAGAGCCGCACGGCCATCAGGGTCGCCTCGGTGCCCGAGGAGGTGAATCGCACGCTCTCGGCACACGGGACAAGGTTCCGCACCAGCGTGGCCCACTGGATCTCGCGCGGATGGTTGGCGCCGAAATGGGTGCCTTGCTCGAGCGCGGCGTGGGCGGCCGCCACCACGCTCGGATGGTTGTGTCCGAGCAGGAGCGCGCCGTGGCCGCCGAAATAGTCGACGTACTCGTTGCCGTCGACGTCCCATTTGCGCGGACCCTTCGCGTGATCCACGTAGATGCCGTAGGGCTTCATGTAGCGGGCGTCGTGGGCGATGCCGCTGGGCAGCAGCTCCTGCGCCTTGGCGGCGAGCTCCGAAGATCTCGGCGTGCGCTCCCGATAAGCCGCGACGATCTTCGAGTTCGTGAGGGTGTCGGGCATGGCGGAGAGCTCCTGGAGGGTGCGCGGACGAGCGGAAAACGAAGGCCCGATCATATCCCAGGCGGCTCCGCCGCCGCCATGCAGAAGGCGCGGGTCACGGTGGACACCCCGGCGCGGAGCCGCCATGATGCCGCGAGAATCCGAGGGCTTTGGGGCTCGCGTCACGTGCAGACGGACGTCACCCCACGGTAACATGCGGCTGGCAGGGTCGGCCGCGGCCCAGCCGTCCGCCCTCGCACCTTACCTATGAGGCAAGGGTGTCCGCGATTTCCCTGCAGCGAGTCAGCCGGTTCTGGGGCACCACGAGGGCCGTCGAGGACGTGTCGCTCGAGGCGGCCGCCGGGCGCCTCCTGGTTCTGCTGGGCCCGTCGGGTTGCGGCAAATCCACCACGCTCCGGCTGATCGCGGGCCTCGAGGAAGTGAGCACGGGCCGCATCCTGATCGGCGGCCGCGACGTGACGCGGCTACCGCCGGCGCGCCGCGGCATCTCCATGGTGTTCCAGTCCTACGCGCTCTTCCCGCATCTGACCGTCGCCGAGAACATCCTGTTCGGCCTCAGGGTGCGCCGGGTTCATTGGGCGGAGCGCGACCGCCGGCTCGACCGGGTCGCGGGACTCCTCGGCCTTTCGTCGCTTCTCGAGCGCAAGCCCGCGCAGCTCTCGGGCGGGCAGCAGCAGCGGGTGGCGCTCGGCCGCGCGCTCATCTCCGAGGCGCCGGTCTGCCTGATGGACGAGCCGCTCTCGAACCTCGACGCGCAACTCCGCGGCGAGATGCGCCAGGAGATCCGCGCGCTCCAGCAGCAGCTCGGCATCACCATGGTCTACGTGACCCACGATCAAACCGAGGCCATGACAATGGCGGATCAGGTCGTGCTGCTGCGCGAGGGTCGGGTCGAGCAGGATGCGAGCCCGCCCGATCTTTACGCAACGCCGGCGACTCTGTTCGCTGCGCGCTTCATCGGCACGCCGCCCATGAACACGGTGGCGCTCGCAGACGGCGGCGGCGGCGCGGTGATCCGCGGCACGTCGGGGCCGGTGTTGCTGCGCCATCGCGGCGACGGGCTCGTGCTGGGCGTGCGTCCCGAGGCGATCAATCTCGGTGGCGACCACGGGATCGCCGCGGCGATTGACAAGGTGGAGTTCTTGGGCGCCGACAGCCTAGTCACCTGCATCATCGGCAGCGAGCGGCTGACCGCCCGCGTGTCAGGCCGTCTCGCCGCCGACCGCGGCATCGTCCTGCAGCTGTCCTGGCGGCCCGAGGAGGCGCATCTCTTCGATGCCGGCGACGGCCGCCGCCGCGACGACTTGGCGCCGCTGATCGGGGGCGCGACACAGCGGCTGAACGTCGTGCGATGAGCTGAATTTCAAACAGGGGAGATCGAAGCATGCGGGGGAGTTTCTTCACCGAGAGAATGCGGGGCGCGCTGTGCACCCTCGCAGCGGCGTTACTGCTCGCGGCGACACCGTCGATCGCGAGCGCGACCGAGATCAGCTTCTATTTCCCGGTCGCGGTTGGTGGGCCCATCACGAAGATCATCGACGACATGGTGGCGGGTTTCGAGAAGGCGAACGCCGACGTCACGGTGAAGGCGGTCTATGCCGGAACCTATCAGGACACGATCACCAAGGCGCTCACGGCGATGAAGGGCGGCGAGCCGCCGCACCTCGCGGTGCTGCTCTCGACCGACATGTTCACGCTGATCGACGAGAAGGCGATCGTGCCCTGGGACGAGGTCGCGACCGGCGCCGATGACGGGAGATGGATCGGCGCCTTCTATCCCGGCTTCATGGCCAACAGCCAGACCGGCGGCAAGACCTGGGGCATTCCGTTCCAGCGCTCGACCATCGTCATGTACTGGAACAAGGAAGCCTTCAAGGAAGCCGGCCTCGATCCCGAACACGCGCCGCAGAACTGGGACGAGCTCGTGGCCTTCGGCAAGAAGCTCACCAAGCGCGATGCCAGCGGCAATGTCACGCAATGGGGCCTGCAGATCCCGTCCTCCGGCTTCCCGTACTGGCTCTTCCAGGGCCTCACGACGCCCAACGGCGTGGAGCTGATGAACGCCGCGGGCACCGAGACCTACTTCGACAAGCCCGAAGTC
>DATEGF010000345.1:0-36320 GCA_035280245.1 Allostellaceae bacterium
CGATCCCAGGAACACGAGCGCCAAGCCCGTGCTCTCGTTCCGGCGGTCGCAGGAATGGTGGCCGCTCGTCCGTGAAGAGGTCGCGGCCGTGCGCGAACGTGTAGGCCTGCTCGATCTTCCTGGATTCAGCAAGTTCGAGGTGTCGGGCCCCGGCGCAGCCGCCCATCTCGACCGGCTCGTCTGCTCGCGTCTCCCGCGCGTCGGCCGGGCGAGCCTCGCCTACGCCCTCACGCCACAGGGTAAAGTCCTCAGCGAATTCACCATCACCCGCGTGGCACCCGACCGCTTCTATGTGGTCTGCGCCTCCACCGCGGAATGGCACGATCACGACGTGCTCTCGACGCATCTACCGGCCGACGGCTCCGTGCGGATCGACGATCTCACGGAGCGGCTCGGCACCTTGATCATCGCGGGGCCGCGGTCCCGCGACGTGCTCGCGCGCGTCACCACCGCCGATCTCTCGACGGCGGCATTCCCGTGGCTCGCGACCCGGGAAATCGCGATCGGTTCGGCGGCGGTGCGCGCGCTCCGCATGACCTATGTGGGCGAGCTCGGCTGGGAGCTGCATGCGCCGATGCAGTCACTGCCGGGTCTCTACGACGCGCTCTGGAGCGCCGGCGAGGCCGAGGGCATTCTCGATTTCGGCATCTATGCCGTGGACTGCCTCCGGCTCGACAAGGGTTATCGCGGCTGGAAGACCGATCTCGAGATCGGCTACAGCCCGCTCGAGGCCTCGCTCGACCGGTTCGTCGACCTCGCGAAGCCCGATTTCGTCGGCCGCGATGCCGTTCTCGAGGAGCATCGCAAGGGTCCCAGGCAGCGGCTGGTTCCGCTCGCGCTGGACGCGGCCGGCGATGCCGACGCGCCCGCCTGCGCGTCGGTCTTTCTCGGCGACGCGACCGTCGGTCTCGCCACCTCCGGCGGCTGGAGCCCGACGCTCGATCGCAGCGTGGCGCTTGCTTATGTACGCGCGGATCTCGCGGCGCCCGGCACCAGGCTCGAGGTCGAGATTTTCGGCGAGCGCCGGGCGGCGACGGTCGGGCGCGAGCCGCTCTACGATCCGCAGAACCTGCGTCTGCGCGCGTGAGGGGAGGGAAGCCGTGGAGAATGCCGCCGCCCAACGCGCTCCAAGCCGGTCCGAGGACCGGGCCGGTGACCCGACCGAATCCCAAATCGGCGAGCAGATCCGCGAGCTCCGCCGGATCAAGGGGATGACGCTGCAGCAGGTCGCCGATGCCGTCGGCATCTCCACGGGCTATCTGAGCCAGATCGAGCGCAACCGGTCGAAGCTGCCGATCGGCGTCTTGAAGCAGATCGCCGATCTCCTGGGCGTGCATATGAACTGGTTCTTCCAGCCGGAGACTGCGGGGCCGCCGGAGGAGCGCGATGTCATCGTGCGCGCCGCGCGCCGTCGCAGGATGTCGTTCACGGGGACCGGGATCAGCGAGGAGCTGCTGTCGCCCAACCTCAACGGGCCGCTCGAGCTGCTGCTCAGCACGATCGCGCCGGGCTCCGACAGCGACTACTACAGCCATGACGGCGTCGAGGCGGGGCTGGTGGTCTCGGGCGTGCTCGATCTCTGGGTCGGCGAGCGGAGTTTCCGCCTGGAGACCGGCGACAGCTTCTCCTTCAAGAGCACGGTACCGCACCGCTGCGCCAATCCCGGCACCGAGCCCACCCGCGTCGTGTGGGTGATCACGCCGCCGCACTATTGAGGTGCGGGCATGCCGGTTTCTGCCAGGACTAGGGCGCCTTTGAGGGACTTCGGGCTCCCGCCTTGCTATGCTCTCCGCAGTCCTCGACAGCGAGCCAGGGCGGGCCTTTGCCATGACTGCAATGTTGGCCTATGTCGCGAGCGCGCTCACGGTCGGCAGTCTCGGTATGAAGACCATGCTGCCGCTCCGCATCTTCGCGCTGATCGGCAACGTGATCTTCATCTTCTATGGCGTGCTCGAGCACAGCTACTTCCTGAGCGCGGTCAACCTGGTGATCCTGCCCGTGAACATATTCCGGATGATCGAGATCAAGCGCCTGATCCAAAACGTGCGCGACGCCGCAAACGAGAACCACGTCTTCGACGCGCTGATGCCGTTCGCGCGCCGCATCACGCCGAAGCGCGGCGAAGTGCTCCTCCGCAAAGGCGATCCCTCGGACTCGCTCTATTTGGTGCTCGAGGGCTCGCTGTGGGTCGAGGAGGCGAAGGCCGAGCTCGGCGCCGGCACGGTGGTGGGCGAGATCGGCGTGCTCTCGGGCACGCGCAAGCGCACCGCGACCGTGATCGCCAAGACCGACTGCGTGCTGGCGCGCGTCTCCGCGGAGGATTTCCAACAGGTCTATTTCACCCATCCGTCGGTCGGCCTGTCGCTGGTGCGGCTGGTGATCGACCGGCTGGTCGCGCAACAAGAGAACGACGCGCTCGCCACCGAGGCGGTGGCGGCGTCCTGAGGCTCGACAAAAATCTGGAGGAGTAAGCGATGGCGAAGGAAAGCGATCTCATGACGGTGCCCGCGCGCAAGGGCCGCGCGACGCGCCTCACCAAGGGCCAGGCGATCAAGATCATCAACACGCACGGGACACAGGTGATCGACACCTGGGCCTTCAGCGCCGAGGACCTGCACGAGTTCCTGTCGATGGAGCACATGCGGCCGACCATCGGCACCATCTTCCCGCGCAAGGGGCACAACCTGCACACCAACCGCCGCCGGCCGATCCTCTTCTTCGAGGAGGACACCTCGCCGGGGATCCACGACACGCTGATGGCGGCCTGTGACGACTATCGCTACGGCCTCCTCGGCTGCAAGGAGTACCACGACAACTGCACCGACAACCTGCTCGCGGGCATGCGGCAGATCGGGTTGAACCCGCCAGAGGTGCCGGCGCCGCTCAATCTCTGGATGAACATCCCGGTGGACCGCGAGGGCAAGACCAGCTGGGGCGAGCCGGTTTCCAAGTCCGGCGACTACGTGATCCTGCGCGCGGTGATGGACTGCATCGTCGCGATGTCGTCCTGCCCGCAGGACATCCTGCCGATCAACGGCGCCCAGCGGACCATCCACGAGGCGCACTATCAGATCCTTTCCTGAGGTTGGTTCATGCATGACGGCGGTAGCCGCGAGACCGAGCTCGACGCCAAGGTGGCCGCGCTGACCGCGCGGCGTGCGCCGGGCTACACGCTGCAGCAGGAGTTCTACCGCGATCCCGACATCTTCCGGCGCGATGTCGAGCGCCTGCTCATGCGTCACTGGCTCTGCGCCGGACACGAGGCGAGCCTGCCGAGGTCCGGCGATTTCGAGCTGTTCGAGATCGCGGGCGAGTCCGCGATCCTCGTGCGCGGCGAGGACGGCACGCTTCGCGCTCTCGTCAACGTGTGCCGACACCGGGGCTCGCGGGTCTGTTGGGAACAGGGGGGCCAAGCGAAGTCCTTCACCTGCCCCTATCACGGCTGGACCTACGGTCTCGATGGCAACCTGAAGGCCGCGCGATTCATGCCGGCGGAGTTCGATCGCGGGGGCTACGGCCTCCGACGGATCCATCTCCGCGTCATCGAAGGCCTGATCTTCGTCTCCTTCGCGGATCGGCCGCTCGGCACCAGGCATCTCGAGGAGACCCTGCGCGGCAGCTTCGGTCCCTACGACTGGGCCACGGCGCGCGTCGCCCATCGCGAGCGCTATTCCTTCGCGGCGAACTGGAAGCTCGCGGTCGAGAACTACCTCGAGTGCTATCACTGCGGTCCCGCGCATCCCGAGTACTCGCGGCTCCATGCCCTCGAGCAGCCGAGACCGCGGATCGAGAAGCTGATCCAGAAGTTGGCCGCGCGCTCGGCCGAGCTCGGCATCGACATTCCCGCGCACGATCATTGGGTCGCCTCGACGACTGGCGAGGAAGCCTGCCGCAGCTTCCGCTATCCGCTCTACGACGGCGTCGAGAGCGCCACCGAGGACGGCAAGGCCGTGGCGCCCCTGATGGGGCTCAAGGACTACGACGGCGGCGTCACCTCTGTGCATATCGGGCCGACGAGCTTCCTGGTCGCTTACGCCGACCACGGCGTGATCTACCGGTTCATCCCGCGAACCGCCGACGCCTGCGACATGGAGGTGATCTGGCTGGTGCGCGGCGACGCCGAGGCGGGCCGCGACTACGACCTCGAGAAGCTCACCTGGCTCTGGAAGGTCACCAGCGAGGCCGACAAGCGCATCATCGAGCACAACCAGCTCGGCGTGAACTCACGCTTCTATCGGCCGGGACCCTATGCGCCGATGGAGTACAACACGACGGCCTACGTCGACTGGTACCTGCGCGAGATCGCGTGATGCGACCCAAGGAGGAGGAGACCCATGCCGTTCTCGACCAAATACGTGCTCATCGTCAGCATGGACGTGGAGCCCGAGAAGGAAGCGCTCTTCAACGAGGTCTATGACACCGAGCATCTGCCGAACCTGAAGAAGGTGCCGGGCGTGCGCTCGGCGATCCGGCTCAAGACCGAGGTCGCGCATCTCATCGTCGGCGGCGAGAAGAAGCCGCTCACCGGCGAGGGTCAGCCGAAATACACGGCGGTCTACGAGATCGACAGCCCCGACGTGCTCACCAGCAAGGCCTGGGCCGATGCGGGCGAGCTCGGCCGCTGGACCAAGGAGGTCCGCCCCTACACGAAGAACCGCCGCCACATCGTGCGGAAGGTGATTTGAAGGACGCGCATTCGCGCATTGTTATTTCTTGAACGCCCCCTCACCCTTCCCTCTCCCCGCCGGGGAGAGGGTTGCGCAGGCTTAGCGAGCGAAGCGAGCTTAGCCGAAGCTGGGTGAGGGGGACTCGCTCAGCAGCTCACGCAGCATCAAACGACGTTGATCTCTTTCACCGGCCGGTTCTCCACGATCCTGGCGTGGCCGAAGAGGCTGAGGTCGAGGGTGCGGTATTTGCCGTAGGTGATGAGCTCGGAGATGCCACGGCCGCTCGCCGGCGATTGCTGGATGCCGTGGCCGCTGAAGCCGTTCGCCAGCATGAAATTGTCCAGCTCGACGTGCAGACCCAGGATGCCGTTGTGGTCGAAGGTGTTGTAGTCGTAGTGCCCGGCCCATGATCTCACCACCTTGACGGCCTCGAGCGCGGGCACGCGATGGGCGAGCGGCGGCCAGACCAGCTCGTCCCACTCGGCGTGGTTCACCTCGAAGTCCGCAACCTCAGGCTCCCACTCCTCGGGCGGCGAGATGCCGCCGATGAAGTACTGACCCTCCGGCCGGAAGAAGGCGCCGCTGCTGTCGATGAGGAGCGGCAGGCCCGGGAGCTTCTCGCGGCAATCGAAGACGAAGACCGAGCGTCGGCGCGGCTCCACGGGAAGGTCGACGCCCGCGAGCCGCGCCACCTTGCCGCCGCTCGGGCCCGCGGCATTGACCGCGATGCCGCAGGCGATCCGCGTGCCGTCACCCAGCTTCACCGCCTCGATCCGGTGGCCCTTCCGCTCGATGCCGACGACCTCGCCCGCCACATAGGTGACGCCGAGGCTCCGCGCCTTCTTCCGATAGGCTTGCAGCAGGCCGTAGCCGTCGAACCACCCCTCGCCCTTGATGCCGAGCGAGCCGAGCACGATCCCGTCGGTGTTGAGCCACGGGAAGCGCTGCTTGAGCTCCTTGGGCTCGAGCAACACGATGTAGTCGCCGTAGCCCGCCTGAGACTGCGCGCGATAGTTCGCTTCCAGCAGCGCTCGGCCTTCCGCGCTCGCGAGGAACATGTAAGGTCGCTGGATATAGCCGACGTTGGCGGACTCACCGTCGACCGCCAGGCGCTGGGGCGCCTCTTTCAGGAACTCCATGCCGAAGGCGGAGAGGTGCATGTTGGTGGGCGTCGAGAATTGCACGCGGATCGAGCTCAGGGACAGCGCCGAGGACGCATAGCGATAAGTCGGATCGCGCTCGACCACCGTGACCTTGCCGCGGAAATCGGCATTGGACGCCAGGAAATAGGCGATGGAGCTGCCGACCGCACCGCCCCCGATGATCACGACATCCGACATCTCAGCCACGGCATCTCTCCCGCTCAGTGCTGACAGCGCGTTGAGAGCGTATATCCGCTAACGCGCCGCGCGGGCAACTCGAACTCTTTGCGCGATCTGTCGCACGTCTCTAACATCAGCTGCGGTTCGAGAGGAGGGAAGCATGGACCTCAAGGGAAAATCGGCGCTGATCACGGGAAGCTCCCGCGGGATCGGGCGCGCGGTGGCGCTGCGCTTCGCGAAGGACGGCGCCAAGGTGGTGGTGAATTGCGTCTCGGCGCGCGACAAGGCGGACGCCGTCGTAAAAGAGATCCGTGCCGCCGGCGGCGAGGCGGTGGTGGCGGTCGGCGACGTCTCGAAGAAGGCGGACGCGGAGCGCCTGGTCAAGGGCGCAATCGACAGCTTCGGCAAGCTCGACGTCCTCGTGAGCAACGCCGGCATCATCATCGACCGTCCCTTCGTCGAGAGCACCGACGAGGATTGGGAGCGCTCGATCGAGATCAATCTGCGCGGCTTCTTCAACATGGCGCGCGCGGCGCTGCCGCACATGATCGAGCGCCGCTCCGGCCGCGTTATCGCCACCGGCTCCTGCATCACGGAAGTCGCCGACTTCGGCGGCAACAAATACTCGGTCTGCACGGCCTCCAAGGGCGGCATCAACATGATGCTGCGGCCGATCGCGGCCGAGGTGGCACCCTACGGCGTCACCGTGAACTCGGTCTCGCCGGGCTATATCGCAACGGAGATGCTGGGCCAGATCGACGCCGAGGGCCTCAAGGCGGCGCTGCGTCTGGTGCCGATGGGCCGCTACGGCAAGCCCGAGGAGATCGCGGCCGCCATGGCCTTCCTTGCCTCCGATGAGGCGGGCTACATCACGGGCCAGACGCTGCGCGTCAACGGCGGCTTGTCGATGGGATGACGAAACCGATGAGACTTCTCTTCTGCAGCCACCTCGACGATCCCACCGAGTGGATCCCCGAGCTCAAGAAGCACATGCCCGATCTCGAGATCGAGGTCTGGCCCCAGGTGAAGGATCGCTCGAGCATTGACGCGATCCTGGTCTGGCTGCCGCCCGCCGAGGGCGGCCTCTCGCTGTTCCCCAATCTCAAGATGATCCAGTCGCTGGGCGCCGGCGTGAACCAGCTCGACCTCAAGAACCTGCCGCGGCACATCCCGCTCGCACGTCTGGTCGATCCCGGCCTCAACGTATCCATGCGCGATTTCTGCGTCTGGGCCACGCTGCGGCACTACCGGGGCCTCGACATGCACGCCGAGCATCAGCCGCTGAAGAAGTGGGTCTATTACATCCCGCCACCCAAGAGCGCGGTCAATGTCGGCATCATGGGCATCGGCGAGCTCGGCGGCGAGGTTGCGCGCGCGATCGCCGATCTCGGTTTCAGCGTTCGTGGCTGGTCGCGCACGCCCAGGACCATCGACCGGGTGGCGTGTTTCTCCGGGGCCGACGGGCTCAAGGAGTTCGCGAGCAAGACCGATATCCTGATCTGCCTGCTGCCGCTCACGCCGGAGACGCGCGGCATCCTGGCGCGGCCACTCTTCGAGATGCTGCCCAAGGGTGCCAAGCTCATCAACGTCGGCCGCGGCGGCCACCTGGTGGAAGCCGATCTGATCCCGGCGATCGAGTCCGGCCGGATCGCGAGCGCGACCCTCGACGTGTTCGCGACCGAGCCACTGCCGCCCGACCATCCCTTCTGGACGCACCCCAAGATCACGGTGACGCCGCACGTGGCGGCCTTCGGTGCCGCGGTGTCGGCGGCGCCGGTGGTGGTGGAGAACCTCCGCCGTGCCATGGCGGGAAAGCGGCTCTTGAACCAGGTCGATATCGACAAAGGATATTGAGCGATGGCGAGTGAGCGCACGGTCATCCGCGGCGGGCGTGTGCTTGCGCATAGCGGCGCGGCGCTCGCGGACGCAGACATCCTGGTGGCGGACGGCGGGATCGCCGCCATCGAGCCCTGGGGCCGGATCAATCTCGGCGATGCCCGCGATATCGACGCGCGCGATCGGATCCTGATCCCCGGGCTCATCAATGCGCATATGCACGGGCACGGGAACCTGAGCAAAGGCATCGGCGACCGCTGGACGCTCGAGCTGCTGCTGAACGCCGGGCCATGGGCCTCGCGGCTCGACACCCTCGATGCGACCTATGTCGCCGCGAGCGTCGGCGCCGTCGAGATGCTGCTCAAGGGTTGCACCGCCTGCTATGACCTCTTCGTCGCCTTCCCGACGCCTTCCCTCGAGGGCCTCACGGCCATCGGCCGCGCCTATGCGGATGCGGGCATGCGGGCGGTCGTGGCGCCGATGATGGCGGATCGCACGTTCTATGCCGCGATCCCCGGTCTCACCGCGGCGCTGCCGGAGGAGCTCCGCGCCGAGGTCCTGCGCATGGCGAGTGCCTCGGGCGAGGAGAACCTGAGGGCGTGCGCGGCCACGCTCAAGGCCTGGCCCTTCGATCGCGACCAGGTGCGGCCGGCGCTCGCGCCGACCATTCCGCTTCACTGCGCCGACGAGTTCATGATGGGAGCGGCGCGTCTCGCCCGCGAGCACGACATCGGCTATCACACGCACCTCGGCGAATCGAAGATCCAGGCGGTCTCGGGGCTCACGCGCTACGGCGTGACGTTGACGCGGCACCTGGACGATCTCGGCATCTTGGGGCCGAACTTCACGGCGGCGCACGCGGTCTGGCTCGATCGCGACGACATCGCGCGCATGGGCGATCACGGCGCCTCGGTCGCGCACAACCCCGGCAGCAACATGCGTCTGGGCTCCGGCATCGCGCCGGCTCGACGGATGCTGAGCGCGGGCGTGCACCTCGGCATCGGCACCGATGGCGCAAGCTGCTCGGACAATCTCAATATGTTCGAGGCGATGCGGCTTGCCTCGCTCGCCTCCCATGTGCGCGGCCCTGATTACGAAACCTGGCTCTCGACCCGCGAGGTCTTCCATGCCGCGACCGAGGGAAGCGCGCATCTCCTGGGGTTCGGCGGCAAGCTCGGCCGGCTGGAGCCCGGCTATCTCGCGGACGTGGTCTTCCTCGACGCGACCCACATCAACTGGACGCCGTTCAACGACGTGATCAACCAGCTTGTCCACACCGAGGACGGCTCCGCCGTCGACAAGGTGATGGTCGGCGGCAAGCTCGTGGTCGAGGGCGGCGAGATCCTGACCGTCGACCGCCGCGCGCTTCGGGCTGAGGCGGAGGCGACGGCCGGGCGATTGCGGCGAAGCCATGCTGCCGCGCGCGCAGTCGCCGAGCGGCTGGAGCCGATCGTGGGCGCGTTCTGCCGGGGCCTAGCGAGCGGGCCTTACCATATCCACAATTACGGGGGGCCGCGCGAGCTCACCTGAGTGCGCGGACCGCGGGAATCCGCCGTCCCACTCGCCACAGCCCATTGCTCTCGGTTTTGAGCCGTGATTAGATCACGCCCGAGCAGGCGCTGGGCGCAGGGGGAATTTTTGCTCGCAAAGTGGTCTTCGTGACCAACTCTTGAGCCAGGCGCACTGTGTGCCCGAGGAAAGCAGGGTGGAATTCTACAGGGTCGGCGGGGCAACAAGACTCGACGGCCAATGCAGCCAAACAGGACGCCAGAGATCTGGTCGTCGCTCAATCAGGAGGCTATCGATGCGTAGCTTGAGGAAGTTGGTATTTGTGAGAGGCGTCGCGCTCTGCGCCGCCGTCGGCTGGCTTGCCGCCGCGCAAGCAGCCGAGACCAAGGGGCCGGTCACGGATGAGATCGGCGTCCTGGTGATTCCAAAAGGTGCGCCGATCGAGATCGGCGGCTACTGGGTGCTGTCGGGCGCCGATACCGCGCTCGGCCTCGACCAGAAACGGGCCGTGGAGATCGCGGTCAAGGAAAAGAAGGCGCTCGTCGGTCATCCCATCAAGTTCACCGCCGAGGATTCGCTTTGCAACGCCGAGGGCGGGCAGACGGCGGCGACCAAGCTTGCCTCCAACCCCAGGCTTGCCATCGTGATCGGGCCGTCGTGCTCGAGCGAGGCGACGCCGGGCGCGCCGATCCTCTGGAAGGCTGGCATCACCAGCATCGGCACCTCGCCGACCGCGCCCAAGCTCACCGCGCCGGAGCGCGGAGCCCAGTACGACGGCTTCGTGCGCACATGCTACAGCGACATCTTCCAGGGTGCTTCCGACGCGAAGTACATCCACGATGTCCTGAAGGCGAAGACGATCGTGGCCGTGCATGACGGCAGCCCCTACGCTCAGGGATTGGCGGGCGCCACGGCGGATGCCTTCACGAAGCTCGGCGGCAAGGTGCTCTCGACCGAGGCGATCCAGCCGACCGACGTCGACATGCATCCCATGTTGACCCGCGTCGCGACCGAGAAGCCGGACGTGCTCTACTTCCCGATCTTCGTCGCCGCCGGCGCGCAGATCCTGCGGCAGGCGAAGGACATTCCGGGCCTCAAGGACACCAAGCTGCTCGGCAGCTCCGGCATGCTGGCGCCTGACTTCATCGAGGCCGCGAAGGAAGCGGTGGTGGGTTTCCAGATTACCTACACGGACCTCTCCCCGGCAGCGATGGGTAAGGGCTATCCGGCCTTCGTCGAGAAGTACAAGAAGGCCTACGGCGAGGGCCCGACCTCGGGCTACCACGCTCACGCCTACGACGGCGCCGAGATGGCCTTCAAGGCGATCGAGAAGGTCGCGAAGACCGACGACAAGGGCAACACTTACATCGGCCGCAAGGCGCTCCGTGACGCGGTGTTCGCCACCACGTTCGACGGCATCAGCGGCCCGATCAAGTGCGACAAGTTCGGCGAGTGCGGTGAGTTCCATCCCGCGGTGTACCAGTACACTAACGCCGATCCGAAGACCTTCACGTCGGACGCGACCAAGGCGAATGCAAATCCGAAGAAGATTTGGCCGTAATCGCGGTCAGTAACGGTCGAAGGGCCGGGGGTCGGATGGTTGCCCGAAGCCGGGCACCATCCGGGCCTCCGGCCCGTTTCTTGCAACGTGGTCTGGTCTAAATCTGGTCCGAAGCAGAAGCGCGGGGTTTGGATTGAATGGCTGATCTAGCGGCTGGCCGAGCGCTCATCCCTCGACTGAGCACGCTTGCGCGCTTCACTTTCGTCGATGTCATCCTCTGGTGCCTGCGCATCGGGGTCACCTTGGTCGTCGTTGGCGGCACCATCGGGACCCTGATCAAGGGTACCTATGCGGGCGAACAGTGGTTCGATCTCGTGATGTTCGGGCTGACGCTCGGCAGCGTCTACGCGCTCATCGCGCTCGGCTACACCATGGTCTATGGCGTGCTGCGCCTGATCAATTTCGCGCACGGCGACATCATGATGACCGGCGCGTTCTCCGGATATTTCGTCGCGAACGCGCTCGATTATTCCGGCTTCCTCAACGCCAGCCCCGTGCTCGCCATGGGCGCGATCCTCGCCGTCGCCATCACGACCTCGACGGTTATCGCGGTGCTGACCGAGCGCTTCGCCTACCGGCCCTTCCGGCACACGCGCGGGCTCGCGCCGCTCATCTGCGCGATCGGCGTGTCGTTCTTCCTCGAGCAGACATTCCGCGGCTTCTTCGGGCCGAGTATCCATTCCTATCCCGATCCGAAGTGGCAGGCCGCCGGTGTCGACGTGTTGGGCTGGAATGTTCCTCGCGTCGATATTCTCGTGATCTCGCTCGCGATCGTGGCGATGCTGATCCTCTACCTGATCGTGCAGAAGACCAAGATGGGCACCGCCATGCGGGCGGTCTCCGAGGACACCGACGCTGCCGCGATGATGGGCATCGACGTCAACAAGGTGATCGTATTCACCTTCGCGCTCGGCGGCGCCATGGCCGGCATCGCGGGCGTGTTCTACGCCTTCGTCTTCAAGCAGGTTTACTTCTTCATGGGCTTCCAGCCGGGCGTCAAAGCGTTCGGCGCGGCGGTGCTGGGTGGCATCGGCAGCATCCCCGGCGCCATGCTTGGTGGGTTCTTCCTGGGGCTCGTGGAGTCGGTAGGACCGGCGCTGTTCCTCGATGGCATCGGCATTCCCGCGCCCTACCAGCTCCGCGATCTCATCGCGTTCACGCTGCTCATCATGGTCCTGATCTTCCGTCCACACGGGATCCTGGGTGAGCGCATGGCGAAGAAGCGCGCATGACCGCCGACGTGATCACGCGCGTCCGCCGGAAGCGGCGAGGGCAGTCGCCGTTCCACCAGGCGATCATGACCGGCATCGTGTTCGGCATCGTCGCCGTCTATCTCGCCGTTGTCGGCATCCTCCCGATGATCAACGAGCGCGCGATCATCGTCGATGCCGACAGCAACATCCTCCTGACCATGGCGCAAACGGCCTTGTTGGCGATTGGGCTAGGGGCCGGGGCCTATGTCGCGCGCCACGGGGGGCGCCAGTCGGCGGCTGCGGTCCTGCTCGACGCGCTGATCGCCGGTGCGATCGCGGGGGCGCTGCTTGCGCTGCTCGTGATCGTCATGGCCGTGATCGACCTTCGGCAGATCTTTATCGCGCTGTCGACACAAACCTCCGACCTGCTGACTTTTGGGCTGGACCTGCCGATCGCGGTGCCGCTGCTGGTGGTGGCCGGAGCGGGAACCGGCGTGGTGGGCGCGGGTCTCGCCGTCAGTCCGGTGAGCCTGCGCAAGCCCGTGATGACCGGGTTGATGGCGGTGTTGTTCTTCGGCGTCTTCCAAGAACTCATCCAGATCATGTTGCAGTTCAACGATGCCATCGGCGTCGTGCGGGACTTTCTCTACACCTACGAGGGCCTGACGCTCGAAGGCGCGGCGGTGATCTTCGTCGTCGTGATTGCGGCGGATGCCCTCATGCAGCGCAAGGCGGCGGCAGCGGCTCCGGGCTCGATCAGCTGGTGGCAAAGCCGCAATGGGCAGCTGACGAAGGCCGGCATCGCCATCGTGGTGTTGATTCTGCTGCCGGTCCTCGCGGGCTCCTACATCGGCCAGGTGCTGATGCTGGTCGGGCTCTACATCCTCATGGGGATGGGGCTCAACCTCGAGGTCGGGCTCGCGGGGCTCCTGGATCTCGGCTTCGTCGCATTCTTCGCGGTCGGCGCCTATACGACCGCGCTGCTGACCGCCGACAGCCCGCACTCGCTCGCGGCGATCGCGGGTTTCCCGCACCTGACCTATTGGACGGCGATGCCGATCGCCGTGATGATCTCCGTGATCGTCGGCGTGCTGTTCGGTATTCCCGTGCTCGGCGTGCGCGGCGACTACCTGGCCGTCGCCACCATGGGCCTCGGCGAGATCGTGCGCGTGATCGTGCAGTCGGACGCGGCGGCGCCACTTCTGGCGGGCGCCCAGGGCATCCTGCAGATCCCGAAGCCGGAGATCGGCACCTTCGAGCTCGCCGATCCGGTCGCGCTCTTCTTCTTGACGCTGGCATGCGCCGCCGTCGCTGCCTATTGCGCCTGGCGGCTGGAGACCTCACGGCTCGGACGCGCCTGGATGGCGATCCGCGACGACGAGGACGTGGCGCAGGCGCTCGGCATCAACCTGGTGAAGGTGAAGCTGCTCGCTTACGGTCTGGGCGCCGCATTCGCGGGCCTCTCGGGGTCGATCTTCGCGGTGATGGTGACCTCGGTCTATCCCAGCAGCTTCCAGCTCCTGGTCTCGATCAACGTGCTGGCACTGATCATCGTGGGCGGCATGGGAAGCCTGCCGGGCGTCATCGTGGGGTCGCTGGCGCTGGTTGGCCTGCCGGAGCTCCTTCGCGAGTTCGGCGAGTACCGCTATCTCTTCTACGGCGTGGCGCTCATCGTGATGATGCGGATCCGGCCCGAAGGTCTCTGGCCCTCGGCCGCGCGCCGGCGCGAGCTGCACGATTTCGCGGGCGAGCTCGAGAACGAGGAGCTCGCGCCTGCCGTCGTGGCCGAGATCGCGGCGCACGCCAAGCCGCCGGCTGGCGAATAGGAGGCGGTGGTGCCGAGCGAGCCGATCCTGATAACGAAGCAGCTGACCATGCGCTTCGGCGGCCTGACCGCCGTGGGCGGTCTCGACGTCGCGGTCCGCGAGGGCTCGATCCACAGCGTGATCGGCCCCAACGGTGCCGGCAAGACCACGGTCTTCAATTGCATCATGCAGAACATCAAGCCGACCAGCGGCCAGATCTGGTTCCGCGGCGAGCGGCTCGACGGCTTGACGCCGGATCGCGTGGCGGCGGTCGGGATCAGCCGGACCTACCAGAACATCCGCCTGTTCCGGAACATCACCGCGATCGAGAACCTGCTGGTGGGCATGCACCTCCACCTCAAGTCCCATTGGTGGGGCGCGCTCGTGAACAGCGGGCACACCAAGCAGGACGAGGCGCGGGCGCAGGACGAGGCCCTGAAGCTGCTGCAGTTCATCGGGTTGCGCGGCCGCGGCGACGTGCTCGCGCGGAATCTGGCTTACGGCGAGCAGCGTCGGCTCGAGATCGGCCGCGCGCTCGCGACCCAGCCGAAGCTGCTGATGCTCGACGAGCCGACCGCGGGCATGAATCCCCGCGAGACCTCGGACATGATGGAGTTCATCCAGCGGGTCCGGGACGAGTATGGCATCACCATCATCCTGATCGAGCATCAGATGCGCGTGGTGATGGGCATGTCGGACGTGGTCACCGTGCTCGACCACGGCGTCAAGATCTCCGAAGGCACGCCCGCCGAGGTGCAGCACGACCCGAAGGTGATCGAGGCCTATCTGGGCACGCCCTCCGCCACGCCCGCGGGCGCGCGCAAGCATTCGGCCGAGCACATGCAAGAGCCACCGGCACACGCTTGATCTGAAAATCCCATGGCGCTTCTCGAGATCGACGACATTCGCGTCTTCTACGACAATATCGAGGCCCTGAAGGGCGTCTCGATCGCGGTCGAGGAGCACCAGATCGTGACCCTGGTCGGCGCCAACGGCGCCGGCAAGACCACGACGCTCCGCGCGATCAGCGGGCTCCTGCATCCGCGCTTCGGCGATATCCGCTACAACGGCGAGAGCCTGACCGACATACCCCCGCACGAGATCTCGCAGATGGGGATCGTGCAGGTGCCCGAGGGCCGGCGGATTTTCGCGAAGCTGACCGTGGACGAGAACCTGCACATGGGCGCTTTCGCGCGCAACGACCGCGCGGCGATCTCCGAGGACAAGGAGCGCATGATGGCGCTCTTCCCACGCCTCAAGGAGCGCATCAAGCAGATCGCGGGCACGCTCTCGGGCGGCGAGCAGCAGATGGTGGCGACGGCGCGCGCGCTGATGGCGCGGCCGCGCGTCTTGCTGATGGACGAGCCCAGCATGGGACTGGCGCCGCAGCTGGTGGAGCAGGTGTTCCAGACCATCCGCGCGATCAACAAGCAGGGCGTTACGATCCTGCTCGTGGAGCAGAACGCCCTCGCCGCGCTCAACGTCGCGGACTATGCCTACGTGCTCGAGAGCGGCAAGGTGGCCCTCACCGGCCGCGGCGCGGAGCTCATCGATGACGAAAAGGTCCAGCGCGCCTATCTCGGCTGACGCCCGCAGCCTGCCGGCCGCCGCGTACACATCGGCAGCGTTCTTCGATGCGGAGATGGCGCACGTCCATCGCCGCGGCTGGTTCTTCGTGGGCCGGGCGGACGAGGTGCGCGCGCCCGGCGACTATCGCGCGATCGACACCGTGGCGGGCCCCGTGCTCCTGGTGCGGGACCTCGCGGGCGAGCTTCGCGCCTTCGCCAATTGCTGCCGGCACCGCGGCTCGCGCCTCCTCGAGGGCAGCGGCAACCGCCGCGCCATCGTCTGTCCCTATCACGGCTGGGGCTACCGGCTCGACGGCAGGCTGGCGGGCGCGCCCGACATGGACCGCACGCCCGGCTTCCGCGCGAGCGAGCAGGGCCTCATGCCGATTCGGATGGGGGTCTGGCAGGGTTTCATTTTCCTCACGCTCGACGCGGATGCGCCGCCGCTCGCCGACGTGCTCGGCAACATGCCCGAGGTCTTCGCCTCGCACCGCTTCGACGAGATGGTCTGTACCTGGCGCGCCGAGCTCGACGCGCGCTGCAACTGGAAGCTCCTGGTCGAGAATTCGATGGAGAGCTACCACACCGGCTACATCCACGCGACGACGGTGGGCGCGCAGAAATCGATCGACATCGACACCACCGGCGATTGGGAGTGCCTCCAGGTGCTGGACGACCGCAGCATCGCCGTCCTCGGCGGCGCGCCGCCGCCCTTCCCGCCGATCGAGGGCCTGTCGGCCGATGCCAAGCGCGGCACCTATTTCTCGCTGATATTGCCGACGACCCAATTCGCGGTGGCCCAGGACAGCATGTGGTGGCTGCAGATCCGCCCGATCGCCGCAGACCGCTCGATCCTGTCACTGGGTGGCTGCTTCCCGAGGAGCATCGTTGCGCGCGCCGATTTCGAGGAGAAGGCGCGGCCCTATTACGACCGCTGGCTCGAGGTCGCCAAGGAAGACGTCGGCATGCTCGAGATTCAACAGATCGGGCTGAGTTCCGCGCTCTACCGACCGGGCCGGCTCTCCTGGCGCGAGGCGCTGGTCGAGCGCATCGACCGCTGGATCATCGATCGGGTCCCAGCGTCACTGCGAGCGCTGTAGCTGCACCGTGCGTCCTTCGACTCGCGATGCTTCGCATCGCGGCTCAGGATGAAGGTGTTTATTTATGCAAGAGCAATTTCCTTCATCCTGAGCCGGCGAGAAGCGCCGAGTCGAGGGACGCACCGCTACATGTGCAAGCAACCTCAGGCCGTGGGCCGCTGCTCGCCTTTGACCTGAGTCCGGTGCATGACGCGGCGGGCGCCGGGGTCGAAGGCATCGCGGCGGTGCATCGTGCAGCGGTTGTCCCAGAGCACGAAATCGCCGACCCGCCATTTGTGCTCCCAGGCAAGTCCGGGCCGGTCGACGTAGCTCCAGAGCTCGTCGAGCAGCGCCTCGGACTCCGCGAGCTCCAATCCGACGAGATAGGCGTTCCGCCTCCGGCCGAGATAGAGCATGCGCCGGCCCGTACCGGGGTGCGTGCAGACCAGCGGGTGGATCGCGCCCGGCGAGGTCCGGGGATCGTCGGTCGCCGCGACGCCCTGGCGCAGGTAGCCGCCGCTGTTGTAGGTGCCGTCGTGCTTGATCTTGAGCTGGGCAATGCGCGCCTTGAGCGGCGCCGGCAGCGCGTCGTAGACGCCGTACATCGTGCAGAAGGAGGTGTTGCCACCGCTCGGCGGCACCTCGAGCGCATAGAGCATGCTCGCCTTGGGCGGCAGCGCGAGATAGGACATGTCGGTGTGCCAGACGGCCTCGCCATCGCCCAGGCTGCCGATCGCCTCGCCGTTCACCTTCACGTTGGAGACGATGTAGATCTCCGGCATGCCCTCGACGAAGCGCCGGCCGTTCTCCTGCACCGGCGCCCAGTCGAGATCGCCAAGGCGCCGGCTGAACGCGATCAGATCCTGGTCGCTGAGCGTCTGTTTGCGGAACAGCAGCGCGGAATGGTCGTGCCACGCCTTGAGCACGCGCGCGAAGCCTGCCTTGTCCAGCTTTCGGAGATCGACGCCCGTAATCTCGGCGCCGAGTCCCATGCGATTGGGAGTCACGTCGATCGCCGTGCCGCTGCGGCGGGCGGAGGTGTCTTCAGCGCTCAGGGTCATGGGCTCTCTCCCAAGCAAATGGTGCGCGGCGCAAAGTCTAGCACCGCGGGCACCAACGGCAACGGGCTGGCAACTAAGCGGTTGCCGGGCGTCGGCGATCCCACCTGCGGCTTAAGTCTCGTCTCGACCAAGGCACTCCCTCACCCCGACCCTCTCCCCGCTGGGGAGAGGGAGAAAATGGTGCTCGGTCCCTCGCCCCAGCGGGGAGAGGGTTGCGTAGCCTTAGCGAGCGATAGGGAGCTTAGGCGGAGCTGGGTGAGGGGGCTCGCTCCAGCTGCTGGCGAGCGGCGTTCTGAATGTCCCGCCAGACCGCCGCGACGTCCTCGCGCTCGGTGGCGAGCGCACCGATCGAGACCCGCACCATCCATCGCCCATCGACCACCGCCGGCGTCAGATAAGCGGCGCCGGAGCGGTTGATCCGCTCGGCCCAACCCGTCGTGTGGCGGTCGAGCGCCTCGCCCGATAGGCCCGGTGGCTCGTGGCGCAGGCATACGGTCTGCAGCCGCACCGGCACGATCAGGTGCCAGTTCGCCGTCGCGGCAACCTGTTCGCCGAGCCAGGTCGCATTCGCCATGTCTCGTCTCAAGCGCGCGCGCAGGGCCGCGACGCCCTGCTCGCGGATCAGGAACCAGAGCTTGAGAGAGCGGAAGCGGCGCCCAAGCGGAATGCCCCAGTCGCGGAAGGTCTTCACCTGCCCGTCGACTGACGACTGCAGGAAGCTCGGATTGGTGGACATGACGCGGATCAGGTGCTGCGGATCGCGCACGTAATAGAGCGAGCAGTCGAAGGGCGCGCCCAGCCATTTGTGCGCATTGATGACGACCGAGTCGGCGCCCTCGATACCGTCCCACATCCACCGGCACTCCGGCAGGATCATGGCGCTGCCGGCCATCGCCGCGTCGACGTGCAGCCAGATGCCGTGGCGCTTCGCGATCTCCGCCAGGGGCCGCACGGGATCGAAGGCGGTGGTGGCGGTGGTGCCGACGGTGGCGACGATCGCGCAGGGCCGGATACCTGCGGCGAGATCCTGCTGTACGAGTTCCTCGAGCGCGTCGGCGCGCATGCCGTACTCGGCGTCGAAGGGCACGAGGCGGAGATTCACTCGCCCGAAGCCTGCGAGCAGCGCGCCCTTGTCGACGGAGCTGTGGCTGTGTGCGGAGACGTAAACCGCGAGCGGCTGCTCCTCGCCCTGCAGGCCGCCGCGAGAGAGCGCGTAGTCCGTGACGCGCTCGCGGGCGCAGATCAGCGCCACCAGCGTGCTGGTGGACGCCGTGTCCTGGATGACGCCGCTCCACTTGTCGGAGAGGCCGACCATCTGGCGCACCCAGTCCGCCATGACCTCCTCGACCTCGGTCACCGCCGGGCTCGACTGCCAGGCAAGGCCGAGCACCCCGAGGCCCGTGCTCACGAAATCCGCCAGCACGCCTGCCGGCAACGCGTTGCCGGGGAAATAGCCGAAGAAGCGCGGATGCTGCCAAAGCGAGAGGCCGGGCACGACGACGCGGTCGAGGTCCGCCAGTACGGCCTCCATCGCCTCGGGATGCTCGGGCGGCGAAGCCGGCAGCTGCTTCTTGATCTCACCAGGCTTCACCTGCGCCATCACGGGGCGCTGGGTGACGCTCGCCTGATAATCAGCGATCCAGTCGACGAGGCGGTGGCCGTAGCGGCGAAATTCCTCTGGGGTCATTTGAAGCCATTGCTCATTCAATATTCGCGTTCGGTTATACCCTCACCCCTCACCCGGCCGCCGCTTCGCGTCGGCCACCCTCTCCCGCTCTCCCGCACAGAAGCGTGCGGGAGAGGGGCGAGGAGTAAGAAGGAGCGCCACAAGTTCCCTCGCCCCTCGCCCGCGAAGCGGGAGAGCGGGAGAGGAAGGGGCCCATCGTCCTGAGCTTGTCGAAGGACGATGGGAAGGTGAGGGGTGAGGGCTGCCACACCAAGGTCCGTTTCCGAGAGCTAAGCGGCCGTGAGACCGGCGGTGTCGATGGCGGGCTTCTTCCCCGCGATCATGTCGGCGAGTATGCGGGCGGAGCCGTGGGACATGGTCCAGCCCATGTGGCCTTGGCCCCCGTTCAAGTAGAGGTTGCGATAGCGCGTCTGGCCGATGCGCGGCGTGCCCTCGGGCGTCATCGGGCGGAGGCCCGCCCAATAGGAGGCGCGCGAGAAATCGCCGGCACCGGGGAACAGGTTCTCCGCGACCTCCTTGGCGGTGTTGAAATCGGCGGGCTTGTGCGTGGTGTCGTAGCCCGTGAACTCCGCCGTCGCGGTCATCCGGATGCGGTCGCCCATGGGTGTATAGGCGACCAGGAAGTTCTCGTCGATGCCGGGGAGCCTCGGCGCGAGATCGGGATCCCTGATCGGCATGGTGAGGGCGTAGCCCTTGACCGGATAGACCGGCACATCGAGCCCGAGCTTCCGCGTGAAGAACGGCGCGTAGCTGCCGAGCGCCATCACCACGGCGTCGCCCGTGACATCGCCCTTGTCGGTCCGCACCCGGCCGATCCGGTCGCCCTCGCGCTCGACCGCCGTGATCGTCGTGCCGTACTGGAACTTGACGCCGCGCTGGCGGCAGGTCTCCGCGAGCGCATTGGTGAACTTGTGGCAGTCGCCGGACTCGTCGGTCGGCCCGTGGAGCGCGCCATGGATCTTGCCGCGCGCCGCCTTGAGGGCGGGGTCGACTTGGATGATCCCCGCGAAATCCAGGATGTGAAACGTCTGGCCGCCGTCCTCCAGGATCTTCATGTGCTTGACGCCGGCGTCGAAGGACTGCGCGTCGCGATAGAGGAAGAGGATGCCGCGCGTGTTGCGGTCGTACTCGATCATGGTCTCGGCCACGGTTTGCTGCAGCACCTTTTGCGAGTACTGGCAGAGCCGGAGCTTGTTGCGCGTGTTCGCGGCGGCGCGCTCCGCCGTGCAGTTGCGCAGGAACTTGAGGCACCAGGACCACATCTGTGCATCGGCGCGGAGCGTGAGCCTGAGCGCCTGATCGCGCTGGAACAGCGAGCGGAACAGGATCCCCGGGGCCCTGGGCGAGGCCCAGGTGTAGGAGTGGCCCGGCGCGATCATGCCGGCGTTGCCGAAGCTGGTCTCGTTGGCCGCGATCGGCTGGCGGTCGATCACCGTCACCTCGTGGCCGTCCTTCATGAGCTGGTAGGCGGTGGTGACCCCCACCACGCCCGCGCCCAATACAGTGACCTTCATGGCTCTCCCCCCGCGTCTCGTATTTTCTGGCTCAACGATAGGGCACGCCGGGCAAGACGCACAGCATCTCGAACAGCAGGCCTGCCGCCAGCAGCGCGGTATTGCCGGTGGGATCGTAAGGCGGCGAGACCTCGACGAGGTCACCGCCGACTACGTTGAGCCCGCGGCAGCCCCGGATGATCTCGAGCCCCTGCGAGCCCGTGAGCCCGCCGGGCTCGGGTGTACCCGTGCCGGGCGCCACCGAGGGGTCGAGCCCATCGATGTCGAAGGTGATGTAGACGGGGCCGCGGCCCACCTGGTCGCGCACCTCCGCCATCAGCGGGGCGAGCGAGCGGTACCAGCACTCCTCGGCCTGCACCACGCGGAAACCTTGCTTGCGCGGCCAGTCGAAATCCTCGGCGGCATAGCCGGTGCCGCGCAGCCCGATCTGCACCACGCGCTTGCAGTCGAGCAAGCCTTCCTCCACCGCGCGGCGGAACGGCGTGCCGTGCGCGATCGGCTCGCCGAACATGTCGTCGTTGATGTCGGCGTGGGCGTCGACATGCACCAGGCCGACCGGCCCGTGCTTCGCCGCGATCGCGCGCAAGATGGGAAGCGCGATCGTATGGTCACCGCCGAGGGTGAGCGGTTTGCAGCCCGTCGCCACCACGCGGGTGTAGTGCTCGGTGATGATCCGGATGCTGTCCGCGAGGTTGTAGGGGTTGGTTGCGACGTCGCCGATGTCGGCGACCGCCAGCGCGTCGAAGGGTGCGGCGCGCGTGCCCATGTTGTAGGGCCGGAGCAGGCAGGATTCCGCGCGGATCTGTCGCGGTCCGAACCGGGTGCCGCTGCGGTTGGAGGTGCCGATGTCGAAGGGCACACCGATGAAGCAGGCGTCGAGCCCGGTCGCGTCCTCGCGCATGGGGAGCCGCATCATGGTCGCGGGCCCGCCGAAGCGCGGCATGACATTGCCGCCGAGCGGCTGGTTGAGCTTCTTTTCCATAAATCGGGCCTCCCGAGGCGCACCAGATCACAGGGTTGTCGTAGTGTAGTACGCTCGGGCGCGCGCTAGGAAACAGTCATGCAGCCTCGCTTCTTCCTGGTCGAGAACTTCTTCCCCGAGGCGGATCGGCTGCGAGCCGCGGTCGATGCGCCTCGGCTACGTCTATTCGCTTACGAAGTGGGATGGGCGGAACTTCGCCGGCGGCGAGACGCTGCTCTTCAAGGAAGGCTCATGGTCGGGGGACGCGACTGTTTCGGACCCCAAGGGCATGCGCAATTTCTATGACCTGATCCCGCCCCGATTCAATCAGCTCCTCGTCTTCGACGACCGCGTCCCCCATGCGGTGCAGCGTGTCGAGGGCACCATGGACCCTTGCGCCGGCCGCATCGTGCTGCACGGCCATTTCGCGGAGGCCGGCGTGACGATCGAGGGCGGGTTGGCGGCCGAGCAGCACAGGCCCGCCGTCGCCAGCCTCGTGGCGGCGCTCAAGCAACAGGTCGTGCCGCAGGGCGCGCGGTATCACGGCCTGCTCGTGATGCGCCTGGAGGTCACCGGCCACGGATCGGTCGAGCGCTGCGCCGTGCTGCTGGACCGGATCTATCCGCTCGGTGCCGACACGCCGCCCTACCGAGTGGACGAGCTGACGGCGCGTCTGCAGGGGCATCGCTTTCCGGCGGCCCAACAGCGGAGCCGGGTAACCCTGCCGATTTCGATCGGGATCGGATTGGGTTGATGAGGTCCGTCTCAGCCTTGCGGCTCCGGAGCCGGCAGATCGCGGAGCTCCGCGACGGTCTTCGCCAAGTCCCGCGCGTCTGACAGCACGCGGGTCGCCGCCTTGGGGTCGTGGCCGGTCTTGTCGCGGTCGACCCAGATGCGCTTCACGCCCATGCGCCGTGCGGGCGCCACGTCGTGGAACCAGCTGCAGGCGGCGTGGATCCAGTTCTGGCGCTCGACGCCGCTCTCCTGCTGGAAGCGCTTGAAGTGGCCGAGCTCGGGCTTGTAGCTCTGCACCATCTCCGCGGTGACGACGAGGTCGGGCTTCAGCGGGAACTTCGCGAGGGTCTTTGCGAAGAGGTCGTTGTCGCAATTGGTCAGCATGGCGAGCTTCCAACCGGCGTCACGGAGCGCGCCGAGCGCCGCCCCCACGTCGCCATAGAACGGCAGCTCACCCCAGTTGCGCACGATCACGTCCGCCTCGCCCTTGGGAAGCGCCACGCCGATCTTCCGTGCGCCTTGCTCGAGGCCAGCCGTCAGCACGTCCTTGTAGAGCCGGTGCGGGCGCTCCACCTCGATCGCGCGCTCGAATTCGTGATAAGCCCGCATAAGCTCCTCGGTCCGGCTCCCGGCGATCGGCGACAGGATGCGCCGATAGCCGCCGTGCCAATCCACCAGCGTGCCGAAGCAGTCGAAAGTGACCCAGCGATCCCCAGTCATCTCGTCCTCCATCAAATCTTGCGACGGAGGTAGCACGAGCGGCGCAACCCGTCTTGACCTTACCTCCGGGTGCTTTGACCGATCCTCCGAAACAGGTAGGGTGGGCGCATCCCAGGAGAAACCGCCATGCATGCGGCTCGCATGTCTCTCTCGATCCGGTCCTACGACGGGCTCGATCGTGTCCACGCCCACGATTTCCACCAGATCGTCCTGCCCGTGATCGGGGCGATGAAATCGCGCGTTGGCGAGGCCACCGGTGCGATCGCGGATCGAAGCGGCGCGATGATTGTCAGCGGCACGCCCCATGAAGGGTACGTGCTCGGCGAGAACCGCTTTGTCGTCTTCGAAGTCCCTCGGAAATCGCTTCTGCCCGAGAGCGTCGTCGCCTGCGCCGCCCGGGAGCCATTCTTCGCGATCGATGAGCCGCTCGACCATCTCGCCCGCTACGTCTCGGGTGAGGCCTCCGCCGGCACCCTCGATGGCACATTGGCGCACCATGCGAGCGCGCTGCTCGCGGACTCGATCGGTCGGAGGTTCGCTGGCCGAGCGAACCGCACGCCCCCGATTGCGCGCGCCCTCGAGATCATCGCGGCGCGCTACGCCGAGCCCCTCACGGTGGCGGAAATCGCGCGCGCCGCGGGCATGGGTCTGAGCCGCTTTCACGAGCAGTTCCGCAGCGAGATCGGCTTGACGCCAGCAGAGCAGCTCGCGGCGACCCGGCTAGACCACGCCGAGGACCTTCTGCGGGAGACGCGGCTCCCGATCGCGGAGATCGCGCTCGAGGTCGGGTTCTCTGACCAGACCGCGCTGACGCGTTGCTTCCGGCGGCGGCGCGGCGTGACGCCGGCAGCGCTGCGGCGAGGCTTCCGATGAGCGGTGCCTCCGTAACGGAACTCCTGGGCGCCGACGTTGCCCAGCGCGTCCAGGAGCCTATCGCGACCGCGCGTCCGCTCCCGTCCGCCGCCTATACCAGCGAGGCCTACCATCGCCTGGAGATGGACCGCGTGCTCGGCCGCAGCTGGACCGGGGTCGCCTTCGCGCATCAAGTGCCCAATCCCGGCGACGCGATCCCGGTGACGGCGGCCGGTCTACCCGCGATCGTGTTGCGCGACCGCGATGGCGCAATCCGCGTCTTCCACAATGTCTGCCGTCACCGGGGCTCCGTGATCCTGACCGGGCCCGTGAAGGGCCAGCCGACCCTGCGTTGTGCCTATCACGGCTGGGCCTACGGCCTTGACGGGAGCCTGAGGGCAACACCGTGGTGGGACGGCAAGAAGGTCGCCGACCCCAAGAGCCTCGACCGTGCGAGCCGCGGCCTGGTGCCGATCCGCTCGGGCGTCTGGATGGATGTCGTGTTCGTCAATGTCTCCGGCGACGCGCCGCCGCTCGAGAGCGCGGTGGCGCCGCTCGCCGCGCTGTCGGCGCCCTATGATATGGACCGCTTCCGCCTCGCGCATTATCAGAGCGACGAGTTGCCAGCCAACTGGAAGCTCACCATCGAGGCCGCGGTCGAGAACTACCACGAGGAATTCGTGCACCAGCAGCTGCCCGCGCGCGTCGATCCCGAAACGGGCGCGCGCACCTTCGACGACGTGTTCGAGGGCGAGGTGTTTGGCTTCCGTTGGGCCGGAGACTCCGCATTGCGCTCGGAGACGCCGCTGGTCCCGATGCGCTCGAATGCCGAGGGCGGTGCGCGCACCGACCATCTCTGCTTCGTCTTTCCCAACACGCAGATCAGCCTGTTCGGTAGCCTGGCGCTGCGGACGCTCTGGGTTCCCACAGGCGTCGAGACCACCCGCTGGCACAGCTCGTGGTACCTGGTGGATGGCGCCGCGACCGACGACGCGCACCAGAGCGCCCGTGACGAGATGATCCGCTACTGGCTGCAGCTCCGAGGCGAGGACCGCGCGGTGCTGACCTTGATGCAGCGGGGCCGCGGCTCGCCGATTGCCGACGACCTCAAGCTCTCGCCGTTCTGGGAAGGCGCGATTCTGCACTTCCACCGCAAGATCGTCGACGCGCTGACGGCGGCGGGACCCTGACATGCGTATCGCGCTGACCGGCGGCCGAGGGCGCCTCGGCCGCTATGTCGCGGCCGAGCTGCGCCGGCGCCACGAGATCCGCATCGTCGACCGAAGCGCGTCCGGTGCGACGGAGCCCACGCCGCACCCGCCCGTCGATGTGCTCGATCTCGATGGGCTCGTGGCCGCGTTCCGAGGCTGCGAGGTGGTGGTGCACCTCGCCGGCATCGACCAATCGCTCGCGAGCGCGCCTGCGGCGGTGTTCCAGACCAATGTGCAGGGCACCTGGAACGCGCTCGAGGCCGCAGAGCGAGCGGGCGTGCGCCGGGTCGTCCTTTGCTCCAGCACCTCCGCCCTCGGCCTCGATCACACCAACCCGCATCTGCCGCCACTTTACGTGCCGGTCGACGAGGCGCACCCCACGCGCCCCAGCAGCACCTACGGCATGAGCAAGCGCATCGGCGAGGAGATCGCAGCCGCCTTCGCCCGCCGCCGTACCCTCGAGGTCCTGATCCTGCGCCCGAGCTATGTGGCCTTTCCGGAAATGCTGGCCTTCATGGCGGGTACGATGGGTACGCAGGCCGAGCGCGAGGCCGAGCCGGTGCCGCTGCTCCGCTCGTATATCGCGCCGGAAGATGCTGCCCGCGCCTTCGCGCGCGCCGCCGAGTGTGACTATACCGGTACCGAGACGATGCTGATCAGCGCCGATGACACCTTCACCGACGAGCGCACGCTCGAGCACCTGCGCAAGACCTACGGCGCAGTGCCCCCGGTCCGGCGCCCCGAGCTCTACCAGAAGAACCCACGCGCCAGCGTGCTGGACAACGCGCGCGCACGCCGCGTACTCGGGTGGGAGCCCACAACGACCTGGCTGAGCCTGTGTCCGCGATAGGGACGGCCTCTGTCCAAGCACCTCACGAACTGTGCTATGCCTGTTTAAATAAGGAAGCGACCGCAGCACATCATGGCGCAAGCATTGGATAAGGTGACGACGCGCGCGGGCGTGGGCGCGAGCGTTCCTCGCAAGGAAGACGATCGGTACCTCCGCGGCCGCGGGGAGTTCATCGCCGACATGCGGTTGCCCGGGATGAAGGAGGTCTTCTTCCTTCGCAGTCCGGTCGCTCACGCAAGAATCCGCTCGATCCGGAAGCCCCGGGGTGCCGAGGCCTCGGTCTTCACGGCGGCCGACCTCGTGGGCGTCCGCCCGATCGTCGCGAATTCCCGGCTTCCGGGCTTCAAGCCCTCGGAGCAGCCGGTGCTCGCGGGCGAGAAGGTCCGCTATGTCGGCGAGCCCATCGTCGCCTGTGTCGCAGACACCCGCGCCGCGGCCGAGGATCTGGCGGCCGAGGTCGAGGTGGATTTCGATGAGCTGCCGGCGATCTCGGACATGCTGAAGGCGCGCGAGCCTGGTGCCGCCCTGCTGCACGACCAGTGGGGCGACAACGTCTTCCTCGAGACCGTAGTCGACGCCGATCTCGAGGTGATCCGCAAGCGCGCCGCCATCAGGGTGAAGCGTCACTTCCGCACCGCGCGGCAATGCATGTCGCCGATCGAGGGCCGCGGCGCGCTCGCGGTCTGGGACCGGCGGCTCGAGCAGCTGCTGATCTACACGGCGACGCAGATCCCGCACATCGTGCGCACCGGCCTCGCCGATTGCCTCGGCCTCGACCACGGCCAGGTGCGCGTGGTGCCGCCCGATGTCGGCGGCGGTTTCGGCTACAAGGGCCTGCTGCTCACCGAGGAGGTCTGCGCCTCGTTCCTCTCGCGCACGCTCGGCCATCCCATCCGCTGGATCGAGGACCGGCGCGAGCAGCTCACGGCCAACGCCAATTGCCGCGAGCACGATTACGACGTCACCGCCTACGCCGACGCCGAGGGCCGGCTGCTCGCGCTCGAGGCCGAGGCGACCGTCGATGCCGGTGCCTATTCTGCTTATCCGTTCTCGGCTTGCCTCGAGGCGGCACAGGTCGCGAGCATCCTGCCGGGCCCCTACGATTTCGAAGCCTATCGCTGCCGGACCTGGTCGGCCGCCACGAACAAGCCGCCGATCCTGCCGTTCCGCGGCGTTGCGCGCGCCGGCGTCTGCTTCGTGATGGAGCTGATGATGGACGCGATCGCGCGCGCGGCGAAGCGCGAGCCCTACGAGGTCCGGCTCGCGGCGCTGATCCCGCCCGAGAAGATGCCATTCGACAACATCACCAAGAAGCACTTCGACAGCGGCGACTATCCGGAATGCCTGCGCCGCGCGGTGAAGGCGATCGATCTTCCTGCCGTGCGGGCACGCCAGGCCAAAGGCGAGGCCGACGGTACACGCATCGGCCTGGGTTTCGCGATCTTCTGCGAGCAGGCGGCGCACGGCACCTCGGTCTATGCCGGCTGGGGCATTCCGATGGTGCCGGGATTCGAGCAGGCGGAGGCGCGGCTGACGCCCGACGGCGGCCTCGAGCTGCGCGTCGGCATCCAATCGCACGGGCAGGGGCTCGAGACCACGCTCGCGCAGGTCGGGTACGAGGTTCTGGGTGTCCCGCTCGACAAGATCAAGGTGGTGCACGGCGACACCGCGATGACGCCCTACAGCACGGGCACCTGGGGCTCGCGCTGCATGGTGATGGCGGGTGGCGCGGTCGCCGCCGCCTGCCGCGAGCTTGGCCAACGCCTCGCGAACATCGGCGCGCATCTCCTGCAGACGACGCCCGAGCAGGTGACGGTGCGCGACGGCAAGGTGATCGGTCCCAACGGCTCGGTAGAGCTCGGTGAGATCGGCAAGACCTGGTACTTGCGGCCGCAGGATCTGCCGGAGGGCGTGTCGGCCGGCGGCCTCGACGTCACCGCGGGCTACAAGGCCGTGCGCGACAGCGGCACCTTCAGCTATGCGGCGCATGCCGCGGTGGTCTCGATCGATCTCGAGCTCGGCACGGTCCGCATCCTCGACTACGTCGTGGTCGAGGATGGCGGCGTCCTGGTCAATCCCATGATCGTCGATGGCCAGGTGTTCGGCGGCACGGCCCAGGGGATCGGCACCGCGCTCTACGAGGAGATGCCCTACGACGCACACGGCCAGCCGTTGGCCTCCACGCTGGCGGACTACATGCTGCCGGGCGCCACCGAGGTGCCGGAGGTTCGCGTCGAGCACATGGAGACGCCGTCGCCTTACACGACCTTCGGCCAGAAGGGCATCGGCGAGGGCGGCGCGATCGGTCCGCCCGCCGCCATCGCCAATGCCGTCAACGACGCGCTGGCGCCGCTCGGCGTCGAGCTCACGGAGCTGCCGATCACGCCCAAGCGCATCCTGGCGGCGCTCGCCGCGGCCCGCCCGCGATGAAGCCGTTTCCGTTCGACTACGCGCGGCCCAAGGACCTGCGCGAGGCCGGCGCGTTGCTCGCTCAAGCCGGCGAGGGCGCTCGGGTCCTCGCGGGTGGACAGTCGCTGGGGCCGATGCTGAATTTCCGGCTGGCGCGGCCCTCGATGCTGGTCGCGATCCATCATTTGCCCGAGTTGCGCGCGGTGGAGAACGGCACTGACGCCGTCACCCTCGGCGCCTGCGTCACCCATGCCGCGATCGCCGACGGCCGCACGCCCGACATCGGCTCTCGCATCCTCGCCCGCATCGCCGAGGGCATTGCCTATCGCGCCGTGCGCAACCGCGGCACGATCGGCGGCAGCCTCGCGCACGCCGATCCCGCCGCGGATTGGCTCTGCACCTTGACCGCGCTCGGGGCCTCCGTGCTGACCGCGCGCCCGGGCGGTGGTCGCACGATTCCGCTCGCGGGATTCGTCCCGGCGACCTTCCGAACGGTGCTCGAGCCCGGCGAGATCGTTCAGGCCGTGCGCATCCCGCGCCCGTCTGCCGATGCGCGCTGGGGCCATTACAAGGCGTGCCGCAAGCCCGGCGAGTTCGCCTTCGCCATGGCGGCGGTGCTGCTGGATGCCGCGCGCGGGATTCGCCGCGCCGTGATCGGCGCCGTCGGCGGACCGCCGGTAGTATTGGAGGGCGACCGCGCGGTCCCGGAAGCGGTCGAAGCGGCGCTCGAGGCCAGCGGCCTCGATGCGCTCGAACGCCGTCAGCAGGCTGTCGCGCTGAAGCGCGCGCTCGCGCAGGCGGCGGCCTGATGCGTCTCGCCCTCACCGTCAACGGCTCGCCGGTCACCACCGAGGTCGAGCCGCGCACCAGCCTCGCGGATTTCCTCCGCGACGGCCAATTGCTCACCGGCACGCATTTGGGTTGCGAGCATGGCATCTGCGGCGCCTGCACGCTGCTGCTCGATGGCGAGCCCGTGCGCTCCTGCATCACCTTCGCCGCGGATTGCGAGGGCCGGGACGTCCGCAGCATCGAGGGCCTCGACGACGATCCCGTCGCCATCGCGTTGCGCGCGGCTTTTACCGCCGAGCACGCGCTCCAATGCGGCTACTGCACGCCCGGCATGATGGTGACCGCGCGCGACATCGTGATGCGGCTCCCCGATGCCGACGACGAGCGCATCCGCCTGGAGCTCGCCGGCAATCTCTGCCGCTGTACGGGCTATGTCGGTATCGTCCGCGCGATCCGCCGCGTGCTGGAGGAGGGCCCGCAGGTCGCGCCGGTCGCGCGGAAAGCGCTACCGTCGGGTCGCTTCGCCGCCGGTGCGGAGACGAGCGCGGCCACCACGCCCGCGACGCCACAGCCGATCGCGCCCGGGGATCGGCTGACGCAGCGGCTGCGCATCAACCTGCCGCGCGAGGCGGTGTGGCGGGCAATCGAGGATCCGGCGCTGGTTGCGGGATGCGTGCCGGGTGCTCGGATCGTGTCGCAGGAGAATGACAAGATCCGCGGCGAGATCCTGGCATCGCTCGGTCCGATCCGTGCGCGATTCACGGGCGAGGCCGTGATCGCATATGACCCGCCGGCCTATGCGGGCCGGCTCACCGGCGAGGGCCGCGACGCCGCCACCGGCACGCGGCTCAGCGGCGAGGCGACGTTCCGTGTCATCGAGGATGGCCCGAGCGCCAGCGCGATCGAGCTCGAGATCGCCTACGCGCTCCGCGGCACGCTCGCGCAATTCGGCCGCGGTCCCATCGTGCAGGTGTTCGCGCGCGAGCTCGCGGAGACCACCGGCCGCAACCTGGAGGCGCGCCTGCGCGGAGAGACCGCGACGGTGGCACCGCAACGCCTCGGCGTCGCCGCCCTGATGCTGCGCGCCCTCTGGCATCGATTGCGCGCCTTGTTCTCTCGCTGATCGGAGCAATCCCATGACCACGGAAACCAGGAAACCCCTCTACACCGGTGGCTGCCAGTGCGGCGCGGTGCGCTATGCGCTCTATGGGGAGCCGCACAACGTGCACATCTGCCATTGCCGGATGTGCCAGAAGGCGGTGGGCGGACCCTTCACGGCGTCGGCGCCGGTGAAGCGGGTGGATTTCGCGTGGACGCGCGGCACGCCCGCGGAGTTCGCGAGCTCCTCCCTGGCGCTCCGGGCCTACTGCCGGGATTGCGGCACGCCGCTGGGCTTCCGCTATCTCGACACCGAGATCTGCTCGGTCAGCCTCGGCAGCCTCGACCGACCGCAGGATTTGCCTCCGGAGATCCAATACGGCGTGGAGAGCCGGATCGGCTGGCTCGACCAGATCAACGCGCTCCCGCGCAAGGTCATGGAGTCGGAGATGCCCGCCGCGCGGAAGGCAAAGCGCGCGAGCTACCAGCACCCTGACCACGACACACCGGAGGATTGGAAGCCGGCCCGCGCAAAGTAAGGTTCACCACGGAGACACGGAGGACACAGAGAAAAGAAGAAATTCATAGCGCTGAGGACGCTGAGGTTTCGCAGAGGGCGCTGGGGTATTGGAGACTTTCCGCGACCTCTGCGCATCCTTCTCGACCTCTGCGCTAAGGTCTTTTTTCTTTTTCTCTGTGTCCTCCGTGTCTCCGTGGTGAGGCTTGCTTTGCTTACCGCTTCGACGCGCTGTCCAGGATGTGTTGCGGCGTGCTGGAGACGATCTGGGCGTAGTTGGGCACGAATTTCCCGCCCTCGATCAGGCCGACGAATGCGGGCTTGAGCTCCTCGGCGAGGATCTTGCGGATCTTCGCGTGCACCTCGATGTCGGACCACTCGCCCACGAGGTAGAAGTGATCGGGGTCCGCGACGTCGCGGCAGAGGACACCGTCCTTCACCTGCGCCGACGACTTGTGCATGGGATTCTCGTCGGAGTAGTCGAAGGCGTCGAAGAGCTTGATGAACTCGTCGCCTTTCCCCGGCTTCACCCGGAAATCGTAGATGTGGAAATAGTTGCCGCTCTTGGCCAACGGTACGAGCGCCATGCGATGCTCCCTCGAAATCGTATTCCGGCACGATAGCGCACGATTCCGCCCAGAAAAAGCCGGTGGCTTTCGGGGTTTGTTGCGGAGCGTCCGGGCTGCGCCGCATAATGCGCGGCGCCGGGACCGCTCAGTTGCCGGTTCTGGAGAAGGGGGAAATGCCGATGTCCACACTCTCGCGCCGGTCCGCCGGCAAGCTGATTGCGGCCGCGGCGATCGTGGCACCCGCCGCGGCGCTGGTGTCGCAGAGTGCCGCCGCCTACGAGCCGAACATGGAGAATGCGCTCCATGCCCTGGAGGACGCGCATACCTGGCTCGAGCGTGCCTCGCCCAACAAGGGCGGTCACCGCGCGCGGGCGATCGCCATGGTCGAGCAGGCGATCAACGAGGTGCGTGCGGGCATCGCCTATTCCGGCGGCTGACCTCGTGCATTAGGGCTGCACGGGGATGTTCGATCTCGAGCGGTTCATCGCGGATTGCCGCGCGGCGCTCGCGGACAGCGCGAGCCAGCCAGCAATGTGCGAGGTGGTGGCGCACACGGTCTCCGATCCCGCGGCGGTGATCAAGGCCTTGGGTGAGCCGAGGCGCGCGGGCTTGACGCCGCTCCATCGGGCGAGCGACCTCACGATCATCGATTTCCACTAGGGACCAAGCATGACGCTGATGCCTCACGACCACCGGATGTGGGGCGTGATCGGCGTCTACACCGGCCGCGAGGACAACATCTTCTGGCGCCGGATCGAGATGGACGAGGGCACCACGCGGGTTGAGGCCGCAGGCGCACGCGCGATCTGCGCCGGGCACCTCGAGCCGCTCGGCCGCGACATCGTTCATTCCGTCACCAACCCGTTGCCGCGAATCACGGGCGCCCTCCAGGTCTATGGCGGCGACTTCTTCGGCGCGGCGCGCAGCGAATGGGACCCCGAGATCCTCCGCGAGCGACCCTACGATCTCGAGCGAGTCCACCGGGTTTTCGAGGAGTCGAACCAGCGCTACGGCATCGTCTGAGCGATCGATTCCGATTGCCCTGGCGGCTCGCTACGGGAGACGAGCGCGTCGACCGGTGCCGCGACCCGGAAGCCGAGGAAGGTCGTCCTCATTCCGGCCCCCATCCAGACTCGGTTGCCGGATCGGACCCCAAAGGGAGCGTCGGCCCATGTGCCGCCGCGCACGACGTGGCCACCGCAATCGTCGGCGAGCGACGCCGAGCCGTCAGTCGGCGCATCGGCGTAGCCGGGTTTCCAGCAGTCCTCCACCCATTGCCCGACATTGCCGAGTGCATCGTAGAGGCCGAATGCGTTGGGCGTGAATGCGCCAACCGGTGCCTGCCCCGCAAACCGGTCCGAGCACGGAAAGAAAAGGTCTCCATTGGGTACAGGCGGACCGGGATGATCCACATATTGCGCTCCCATCCTGTTAAGGCCGATCACATTGGCGTACCGGCATGCCTCACCTCGACCGTCGCCCCAGAATCGGGTAGTCGAGGTGCCTGCCCGCGCCGCATACTCCCACTCCGCCTCGGACGGTAGACGATAGGCTCGCTTCGCCTTGATGCTGAGCCACTTCACGTAAGCCTTCGCGTCAGTCCAGCTGATACAGACAACCGGGTGACGAGGCGATGGCGCGAAGCCCGGATGCTGCCAGTCTTCGCCGATGATCAGTCGCCATTCGAGCTTTCTCTGTTTCGGGCTGGGTATGGGCGTCCAACAGCGGTCTCCCGTCGAGTAGCCGCTCTCCCGAACGAAGGCGCCGAATTCCTCGACGGTCACATCGAAGCGTCCGATCGCAAAGGCCTCCCGGATGGTTACCGCATGCTGCGGCGCCGACCAGCCCCGGAATTCCCGCGGCGTGTTTTCGCGCTCCTCCTCGCCCGGCGGAATCCCCATCAGGAAGGTACCCACGGGCACGGGAACCATCTCTGGGCATTCCGAGCAGTCCTTGAAAAGGGAAGGCGTTGGGCGATCCTGTGCGGCGGCCGGGATGATCGACATCGTCTTGCCGAGAACGGGAAGCGCCGCCAGCAGAACCAAAACGATCGTTGCCCCGCGCACGCACCCGCCCCCCGATAAGCACACCCAATCTAAGCTGTGTGGCTCACGTGTTCAACCGATCCGGGTGTGCCCGTGGGTGTGCCTCAGTCAGCGATTCCGCTGGTCGAACAGCACCAGGGCCGTCCCGCTGACAAAGCCGATGTCAAGAGCCAACCCTGCGGCGGAAAGCCAATTTGTGGGGCGTGTCGCGAGCGCGTAAAGTAGGCCGCATGAGGAGTTTTCTGCATGCCCGACAGCGCGCCGCCGCCGAACGCCGATCCCGCCTTTCCCTTCGCCTGGCCCGCGGAGGGGCTCACGCGAATTCCCGACTGGGTCTACACGAGCCCCGAGATCTACGAGCGCGAGGTCGAGCGCATCTTTCATGGCCCCACCTGGAACTTCGTGGCGCTCGAGGCGGAGTTGCCGGAGCCCGGCTCATTCCGGCGCTCCTTCGTGGGTCCGACGCCGGTGGTGGTGGCGCGTGACGCCGCGGGTGCCATCCACGTCTTCGAGAATCGCTGTGCCCATCGCGGCGCCGAGCTTTGCCGGCCCCAGGGCGGCAAGACCACCGAGTTCATCTGCCCCTATCACCAGTGGACCTACGACCTCGCGGGGAATCTGACGGCAGTGCCGTTCCGGCGCGGCGTCAAGGGCGAGGGCGGGATGCCCAAGGACTTCCGCCTCGAGGACCACGGCCTCAGGAAGCTCGAGGTGACGACGCGGCGCGGCGTGGTGTTCGCGTCCTTCGCATCGGACATGCCGAGCCTCGAGGATTATCTGGGACCGGAGATGCTCCGCGATTTCGACGCGACCTTCGACGGGCGGAAGCTCAAGCTCCTTGGCTACTACCGGAACACGGTGCCCGCCAACTGGAAGATGTACCACGAGAACCTGAAGGACCCGTACCACGCGACCTTGCTCCACACCTTCCTCGTGAGCTTCGGCCTGATGGTCGCCGGCAACAAATCGGCGATGGTGGTGGATGCCTCCGGCCGACACGGCACCATGGCCTCGGCGCGGCCGCCGGAGATGCCGAAGCTCGACGCCGAGACCAAGACGCAGATGCGCGCCTTCTCAGACGAGCTCCGCCTCGCCGAGCCCAAGTTCCTCGACTATGTCCGCGAGTTCGACAGCCCCTGGTCGGTCACCATGCAGACGATCTGGCCGAACTTCATCGTGCAGCGCGAGCTCAACACCCTCGGTGTGCGCCAGATCGTGCCGCGCGGTCCCAACGAGTTCCTGATGGTCTGGACCATGTTCGGCTACGAGGGCGACAGCGACGAGATGACCCGCCATCGGCTGCGCCAGGGCAACCTCATGGGGCCGTCGGGCTTCCTCGGCATCGAGGACAACGAGGCCATGCGCTTCGTGCAGCAGGGCATGGTGCGCTCGGACACGGACGAATCCGTCATCGCGCTCGGTGGTACCGAGGAGGGCACCGCGAACCATCTCATCACCGAGGCCGCGATCCGCTCGCTCTATCGCCACTATCGCGACGTGATGGGTCTCTGAGCATGGACAGCGGCGCCGCGCCCGCGAGCCTGCGCGAGCTCCGGCTCGAGATCGAGGAGTTCAACGCCGAGTACGCGGCCGTGCTCGACGCCGGCCGCGTGCAGGACTGGCCGCAGTTCTTCGCGGATGACGCCGTCTACCGCATCACCGCCCGCGAGAACGCCGACGCGGGCCTGCCCGTCGGCCTCGTCTATTGCGAGGGCATCGGCATGCTCCGCGACCGCGCCCTCGCGATCTCCCGCACGACGATGTTCGCGCCGCGCTATCTGCTGCACCAGGTGACGAACACGCGGGTGCTGGCGGTCGACGCCTCCGGAGAGGTCGCCTCCGAATCCAACTATGCGCTCTTCGAGACCCTGGTCGACGAGAAGACCGTGCTCCAGCAAGTCGGCCGCTACCACGACCGCTTCGTGCGCCGCGACGGCCGCCTCAGGCTCAAAGCCCGCCACTGCGTCTACGATTCTCTCATCATCGACACCGCATTGATCTATCCGGTGTGAATGCGGTGCGTCCTTCGACTCGCGCTGCCGCGCTGCGCGGCTCAGGATGAAGTGAGATCGAGAATACCGAAGAAAGATCCCTCATCCTGAGCCGCGCCTGAAAGGCGCGAGTCGAAGGACGCACCGCTATCGAGTTCGGCCGAGCAGGGCCTTCACCCGGCCCCAAACCACCGACCAAATCAGAGCTGCCAAGTTGAGCGCACGCGGCTCCTCATCCGTGTGCATGCCGCCCGCGCCGAGCGCGCGGTTGAGGTTCGCGGCGAACTCGGCAACAACGCGGGCGGCGAAGTCGCGGGCGAGGTTGGAGCGGGAGAATTGCGCGAGCGGACCCTGCAGGTCGTAGTGCACGGCGACCGCGACGCGCGTCTGTTGTCCGCCGGACCCGGGTGTCAGGCTGTAGCTGAGCTCGCCGCGGGTGCGGGAGCGCGAGCCGCTGTCGGTACCGGCGCCCCTGGCGATGCCGGTCATCGCGGTATCGTCGCGCTGCACGGTCGCGGACCCCGCGAAGCTCGCGGCCATCGGGCCAAGCTTGACGCGGAGCAGGCCCCTGACCGAGCGCTGATCGTGCTCGATGAGCTCGGCACCGGGCAGGCACGCCGCGACCTTCGGAAAATCCGTAAGCGCGGCCCACACCGTCTCTGGCGGCGCCGCAATGACAAAATTCTCGTCGATCCGCGTCCAACCCTCGCGCGCACCCTCACCCTCCCGCCGCTCCGCGACGGGTCCCTCCCTCTCCCGCTCAAGCGCGGG
>DATEGF010000346.1:0-14730 GCA_035280245.1 Allostellaceae bacterium
GCGGACTTCCGCCGGCTTGCCTCTGCGCAACCCGATCTCATGCGCGCCATCGACGAGGAGGCGCGCCGCCGCCTGGGGCACGGGGCGCCGCCGCGGGCGACGGCGGATACCTGATCGCGGCGACGCACGCCGTCCGGCATCGAGTCCTCCACCGATAAGCGACTGGTGTAGAAGCACGAGCAGTGGCGCAACGATAGAGATCTCACTCAATCCGAAAAACCTGCGGCCCTGATCGTCGGGCGCTATTGAAGTGATCGAGCAGAGCGAACTCGTGAACGCGCAAGTGTTAGGCCGACGACGAATTACCCACGGAACTGCTCCAAAACCAGCGCTCGACCACGGTCGCAATCTCTCAGACCAGCCAGTTTTCGACCTTCAGGCCTCTAATGCGTTTGAACTCGGCGGTGTTGGCGGTCACGATCGTCGCGCCGCTCGTATGGGCGTGCGCTGCGATGAGCAGATCGTTGCTGCCAATGAGTCGCCCCGCGGCCTCAAGCTCGGCACGTATTCCGCCGTACTCCGCGTCCGTGGGAATGTCGAGGGGTAGGATCGGCAGCTCGCTCAAAATATTCTCGACGGCTTTGAGCAATCGTGCCGACCCGCTCTTGGCGCAGCCATAGCGCAGCTCGGCCGCCACAATGATGCTCGTGCAAACATTGTCTTCGCCAACCCGCGCGACGCGCTTCGCTGCCTTGCCCTGAGGATTCCTGATGAGGTCCGAAATGATGTTGGTGTCGAGCATGTAGCGCGTCACAGCATGCTCTCCGGCGCCGGCACAGGATCATCGAACTCGGGGAAGCGCTCATCGACGGCCCGCATCGATTTGAGCAAGGCGACCAGGCCACGCTTGCGCATCGGCTCGATCACCAGCCGCTCGCCGTCGCGATGCATGATCGCCTCGTCACCCGGTAGCTCGAACTCCACGGGGATGCGAACCGCTTGATTCCGACCATTACGGAACAGTTTGACGTGCCTTTGCTCGGACATGGCGCCTCCAGGCATATGCCGCAAACATATGCCTGCCGCCGGGGCGATTCAAGGCTGACGGCGACCGGTGCCGCGCAGCAGGCGGATCGGCAGGTAGAGGATGACGCAGAGGATCAGCGGCGCTTCGATCAGCAGGAGCGCCTTCGCCTGCTCGGCGACCACCAAGCGCCGGCCGTTTTGAAGCTTGGTGGCGGCGCAGGCGGCGGCTTCCAGTCCGACCTTCTCGCTGCAGGCGTCCTCGACGTAATCGTCGAGGGCGACCACGCGCCCGTCGACCCGGAGCGTGTCCTTGAATTGCGGATAGACCTTCCAGGTCATGACCACGATCCAGGCCGCCACGAAGAGCGTGAGATATCGGGAGAGGGCAGGCCGCGACAAATTGGCGCTCCGATCCGCGGAATGTTCGCGATCAAGCGGCCGCGGGCCGAGGCTTGTCAATCGGATGTGAAGCGTCCCGACTTTCGGGCATGATCCGCGGCCCATGAGGCTCCGATGACCACGCTCGCGCGTCGCGCCCTCAAAGTCGCGCTCTTTGGCGCGGCCTCGTTGCCGCTCCTGTCGCTGATCCGCGGGGTGTTCTGGGGCGCGCTCGCGGCCGACCCTTATCCGCCGGTGATCCAGTCGACCGGTTTGTGGTCCCTGCGTCTACTCCTCGTCGGCCTCATGCTGTCGCCCCTCGCGCGCGCGGCCGGCTGGAGCTGGCCGCTCGACGTGCGCCGCATGGTCGGGCTCTTCGCGGCGTTCTATGCGCTTGTGCACTTGGCAGTATGGGCCAAGGACTATGGCTTCGACTGGGGCTTCCTCGCGAGCGAGGTGATGGCACGCGCCTATCTCGCCGTGGGGCTCGTGGGCGCGATCCTGATGGTGCCGCTGGCGGCGACCTCGACCGACGGCTCGGTCAGGCGATTGGGCGCCCGCGCCTGGCGCCGTCTGCACTGGCTCGTCTATCCTGCCGCCGGGCTCGCCTACGTGCACTTCGCCATGGCGGGCCGCTTCACGCGCGCGGAGACCCTCCTCGATGGCGTGCTGCTGGCGGTCCTCGTTGCGTTGCGCCTGGCGCGAGCCGGCCGGCGCCTAGCCGCCGTGCGGGCTTAGCAGCCTCGGGTCTCAGGCGATCTCCGCGGCGCGTCGGACGCTCGCGATCATGGAGCTCCGGAGCAGGAACTCGCGGGCGCGCTTGGGGTCGGCCGCGGTGCGGCGCACCTCGTCGAGGCGCTCCGCGCGCACGGCGGGGTCGTGCTCCTGGAGCAGCTCCTTGTTGCGGATCGACTGCGCCTGCACGAATTCGATATTGGCCTGCCGGCGCTGGCGGACGTAGCGGTCGAGCAGGCTCTCCTTGGCCTCGCCGCGCCAGACCGGCCCGAGCTTCTGGCCGAGGTTGACAGCGGCGTGCAGTGCGCCGTTGAGACCGAAGGCACCGAGCGGATTGTTGACGTGCGCGGCGTCGCCGACCAGCAGCATGCGGCCGATCCGAAACTCGCTCGCCACGCGCTGGTGCACCTTGTAGGTGCTCTTGTAGGCGACGTCGTAGCGATCGGCGCGCGGCAGGAAGGTCTGCAAGCGCTGCTCGACATAGGGCTCGTCGAGGAGCGCTTCCTCGGACATCTCCGGGTCGGTCGGCACCAGGATGCGCCAGAGCCCCGGCGGCCCCTCGTGCGGCATCTTGAAGATCGCCGCCCATTCCGCGGGGTCCGAGACGTAGGCATTGGGCGTGAAGCCATGCGGCGCCAGATCATAAGCCGTGCTCGCCACCAGGAACCGCTCGGGCCAGGTGAAGCCCTCGAATGCCACGCCCATGGTGTGGCGCACCGCGCTCCGGCCGCCGTCGGCGCCGACGAGATAGCAGCCGCGCAGGCTCTCCATGCCGCCCGCCGTCTCGACCCGGACCGTGACCCCGTCGCCATCCTGGGACGCGTCGATAAACGTATGGCCGAACCGCACCTCGGCACCCCCGACAGCCATGATCCGGCGATGGAGCAGGGGTGTCAGCTTGTACTGCTCGACGTGAAGCCGGAACGGGTAGGGTGTCAGATCCGCGATCAGGTCCAGGTCCCACTCAGCCACGACCTCGCGGCGATCGCGGATCTGCCAGCGTCGCACCTGGATGCCGAGGGCCAGAAAATCCTCGGCGATGCCGAGCGGTCCCATCATCTCCACGGTCGGCGGGTGGAAGCTGCCGGCGCGCAGGTCGCGCGGCAACTTGGGCTCGCTCTCCAGCACGACGACGGGAACGCCCTGGAGCGCGAGGCTCAGCGCCACCGTCAGGCCCGCCGGCCCCGCGCCCACGATGATGACGGGCTCGTGCGCCGCCATGAGATGCTCCGCTCGCTCTTATTGATGAGACTACTGACGATCAGACGTCTGTCAATCCGGCGACTTGCCATCGGGGCGCTCGCTCCCGCACACTCAACCGATGGCTGCTATGCGCGACCGATCTGCCAAGGCCTCGTCGCTCGAGGATATTTACCGGCGGCCCGGATTCATGATCCGCCGGGCGCACCAGATCGCGGTCGCGGTGTTCCTCGAGGAGGCGCGCGAGAGCCGCATCACGCCCACCCAATATGGCGTGCTGCTGATCCTCGAGCGGCGGCCGGGCATCGACCAGAACACGCTCGCGCGCCTCCTCGGCCTCGACCGCTCGACAACCGGCATGGTCGTGCGCAAGCTCGCCGGGCGCGGCCTGGTCGCGCGCGCCACGGGCGCGGGCGATCTGCGCCGGCGCGAGCTCAGGCTCACCCGTCCGGGCGCCGCGCTCCTCGACGAGATGGTGGTGAGCGCGCGGCGCGCCCAGCAGCGATTGCTATCGCCGCTCCCGGCGCACGAGCGCCAGCGTTTCCTCGACCTGCTCGGCCGGCTCACCGAGGCCTTCAACGAGACCACGCGCGTGCCCGTGGATTACGCCGCCGGTCTCAAGCGCGTTTGAGCTCGGCGGTCGCCGCCGCCAAAACGCCGCGAAGATTTCACGCAATCACCTCCGCGCGGCCCTCAGCCGCCAACATCGTCGTTCAGCTTGCGTCCGCCATACCGGCCCACCGCAAGAATGGAGGACGAATGAGCGAGTCAACGAGCGAGGTCTCCATCGGCGCTCCGGCGCAAGACACCCCATCGGGCCTTGCGCGGCTGATGGCGGCGCCCGCCCTCAAGGCCGTGATGATCGGCGGCTTGCTGCTGCTGATGCTGATTCCGCTGCAGTACGTCTCGGCCATCATCCAGGAGCGCGAAGCGCGCCAGGCCGAGGTGGTGCGGGAATTCCAGAGAAGCTGGGGCCCGGCGCAATCCGTCACCGGTCCGATCCTGGTGGTGCCCTACTGGACCAGTCCCGACAAGCCGCGCCGCTATCTGCATGTCGCGCCGAGCGAGGCCAAGACGACGGTCCAGCTGACGCCGGAGCTGCGCAAGCGCGGGCTCTTCCATTCGGTCGTCTACACGGCGGCCGTTCGCCTGAGCGGAGCCTTCGTCATGCCGCCCGACGTTGCGGCGCCCGATGGGGCGGCGCTGCTGTGGCCCGAAGCTTTCGTGGTGCTGACCGCGTCGGACCTGCGCGCCCTCAAATCGACCGCAAGCCTCTCCTGGAGCGGCCGCGCGCTGCCCTGGAGCGATTGTCCGCAAATGGCCGATGGAACCTGCGGCGACGAGCCCTTCGTCGTTGCCCGTCCCGCCCTTGCCGCGCCGCCCGCGGCGGGCCGTGCGATCCCCTTCGATACGCAATTCGAGCTCCGCGGCACCAGTGCCTTCCGCTTCGCGCCGATCGGCCAGGAGGTCGACCTAGCGCTCTCGGCGCCGTGGCCGACGCCCAGCTTTGTCGGCGCGATCCTGCCCGCGACCTCGCGGGTCACGGCCGACGCCTTCGAGGCCGCGTGGCATGTCTCGTCGAATGTTGCGACCGGCCGCGCCGTCTGGTCGTCGAGCTCGGTGCTCGGCGGCCAGGGCTGGCGGCAGCCGGAGGACCAGATCGGCGTCGAGCTCCTGGAGGCAGTACCGACTTACCAGATGGTGGATCGCGCGTCGAAGTACGCCATCTTGTTCCTGGCGCTGTCGTTCCTGACCTATTTCCTGTTCGAGCTGGTCTCGCGGGCGCGCATTCACTTCGTGCAGTACGGGATGATGGGGGCGTCGATCGCGCTCTTCTCGCTGCTGCTGATCTCCCTGAGCGAGCCGCTGGGCTTCGAGCAAGGCTATGCGATCAGCTCGGCCTTGATCCTGCTGCAGGCGTCGCTCTACACCGCCGCGGTGACCCGCCGCTGGGGCCTCGCGCTCAAGTTCCTCGCGATCCTCGCGGCCTTGTTCGGCTTCCTCTATGTCGTGCTCACGCTCGAGACCTATTCGCTGGTCACAGGCTCGCTCGCGCTCTTCGTCACGCTCTCGCTGGTGATGGTGGTGACCCGCCGTCTCGATTGGTCAGGACCGCGGGCGGAGCTGCGAGGGCCGGCCGTGGAGGCTGGACTACCGCCAGCCTAGTGCTTTGCGGGTGTCGCGCCGGCGGCGAGCGTGAAGCCGTCGGCGCGCGGCGCGTAGGCGAGATCCTTACGGAACGCCCAGGTCGCGATCTCGTAGTAGAGCGGTACGACCGCGACGTCTTCCATGGCGAGCTCCGAGGCCTTCTGCAGCAGCCCGTTCCGCGTCTTGTCGTCGATCGTCGTCATCGCGCGGCCGATCAGCGCATCGAGCGTGGGGTTGGAATAGCGGCCGCGGTTGACGACGCCCCAGCCGGTCTCGGGGTTGACGGTCGCGACGATCGAGCGCAGCGGGCTCGATGCCTCTCCCGTGTCCGCCCACCAGCCGTCGATATACACACCGAACTCGTATTTCGCGACGCGCGTCTTGAAGACCGAGACCGGCAGTGTCTCGACCTTTGCCGCGATGCCGATGCGCGAGAGCATCTGGCCGACCGCGACGGCGATCTTGGCATCGTTCACGAACCGGCCGTTGGGCGCGTGGAGCGTGAGGGCGAATCCGTTGGGATACCCGGCCTCGGCGAGCAGCCGCCGGGCGCCCTCGGGATCGTAGGACTCGGGCTTCAGGCCGGGGCTGGTGCCGAAGACGCCGTCGGGCAGGAACTGGCTCGCCGGCACGCCCATGCCCTCGTCGATGCCGTTGACCAGCGCCGCCCGGTCGATCGCCTTGGAGATCGCCTTGCGCACGCGCCGGTCCTTGAAGGGGTTCTGGTCGAGCGGACGGCTGTCGAGGTCGCTGACGAAGGACGGATGCTCCGAGTACGAGTCCATATGCAGGAACTCGAGGCGGTTGAACGGGATCTCCGCCAGCCGCACGTCGGGCCGCGTGCGGAGGTCGGCGAGCGCGCTCGGCGGAACCGTGTCGATGAGGTCGACGTCATGGGCGAGGAGCGCTGCGACCCGCGCGGAGTCGTTGGGGATCTGGATGGTCGTCACACGGGCCCAAGCGGGCTTCGGGCCCCAGTAGTCGTCGTTGCGCGCCATCTCGATGCGGTCGCCGGGAGTCCATCGCACGAAGCGGAACGGCCCGGTGCCGATCGCGGCCTTGCCGCTGTTGAAATCGGCGGTAGTAACGCCGTCGCCGACCCGGTGCGAGATGATCGGCACCACGCTGAGGTCGTAGGGCGCCAGGGGATAGGGCGCCTCGGAATGGATCCGCACCGTCAGGGGATCGACGATCTCGACGGCCGTGATCGCGCGCGTGTAGACGCCGAAGGCCGCCGCGGAGCTCACGGTGGGCGCGCGACGCAGGCTGAACGCCACGTCCTCGGCGGTGAAGGCGCTGCCATCGTGGAACTTGACGCCAGGGCGCAGGTGGAACTCCCAGACCGTCGGCGAGAGCGATCGCCATGAGAGCGCGAGGCCCGGCTTCAGTCTCTGGTGTTCGTCCTGCTGCACCAGCTCATCGAAGAAATGCCGCGCCAACATCGCATTGGACGACGTGGTCGAGAGCATGGGATCGATCGAGTTGGATTCGAGCAACATGCCGATCCGGAGTTCCTGTGCCGCGACCGGCGGGCCCGCCAGCAGCAAGAGTGCGATCGCGAGGACGGCGCGTCGGATCGTGGTCATGTCAGCCTGGAACCTCTGAGAGGAAATCGAAGTATTTCCCGCTCGCCGTGCGCGGAATCTCGGCGTGGTAGGTCAGCAGCACCGAGAAATGCTCGCCGAGCGATTTCTTGAGGTTCTCGCGGAGCTTCTCCTCGGACGCCGCGCTCAGCGGCGCGCGCGTGACCAGCTTCAGCTCGAGGTCGTAGAGCGTCCTCTGGATGACCTGGAATTGCGTGATCTCCGGGATCTCCGCGAATTTGCGCATGCCGAACCACGCATAGCGTCGCGTGCCCGAGGGTAGCATGACGGTGTCGCGGGCGCGGCCGACGATCTCGTTCAAGACCGGCAAGCGTCGCCCGCAGGCGCAATCGCTGCCGACCTCCGCGAAATCGCTGATCGAATAGCGCAAAAGCGGCTGCGCGAAATTGTGCAGCGGCGTCACGACCACCTGCCCGATCTCGCCGGGCCGGCAGGGCCGGCCCGCGTCGTCCAGAACCTCGAGCAGCACCGACTCGGACTGCACGTGGTAGCGGCCTGCGGGGCACTGGATGGCGAGGTAGCCGGTCTCGACGGCGCTGTACATGTCGCGGATCTCCGCGCCGAACGCATCGCGGCACGCCGCGCGCGCGCGCGGCGTGACGACTTCGCCGAGCGTACCGATTTCCTTCAGGCGCTTGAGGCCGAGGCCATGATCGAGAAGATACCGCGCGATCTCCAGGGCGACAGAGGGAAACGTCAAGAGATAGTCCGGCTCCTCCCGCATCAACCATTGCGCCTGCTCGGCCGGCGTGCACCGGTTGTCGAGCAGGCAGGCCGGGCCAGTCGGATAAACGACGCCCTCGGGCACCAGCCAATCCGGATAGCTTGTGCCACTCGGCGGGAACGCGCTGTTGGCGCGATCGCGGCGGATGCTCGCGAACTTCAGATTGAGGTCGCGCCCGTGCCAGTACTGCTGGCGCAGCGTGATCGCCTGCCAGATCAGCTGCGCATGCTCGGTCGTAGCGGTCCGCAACGGCGCTCCCGTCGACCCCGAGGTCGAGCCGCTTATCGTCCCGCCGTGCTCGCGGGGAACCTCGCGGCAGAGCGCGGCGGCGCCCTGCTCCTGCAGGTCCCGTTTCTGCAGCAGCGGCAGCCGTGCCCAGAACTCCGGCGTGATCTCCTGCCCGCGCCGGTAGCCCCCGGCATCGAGCCGTGCCCGATAGAACGGGCTCTGATCATAGGCGTGCAGCAGGAGAGGCCTGAGCTGGCGGAATTGGTGCCGCGCGAGCCGCTCCGGCGACCACTGCTCGGACTGCGCGAGCTGCTGCTGGAGCGCGAGGAGTTGCGCAGCGAGGCCATCGGGCACCGCTGGCCACGCCATTGCTGCGGCGGACGAGCGCGGGGTCAGTCGGATTGGCATGCGGCTCCGGGCAGCACGACTCAGACCCGCGTTTCGAGCAGCTCGGTGAGCGCCCGCTTGGGGGCTGTGAAGTAGGGGCCCGTCTCGCCAGGGGTCATGCCGGACCGCAGCGCGATATCGCCGAGCTCGAGCACCTTGCCGTCGCTCATCCCCTCTCCCTGGCCGGCGATTTCTGCCTGCGAGTGGGCTATAGGGCGCGCGTCAGTCTCTGGCAAGCGTGCCCGTCGGTTGAGCCCATCTCACAAGTGGGTGTGACGAGGCGGTGCGGGCTTGCCAGCCGGGCGCGGAATGGATCATGCTGGCGGCCTTGGTCCTACGTAGGAGACGAAGATGCGTAGCATCCTTGCTCTCGTCCTGCTGGCTCTGGTCGGCGTCGCCACGGTGGCGGCACCCGCCATGGCCTGCCCGGAACATACGGCATCGACCTACAACGGGTCCTGATCGCTCAGGACTCTCGTGGATTGGAAGGGCGGAGCCTCGGGGCTCCGCCCTTTCCGTTTTGCGCCCCTTCAGCCGAAGGATAATCGACACATGAGACTAGTCCTGATCGCGCTTGCGCTGATGCTCGCGGCACCCGGCCTCGCGCGCGCCGACGACCTTGCCTGCGTCAGCACGACCTTCAAGCTGCTCTCGCCCAACGACAAGGTCTGCGTAAGCGAGTTCGATGATCCCAAGGTGCCCGGCGTCACCTGCCACATCTCCCAGGCGCGCAAGGGCGGCTGGGGCCAGCCCCTCGGCCTCAACGAGGATCCCTCGAACTTCTCCGTGGCGTGCCGGCAGACCGGCCGGATCTCGGTCGATATATCGAAGCTCCCCAAGGAGGAAGAAGCCTTTACCGAGAAGACCAGCATCTTCTTCAAGGCGACACGGATCTATCGGGTTCCCGACATCAAGCACAATACGCTGGTCTATCTCGCCATCAGCTCCAAGCTGATCAACGGCTCGCCCGCCAACGCCATCAGCACGGTGCCGATCATGCCCTGGGGCGCGCAGTAGCGGATCGGAGTGGGCGGGCTTTCTCACGCGCGAACCCCGCCCGGCGGTGCCTGATGGCGGGGTTCGTCTAGGGTGGCTTCAAGCCATCCGCCCGGTCACACGACCGAGCCTTGGGTTTGGCGCTATTCAATACTGATCCGGCGGAGTCATGCGTCTTAGGCATCCTCCAGACAGTTGCGCCACTATTCCATGTGTGACTCATTGATGTCGATTCAACGGGTGCCGCTGAAATTTTTTGCATGTTTTTCCGCGTCAGTTGGAACAACTCCACATCGGCGCGCAAATGCTTCATGGCGTTTCTGTTGCGCTCGGGGCGGATTTCCCGCTATTGAGGCGCGCCCCATGGACACGCTCGACACCACGCTCGCCACCGAGATCGCGCACCGGCGCACCTTCGCGATCATCTCGCACCCGGACGCCGGCAAGACCACGCTCACCGAGAAGCTGCTGCTGTTCGGGGGCGCGATCCAGCTTGCAGGCGAGGTTAAGGCGAAGGGCGAGCGCCGCCGCGTGCGCTCGGACTGGATGGAGATTGAGCGCGAGCGCGGCATCTCCGTTAGCTCTGCGGTGATGACCTTCGAGCACGACGGCATCACCTTCAACCTACTGGATACGCCAGGCCACCAGGACTTCAGCGAGGACACCTACCGGACGCTCACCGCCGTCGACAGCGCGGTCATGGTGCTGGACGCCGCCCGCGGCATCGAGGCCCAGACCCGGAAGCTCTTCGAGGTGTGCCGGCTCCGCGACGTCCCGATCGTCACCTTCGTCAACAAGCTCGATCGCGAGTCCCGCGACCCCTTCGACCTCCTGGACGAGATCGAGCGCACGCTCGCGCTCGACGTGACCCCCGCGAGCTGGCCCATGGGCATGGGCCGGGATTTTCTCGGCACCTATGACCTCTTCCAGGACGCGCTAGTGCTCTTCGAGCGCGGCGCCGGCGAGCGCGTGACCGAGCCCGTGCGCTGCAAGGGGCTCGACGACCCCAAGCTCGAGAGCCTGCTTCCGGCGGCGGCACTCAAGAAGCTCCGAGACGAGGTCGAGATGGCACGTGGCCTTTGCAAGCCCTTCGATCTCGGCTCCTATCGCGAAGGCCATCTGACACCGGTCTACTTCGGAAGCGCGCTCAACAATTTCGGCGTGCGCGAGTTGATCCGCGGCATCGCCGATTTGGCGCCGCCGCCGCGCCAACAGCCCGCGGAGCCGCGCCCCGTCGATCCCACGGAGGATCGCGTCACCGGTTTCGTCTTCAAGGTGCAGGCCAATATCGACCCGCAGCACCGCGACCGGATCGCCTTCCTGCGGCTCTGCTCGGGCCGGTTCCGGCGCGGCATGAAGCTCAAGCACAGCCGCAGCGGCCGCCTGATGGCGATCCAGAACCCCGTGTTCTTTCTGGCGCGCGAGCGCAACCTCGCCGAGGAAGCCTGGCCCGGCGACATCATCGGCATCCCCAACCACGGCACGTTGCGGATCGGCGATACGCTCACCGAAGGCGAGTCGATCCGCGTCACCGGCATTCCCAATTTCGCGCCGGAGATCCTGCGTCGCGTCCGCCTGGACGACCCCCTGAAGTCGAAGCACCTGGCGCGCGCGCTCGAGCAGCTGGCGGAGGAGGGCGTCACGCGGATCTTCAAGCCGCTCGCCGGCGGCGACTGGATCGTGGGCGTGGTGGGCTCGCTGCAGCTCGACGTGCTGGCGGCGCGCATCAAGGCCGAGTACGGGCTCGGCGTCCGCATCGAGGAGGCGCCTTACATCACCGCGCGCTGGATCGCCGCGGACGATCCCCTCGAGCTCAAGCGCTTCCTCGACCGCAATCCCTCCACCACCGCCGAGGACCACGACGGCGTGCCGGTCTATCTCGCGCGCAACAAGTGGGACCTCGACACCACCACGAAGGAATGGCCCAAGCTCCGCTTCACCGCCACGCGCGAGCACAGTTGAGAGCGGCCTGATGATCCTCTCGGTCCTCGACCAATCGCCGGTGCGTGCCGGCGGCACGGCGGCGGATGCGTTCAACGAGACCATCGCGCTCGCGCAAGCGACCGAGCGCTGGGGCTTTCACCGTTATTGGCTCGCCGAGCATCACGCGACCGAGGGTCTCGCGGGAGCGGCGCCCGAGATCATGATCGCGCGGGTCGCGGCCGCGACCTCCGAGATGCGCGTGGGCTCCGGCGGCGTGATGCTGAGCCACTACAGCCCGCTCAAGGTCGCCGAGCAGTTCCGCGTGCTGGAGACGCTCTATCCCGGCCGGATCGACCTCGGCGTCGGCCGCGCGCCCGGTAGCGACCAGATGACCGCCCGCGCGCTGCAGGCCGGCCCGGGCGCGATCGGCGCCGAGTATTTCCCGAGCCAGGTACAGGACCTCCTGGGCTATCTCTGCGGCGGCTTGCCGGCGGATCATCCCTTCGCGCGGGTCCGCGTGACGCCCGAGCCCGTGGGCCGGCCCGAGGTCTGGCTCCTGGGCTCGAGCGACCAGAGCGCGCTGGTGGCGGCCTATCTCGGCTGCCCCTTCTCCTTCGCGCATTTCATCACCGACCAGGGCGGCCTCGAGGTGATGGGGGCCTACCGCGATCGCTTCCGGCCCTCCGCGCAACTGGCGGCGCCGCTCGGTAGCATCGGCGTCTTCGTGATGTGCGCCGACACCGAGGCCGAGGCCCAGCGCCTCGTGCAGAGCCGCGACCTCTGGCGCTTGCGCCTCGACCAGGGTTATCTCGGCCCGGTCCCGTCGATCGCCGAGGCCGAGGCCCACGACTACACCCGCGAGGAGCGCCTGCGCATCGCCATGAACCGCCGCCGTATGGTGATCGGCGCGCCGGAGGCGGTGAAGGCGCGCCTCGTCGAGCTCGCCCAGCACTATGGCGTCAACGAGATCGTCGCCGTCACCATCTGTCACGAATTCGCGCCACGGCTCCGCTCCTACGAGCTGCTGGCGCAGGCCTTCGAGTTGAAGCCGCGCGCGCTCTAACGCCGCGGCAGGGCCGGGCTGTCGCCGAGCGCGGGGAGATCACTCCGCACGACGCGCGCCGGATTGCCCACGGCGAGGCAGTTCGCGGCGATCGATCGGGTCACCACCGAGCCCGCCCCCACCATCGCGTTGGCTCCGATTTCGAGCTCCGGCAGGATGACCGCGCCGGCGCCGATCACGGCGCCACGGCCGACGGTGATGCTGCCGGCGAGCACCGCGCCCGGGCCGATCGAGGCGAAATCGCCGAGCCGTGTGTGGTGGCCGATGCTGGCAGCGCGGTTGATCAGGGTGAAGTCTCCGAGCCGCACCGCGCCCGCTATGGTGCAGCCGGCATTGATGTAGGCGCCTCGGCCGATGCTGGCGGACCGCGCCAGGACCGAGGTCGGATCGATCACGGTCTCCACCTCTGCGAAGCCCAAGCCGATCGCATGCGCGAGCGCCGAGAGCCGATGTCCGGGCGTGAAGAGTGGGAGCACGATCCCGATCGCCCTCAGCGCATCCGGAATCCGATCGCACTCGACGACCGTCAGCGCATCCGAGGCGAAGCTCTTGCCCGGCACGTTCCGCACGCCCGCGGCGACCTCGATGCCGAGCCGTGCGCAGCTCTCCTCGAGATCGATCGTGAGCGGCGCGCCCACACCGAAGATGACGATCCTAGACGCGCTCACGGCCGAGGACATTCGTGGCCAGCGCGGCGTTTCCCTCGCCCGCGAGGAATTCGCGGATCAGTGTCATGCGGCTCGCGTGGTTCGCGTCCGATGGCTGGATCGTATAGTACGAGGTCGGCTGGCCCGTGCAGACCCAGGACCGATTGCGGAGCTGGTCGAAGAGGCCGCGATCGGACGGCGCGAGGCCGGCCGGGCTCATGAACGGTAGCGAGCGGTGGCGCAGCACGGGCTCGCAGCGGACCTTGTCGATGAACATGCAATTGGGATCGACGAAGCCGCCGAAGCTCTCGGCATAGACGCCCTTGCCGGGACCCACGGATTCCCAGATATCGACGCAGAGCGGCTTGCGCGTGGCGTCGTCGACGTACCAGCGCAGGCTGAAGCCCCAGTCGTGGTCGCCGATCACCGCCAGCAAGGTCGAGATGTGCTGCTCGTGCATCCAGTTGTCGTCGGCGAGGTAGGTGATATAGCGGCTGTTGGCGAGATAGCTCAGGATCGTATGGAGCGCGCCACCCCAAAGGTCCGCGTGGACGCCGCCATGGCGGATCGAGGTCGAGTAGCCGAGGTCGAGCAGGGTCACGACCTGGTTGGGCGGCCGGTGCGCGAGCACCTCGTGGATCACGCCTCGGTCGCCCATCGCCTTGTCGATGCCAAGCATGATCTGGACCCGGCCCGGGTGGGTCTGTCGGAATACCGAGAGCAGCGCATCCTTGAGCGTGGGACGCACGATGGTGCCGATCACCACCGCCGCATCGAACGGTGTCTGCAGATCGAATCCCGGCTCGCAAAAATTCCCGACGACGCTCACGCCTCGATCCCCATTGCAGCCGGACCGTAGCAACGCTGGGCGGTCGCGGCAACGCAGCCGCTTAGCCCTGCCAGGGCAGCACGCCCTGGGGCAGGCGCTGAGCCACGACGCTCGCGAGACCCATCAGCGCCATGGTTGCCGCGACCACCAGCACCGAGAGCGCGGCGGCGAGGGTGGTGTCGCCGCCTTGCTCGAGGCTGAAGACGACGACACCCAGCGTCTCGTGTCCGGCGGACCAAAGGAGGGCCGAGACCGTGAGCTCGTTGAGCGCGATCAGGAACACCAGCACGGCGCCGGCGGCGACTGCGGGTGCCGCGAGCGGCAGGATTACGGTGGCGATGCGCCGCCAGAGTCCGGCGCCGGCAACCGCCGCGGCTTCCTCGAGGCTGCCGTGGATCTGGCGATAGCCCGCGACCGTGGTCCGAAGCGACAACACGAGAAATCGGCCGAGGTAGGCCGCGAGGATGATCCAGAGCGTGCCGTAGAGCGATACGTTGATGAGCGGCAAGGGCCGCAAGAGCACCAGGATGATCGCGAGCGCCAACACGACGCCCGGGAGTGCATAGGGGAGCTCCGCCCCCACCGCGAGCGCTCGCGCCCAGGCGCTATTGCGCCAGATGACGATGTAGCCGAGGAGCGCGCCGACGCCCGCCACGACGATCGCGGTGGTGCCGGCGAGGAACAGGCTGTTGAGGGCGGCGCGTGCCGTCGCCGCTTGGCTGAGGACATCGCGGAAGTTCTCTGCCGTAATGCTCGCGGCGCTGAGCGGCAGGCCGTAGGCCTTGACCAGGGCGGTCGCGATGAGCGCCGCCAGCGGCACCGCCACCACCAGCGCCAGGACCAGCCAGGCGCCCGCGAGGAAGGCGGGTGCGGCGCCGCGGAGCGGAATGAGCCGCCGCGCG
>DATEGF010000347.1:0-6051 GCA_035280245.1 Allostellaceae bacterium
CTTGATGAGCGCCTCTTTCTTCGCACGACTCCAACCCTTGATCTGGCGCTCGTAGAAATATCCGTCAGGGTTTCGGCTCACGATCGGGCGTCCTTCGACGCGCTTCGCTTGCTCAGGATGAGGCAGATTTGAGTCGAGCGATGCCTATCAACCGATCGCGGCCGGGACTCGCTTCAGGCGGCGGATCAGCTCGTCGAGCTGGTCGAGGCTTTGATAGCTGATGCTGAGCGTGCCCGCGCGGCCGTCGCGGGCGGGATCGACCTTGACGGTTGTGCCGAGTGCCAGCGTGAGCTCGTGCTCGACGGCGCGGGTGTCGGCGTCTTTCTCGCGCGGTGCCTTGGTGCTCGGTTTCGCCTTCGCGCGCTTCGCGAGTCGCTCCGTTTGCCGCACGTTGAGGCCGCGGCGAAGGATCACCTGGGCGAGCTCGAGCGGATCGCTGGCACCGAGCAGCGCGCGCGCATGGCCCGCGGTGAGCTCGCCCGCGTCGAGCATCTGCTTCACCGCGCTCGGCAAGTCCAGGAGCCGGATGGTGTTGGCGACATGGCTGCGGCTTTTGCCGACGACTTGCGCCACGGCCTCCTGGGTGTGCGCGAACTCGTCGAGCAGGCGCTGATAGGCCTGGGCCTCCTCGAGCGGGGAGAGATCCTGCCGCTGCAGGTTCTCGATCAGCGCGATCTCCAGGGCCTCGCGATCGTCGATCTCGCGGAGTACGACGGGAACCTCGTGGAGCTGCGCCAATTGCGCCGCGCGCCAGCGACGCTCGCCAGCGACGATCTCGTAGGCGTCGGCGAGACCCGGATAGCGCCGCACCAGCAGCGGCTGCAGCACGCCCTTCTCGCGGATCGATTGCGCGAGCGCCTGAAGCCCCTCGGTGTCGAACACGTGGCGCGGCTGATAGCGGCCGGGGCGCAGCAGGTCGATGCGGATGGTGCGCGGTGCGGCCTCGTCCGCGGCGTCTTCCTCGCCGAGCAGCGCCGAGAGTCCGCGGCCAAGACTCCGGCGTCGTGCGTCCTCGATCATGCGGCGGTCGCCCTTTCCTCCCGGCGCAGCACTTCGCCCGCGAGATGGACGTAGGCCTGCGCCCCGGGGCAGCGCAGGTCGTAGAGCAGCACGGGCTTGCCGTGCGAGGGCGCCTCGGAGACGCGGACGTTCCGGGGAATGACGGTGTCGTAGACTTTGAGGCCAAGATGACCGCGCACGTCCGCCGCCACGAGGTCGCTGAGGTTGTTCCGCTTGTCGAACATGGTCAGCACGATGCCCTGGATCTCGAGGCTCGGATTGAGATGCCGCTTCACGCGCTCGATGGTGCGGATGAGGTGGCTCAGCCCCTCGAGCGCGTAGAACTCGCACTGCAGCGGCACGAGCACCGCGTTCGCGGCGACCAGCGCATTCAGCGTGAGGAGGCCGAGCGAGGGCGGGCAATCGATCAGGACATAGTCGTAAGTGAGGGACGACGCCGCGAGCGCATCGCGCAGGCGGAATTCCCGGCGCTCCATATCGACGAGCTCCACCTCTGCGCCCGAGAGATCGACCGAAGCTGGGATCGCGAACAAATCGGGAACGAGGGTCGGCACCGTGGCCTCCGCAAGCCCGCGATCACCCCTGAGCACGTCGTAGCTCGTGACCGTCCGCGCCTGGCGAGGAATGCCGAGGCCGGTGCTCGCATTGCCCTGGGGATCGAAGTCGATCACCAGGACCTGCTTGTGCACGGCCGCCAGCGCCGTCGCAAGATTGATCGCCGTCGTGGTCTTGCCGACGCCGCCCTTCTGATTGGCGATGGCGAGGATGCGGGGATGGCGCGGGATCGGCGCGGGCACTGGTGCTCGCGACTCCGCCGGATCGGCGGTCGGGGCGCCCTGAGGGAGGTCGTCAGTGAGCGGCACGAAGCCCCTCCACTCTCAATATATGGCCCGTCGGATCGGCCAGACTGGCCAGGATTTGTGTCCGCATTATCCATTTCTCCTCGGCGGCGGTCAATTCATCGCGCAACCCCTGCCCCTTCAGGAAGAGACAAACGCTGGTTTCGCCCACGAAGGGCGCGCCCCAGGCGAGAAGTTGGGGCAGCGGCGCGAGGGCGCGGGCGGTGATGACGTCGGCGGCGAACGCTTTGACCGACTCGGCGCGGCTCGCGTGGACGGTCGTGGGGGCCTGGGTGATGCGCGCGGCTTCGCGAAGGAAGGCGGCTTTGCGTTGGTCTGCCTCGATCAAGTGCACCTGGGGCACGCCGAGGATAGCGAGGATCATTCCCGGCAGCCCTGCCCCGCTGCCGAGGTCCACCATTACCCGTGCCGCAGGATCGATGTGCTGGATCAGTTGCGCACTATCGAGGATGTGCCGCCGCCAGACATCGGCCAGGGTGCCGGCGCTGACCAGATTGATGCGGGCGTTCCAGCGCGTCAGCAGACTGACGAAGACCTGCAAGCGGTCCAACGTTTCACGTGAAACGTCGAGGGTCTTTGCGAAGGCCTCGGGGGTCAGAGGTGTTTTGGGCATCCAGCGTCCTTCGACTCGGCGCTCTGCGCCGGCTCAGGATGAGGTCGTTTCTTTTCTGGCCGCTCCATTTCTCCTCATCCTGAGCCGCGATGCGCAGCATCGCGAGTCGAAGGACGCACCACGGTCGGGCTAAGCCGCCCGGCTCTCCCGTCGGCGCACGTGTTTGAGGAGAGCGACCAAGGCTGCCGGCGTCACGCCGGAAATCCGGGCGGCGGCACCGAGCGTGGCGGGCCGGCTTTCCTGGAGCTTCGTTCGGACCTCGGCGGAGAGGCTTCCGACCGCGGCGTAATCCAGATCTGGCGGGAGCTCGAGCGCCTCGTCCTTGCGGAAGGCCCGGATGTCGGCCTCTTGGCGCTCGAGATAGCCGGCATAGCGGGCATCGATCTCGAGCTGCTCGGCCACAGCCGGGGAAATTCCGGCCAGCTCGGGCCAGATTGCGGTCAGTCGGGCGAGATCGGTCCCGGGGTACGCTAGAAGCTCCGCGGCGGTCCGCAGTACGCCGTCGGCATTGACGGCAATGCCCTGGTCCCGGAGCGCTGACGGGCTGAGGATCAAGCGCTGGGCGAGCGCGCGGGCTTCCGCGAGCGCCTCCGACTTGGCGGTGAAGACCGCCTCTCGGTCCTCGCCCACGCAACCGAGTCGAATGCCGGTCGGCGTCAGACGCTGGTCGGCGTTGTCGGCACGCAGCACGAGACGGTATTCGGCTCGGGACGTGAACATGCGGTAGGGCTCGTTGGTGCCGCGGGTCACGAGGTCGTCGACGAGCACGCCGATATACGAGCTCGCGCGGTCGAAGGTCAGCGGCTCCTGGCCGCCGGCCGAGAGCGCGGCGTTGAGGCCGGCGACCACGCCCTGGGCTGCCGCCTCCTCGTAGCCCGTGGTGCCGTTGATTTGGCCCGCAAAATAAAGGCCCTGAACCCGCTTGGTCTCGAGTGTTGCGTGGAGCTCGCGGGGGTCGACGAAGTCGTATTCGATCGCGTAGCCGGGCCGGATCATGCGGGCACGCTCTAGGCCGGGAATGCTTGCGACCACGGCCTCCTGCACATCCCGCGGCAGCGACGTGGAGATCCCGTTCGGATAGACGGTCGAGTCATCCAGGCCCTCCGGCTCGAGGAATATCTGGTGCCGCTCGCGGTCGGCGAACCGCACCACCTTGTCCTCGATCGAGGGACAATAGCGCGGCCCCACTCCCTCGATTTGCCCCGAGAAGAGCGGCGCGCGGTGCAGGTTGTCGCGGATCAAGGAGTGCGCAGTGGGCGTGGTCTCGGTGATGTGGCAGGGCACCTGCGCCTGGGTGATCTCGCGGGTCAAGAACGAGAATGGCTGGGGTGGCTCATCACCGAGCTGACGCTCGAGCCCGGCCCAATCGATGGTGGCGCCGTCGAGCCGGGGCGGCGTGCCGGTCTTGAGGCGGCCCAGCCGAAATCCGAGGCGCTCGAGGGTCGCGGAGAGGCCGAGCGACGGTGCCTCGCCGACCCGGCCGGCCGGGATCTTTTCCTCCCCGATATGGATCAGGCCCCGAAGAAACGTGCCGGTCGTGAGGATCACCCGCCCGGCCAGGAGGGTCTCGCCAGTGGCGCTCAGCACCCCCGTCACTCGGCCGGTCTTGTCGAACGTCAGATCCTCGGCCGCGGCCTCGGCGATCTCAAGATTCTTCTGCTCGGCGAGAATTGCCTGCATGGCTTGGCGATAGAGCTTCCGATCGGCCTGCGCGCGCGGACCGCGGACGGCTGGGCCCTTGCTGCGGTTGAGCATGCGGAACTGGATGCCGGCGCGATCGGTCGCCCGACCCATGACGCCATCGAGGGCGTCGATCTCTCGGACTAGGTGGCCCTTTGCCAGACCGCCGATCGCGGGATTGCAGGACATCTCGCCGATGGTGGCGCGCCGATGGGTCAGCAGCAGCGTCCGGGCGCCCAGCCGCGCCGAGGCAGCCGCCGCCTCGCAGCCGGCATGCCCGCCGCCGATCACAATGACATCGTAGCGCGCCATGATGGCGCGCACTCTATGGAGCGGTCTCTCGGGCTTCAAGTTTCACGTGAAACAGCGGGCGTCGTGATGCCTGCCGTGCGTCGGCATTCGTTGACAGGCCAAGCCGGGGCGACCGATAACGACGGACATGCCCTCCTGGTGGACTCTGGCCTGGCCCGGTATCTGCGCCACTGTCACGGGAGTTGGGTTCGCTCGTTTCTCCTACACGGCGATCATTCCGTTCCTGGTCGGCACCGGTCAGGTCACGGCGCCACAGGCCGATTACCTGGGCGCCGCCAACCTCGCCGGGTACTTCGCCGGCGCGCTCGTTGCTCACCAACTGGCACTCCGCACCGGCAACACCCTCGCGATTCGCGGAGGTTTTATCCTGACGATCCTCGGACTGGGCCTTTCGGCAGTACCCGGCGGGTTTTGGTGGCTGATGCCGTGGCGATTCCTGGTCGGTCTCACCGGCGGCGTGCTCATGGTCCTGGCCCCGAGTTTCTTGCTGATCCAGGTGCCGGCAGCGGGTCGAGGACGCGCTGGCGGCGTAATCTACGCTGGAGTGGGGCTGGGTGCCGGCTTGGGGAGCCTAATCGTGGCTCCACTCGCGTTGATCTCGCCAATCCTGGCTTGGCTCGGCCTCACCGCGGGTGCCGTCCTGGCTTCGGCGGTGTCCTGGTCGCGTTGGCGCGGCGGGTTTGCGCCGACGAAGGCGCACATCATTGCGCACGCGCCTCTCTCCAAGGTTCTCACCCTGCCCCTGATCCTCGGCTGCCTCGCCTTCGCGACGGACGGTGCCGGTTTCATCCCGCACTCGGTCTTCTGGGTGGATTTCGTCGCCCGCGAGCTCGGTCTCGGCACCAGCATCGGCAGCATCACCTGGCTGCTGTTCGGCCTCGGCGCCGTCTTCGGCCCGTCGCTCGCCGGGGCGCTCGGTGATCGCATCGGCCTCGGCCGCGCCTACGTCGTGGTCTTCGTCATGAAGGCGATCGCCATCGCGTTGCCGTGGCAGATCTCGTCGGTCCCGGCACTGGCACTCTCCGCGCTGATCGTGGGCGCGCTCACGCCGGCGGTTCCCGCGGTTCTCTCGGCGCGCATCACCGAGCTCGTGCCTGCGCGCGAGCAATCGCGCGCCTGGGGCTGGGCCACGCTCTGCTTCGCCGTCGCGCAAGCGGGCGGCGCCTACGGCCTCTCCTTCGCCTACGAGCAGATCGGAATTTACCGCCCGCTCTATCTCGTCGGCGCACTCATCGAAGCGAGTGGCGCGGTGTTCGCGCTGCTGGCGCTGTCTCAACGTCCGTTGACCAGCGATGCTACGAATCGCCGCTTAAAATAGGGCTTGAACGCAGATCACTTCCCGATGCAGAAGTCGCGGAAGATGATGTCGAGCAGGTCCTCGACATCGACGCGGCCGGTGATGCGGCCGAGGCTGCGCCAAGCGAGGCGCAGATCCTCGGCGCGGAGTTCCGGGAGATCGGCACCGAGCGAGCGCTGCAGCCCGTCGACCGCGACTTCCAGCGCCTCGCGGTGGCGCCCGCGGGTGAGGAGCGGCGCGGCGATGTCGTAGGTCTCGACGATGCGCCC
>DATEGF010000348.1:0-8173 GCA_035280245.1 Allostellaceae bacterium
AGTGCCAGGCGAAAGCGTCGACCCCAGCCCGCCATGGCCCGATCGGGACAGGCCGGCGCCAGCGCGCGGATGATCGCCTCGATGATCTCCTGGCCGCAGTGATTGGTGGCGAGCGTCACCGGCGCGCCCTCCTTCGCCCACACCACGGTGCCCTCGCGCGCGATCACCTCGAGCGGCCGGAAGGTGCCGTCGTTCTTGGGCGTGTGCGGGTCGATCAGATAGGAGAGTGCCACCGCCACCGCCGAGCGCATGTTGGGGTAGGAGGAGTTGACGAAGCCGATCACCTGCTCGTGGGAATCCGAGAGGTCGATCTTGAGATCGCTGCCGTGCTTGGTGACGGTCGCGCGGATGTGCACGTCCTCGTATTTGTGGCCATCGTCGTCGAGGATCGCCTCGCCCTTGTAGACGCCGTCCTTCCAGCCCGCGATCACCGCGCGGGTCTGCCGCTCGGCGCCATCCAACACTGCCTCGATCGCGGCATAGGTCGTGGGCCAGCCGAACTCGGCCGCGAGTGCCAGGAGCCGCCGCTCGCCGACGCGGGCCGAGCCGATCATCGCCGCGAGGTCGCCGCGGAAGTCGCGGGGATGCCGCACGTTGGTGACCAGCATCTCCATCACGTCGCGCTTTAGCTCACCCTTCTCGTAGAGGCGGAGCGGCGTGATGCGGATGCCCTCTTGCCAGATCTCGGTGGCGCCAGCGTTGTAGGCGCCGTGGGTGGCACCGCCGATGTCGCTCTGATGCGCGCGGTTGATCGACCAGTAGACGGGCTTGTCGCCATCGAACACCGGCACGAAGGCGGTCAGGTCCGGCAGGTGATTGCCGCCGTGGTAGGGGTCGTTCAGCAGATAGACGTCACCCGGCTTGATCTCTTCCTGGAAGAAATCGCGCACGGAGCGCGCGGCCCAGGGCAGCGCACCCACATGGATCGGCACGTGCTCGGCTTGCGCGATGAGCCGGCCGTTGAGGTCGCATATCCCCGTCGAGAAATCGCGGCTGGAGTTCAGGATCTGCGAGTAGGAGGTGCGCAGCATCGCCTCGCCCATCTCCTCGACGATCGCGAGCAGGCGATGCTGGATGACTGAGACGGTGATGGGGTCGACGGAAGTGCTCAAAGGTGCCTCGTAGGTGGCGGTGCTCGCGGGTTTGTGCCATGGCGGCGATCCGTTGGGCAACCTGTCGATATGCGGGCCCCGCTTAGCGTCCCTCTCCGGCCCTGGGGCGGAGAGGCTAGGTGAATGAGGGTCTCGGACTCGCGCCCCACCTCACCTTTCCTCTCCGCCCCACCTTGGGGCGGAGAGGGACGGATAGACCCGTGCCTATCGGAATAGCATGGCATTTCCGCTTCCTGCCGGATTGCTCTAGCTTAGCGGTCGCTCGATAGAACGGAGATCGTAAATGCCATCGCTCAAGGGAAAGGTTGCGTGGGTGACGGGTGCGGGCAGCGGCATCGGCTCCGCCGCAGCGATCGCTCTCGCCAAGGACGGTGCGACCGTCGTGCTGACGGGACGCCGCCGCGAGCCGCTCGAGAAAGTGGCTACGCAGATTTCAAAGGCGGGCGGCGCCGCGCACGTGCAGGCCGGCGACCTCATGAGCGCGAGCGCGGTCGAGAAGATCGCAGCCTTCATCAAGGACAAGCTCGGCCGGCTCGATATCCTCGTGAACAACGCGGGGCTCAACGTAACCGAGCGCGACTGGCGGCAGCTCAAGCCGTCCGCGGTGGACGAGCTCATCCACGGCAACCTCTCCAGCGCCTTCTATTGCGTGACCGCCGCGCTCCCGATGATGCGCGCGCAGAAGGACGGGATCCTGATCCATACGGCCTCGATGGCCGGCCGCTTCGTGAGCCCCCTGAGCGGACCCGGCTATACCGCGGCGAAGCATGGCGTGGTCGCCATGAGCCACAGCATCAATATGGAGGAGTGCATCAACGGCATCCGCTCCACCGTCGTCTGCCCTGGCGAGGTCGCGACGCCGATCCTCGACAAGCGGCCAGTGCCGGTCAGCGCCGAGGACCGCGCCAAGATGGTGCAGCCCGAGGACTGCGGCGACCTCATTCGCTACATCGCCGCGCTTCCGAAGCACTTGTGCATCAACGAGGTCCTGATCACGCCGACCTGGAACCGCGGCTATGTCTCGGCGCTGAAGGCGCGCGGCGTCCTCTGAGCTTGCGGCACGCTCACCCGCCCTTGGCGCCCTGGGTGTTCACGTAGAGGGCGTAGAGGGATTGGCTGCCGGCCATGAAGAGGCGGTTGTGCTTGAGGCCGCCGAAGCAGAGGTTGGCGGCGCGTTCGGGGAGCCGGATGTGGCCGATCGGCTCGCCGGCGGGCGAGAAGATGCGGACGCCGTTGAGCTCCGGCGTCATGCCCCAGCCGGCCCAGAGGTTGCCGTCGACGTCGCACCGAAACCCGTCCGGTGTGCCGTCGGCGCCGCAATCGATGTGATGCTTCTGGTTGGCGAGCTTGGTGCCATCCGCGACCACGTCGAAGGCGAAGATCTTCCGCGGCGGACCGGACTCCACGATGTAGATCGTCTTCTCGTCGGGCGAGAAGCAGAGACCGTTCGGGCGATTGATCTCGCCGGCGACCACGGTCGCTTTCCCCGTGCGGCCGTCGATCCGATAAACGTTCGTGGGGAGCTCGACCTCCGCCGTGTGGCCCTCGTAATTGCCGAGGATGCCGAAGGGCGGATCGGTGAACCAGATGGAGTCGTCCGACTTCACCACGACGTCGTTGGGCGAGTTGAGCGGCTTGCCGTCGAAGCGGTCCATGAGCACCGTGATGCCGCCGTCGTGCTCGGTGCGGGTGACGCGGCGCGCATCATGCTCGCAGGTGACGAGCCGGCCCTGGCGGTCGCGCGTGTTGCCGTTGGCATTGTTGGAGGGCTTGCGAAACGCGCTCACCGCGCCGGTCTCCTCCTCCCATTTCAGGATGCGGTTGTTGGGGATGTCGCTCCAGAGCAGATAGCGCCCATCGCCGAACCACACCGGGCCCTCCGCCCAGCGGCAGCCGGTGTAGAGCCGCTCGACCGCCGCCAGCACCACGCGGTACTTGGCGAAGCTGGGATCGAGGATCTGAACCGCGGGATCAGGGTAGCTCTCGGCGGGCTGCCACATATGTATCCTCCTCTGGGGATTGGGCGCGATCGCCCGCTTACGCCCGCCGCGAGGGTTGGCGTGGCGGCTCGTGGTGGGCGGAAAACGATGATCGCATGAGTTAGGGGGCGCTCTCCAGCAGCGGCTTCATGACGGCGTAGAGGTTGTTCTTGGCCTCGAAGCCGATGCCGGGCGCGTCGGGCAGGCGCACGCGGCTCTCCACCACCGGGCAATCGTCGGCGAAGCCGCCGAAGGGCTGGAACACCTGCGGATAGGATTCATTACCGCCGAGCCCGAGGCCCACGGCGATGTTGAGCGCGAACTGATGCCCGCCATGCGGCACGCACCGGCGTGGCGACCAGCCGTGGGCGCGCAACATCCCGAGGATGCGCAAATACTCGACCAGGCCATAGGAGAGCGCGGGATCGAATTGCAGGACGTCGCGGTCGGGGCGGAGGCCGCCGTGGCGGATCAAGTTGCGCGCGTCCTGCAGCGAGAACAGGTTCTCGCCGGTCGCGATCGGACCGGTGTAGCGCGTTGCCAGCGCGGCATGCAGCAGATAGTCGAGGGGATCGACGGGCTCCTCGTACCAGCGTAGCCCGAGTGGCGCGATGGCGTCGCCGAAGGCGAGGGAGGTGTCGAGGTCGAACCGGCCGTTCACGTCGACACAGAGCCGCTCGCCGCTACCGACCACCTTGAGCACGGCCTCGATGCGCTTCAGGTCGGTCGCGAGTTCGGCGCCGCCGACCTTCATCTTCACGGTGGTGTAGCCGAGGTCGAGATAGCCGCGCATCTCGTCCTTGAGCTGTGCCACGTCCTTGCCGGGGTAGTAATAGCCGCCGGCCGCGTAGACCCAGGCGGTCTCGTCCGCGCGGCCGCCGTTGTAGCGATCGGCGAGGAGCCGCCAGAGCGGCACGCTCTCGGCCTTGGCGACGGCGTCCCAGAGCGCCATGTCGAGCACGCCGACGGCTACCGAGCGCTCGCCATGCCCGCCAGGCTTCTCGTTGCGCATCATCTGGGCCCAGGCCTTCGCGGGATCGATCAGGCCCGTGCCGCCCTGGATATCCTCGGGCTTCGCGGCGAGGAGGCGCGGAATGAACCGCTCCCGCAGCAGGCCCTGCGGCGCATAGCGGCCATTGGAGTTGAAGCCGAACCCCACCACGGGCGCGCCGTCGCGTCGCGCGTCCGTCACCACCGCGACCACGCTCGCGGTCATCGCGCTGAAGTCGATGTAGGCGTTCCGGATCGAGGATGCGATGGGCACCACGATGTCGTGGACGGCGGTGATGCGCATGGGTGTAATTACCCGAGGATTTCCAGTCGCGGCGAACCGTGCCAGACTTGATCCCAAGACTCAATCGAGGAGGGGCGCATGCGCGCCGTCGTTTTCACGGGCGAACGCACGCTGGAGTTCATGGAGTTTCCCGACCCGACGCCGGGACCAGGTGAGGTCGCGCTGGAGATCAAGGCCTCCGGCATGTGCGGCAGCGATCTCAAGTTCTACCGCGCGGCCAAGAGCGGCGCCCAATCGCTGGGCCTCGGCAAGGTGACGGGTCCGGTGATCGCGGGCCACGAGCCCTGCGGCGTGGTGGCCGCCGTGGGCGCGGGAGTCGAGCCCTCCCTCGCGCGGGTCGGCGACCGCGTGATGGTGCATCATTACAAGGGCTGCGGCGTCTGTGAGCACTGCCGGGTCGGCTGGTCGCAGCTCTGTGCCGCCGGCATCACGGTCTACGGCGTCACCGGTCACGGCGGGCACGCGCGCTATATGAAGGTGCCCGCCTTCACGCTAGTGCCGCTGCCGGAGGCCCTCTCCTTCGAGACGGGGGCAGCGATCTCTTGCGGCACCGGCACGGCCTATGGCGCGCTCCGGCGCATGAACCTCTCCGGCCGCGACACGCTGGTCGTGGTGGGGCAGGGGCCGGTCGGTCTCTCGGCGACGCAGCTCGCGGCCGCGATGGGTGCCCGTGTGATCGCCCTCGACACCAGCCCAGAGCGGCTCGCCCGTGCCAAGGAATTCGGTGCCGACACGCTCCTCGATCCCCGTGCGGGCGACGTGATTGCAGGGATCAAGGACGCGACTCACGGCCGTGGCACCGACCTGGCACTCGATACCTCAGGCTCTCCGGCGGGCCGCCTTGTCGCCGTCCGCGGAACGCGCACCTGGGGCACGGTCTGCTTCGTCGGCGAGGGCGACACGGTGACCCTCGATGTGAGCCCGGACATGCTGCGGAAGCAGCTCACCATCATCGGCTCCTGGACCTTCTCGACCACGGGCCAGGCCGATTGCGCGCGCTTCGTCGAGGAGCGCGGTATCGCGGTCGATCGCCTCTTCACGCACCGATGGAAGCTTCCCCAGGCGGCGGAAGCCTACCGCGTGTTCGATGCCCAGAGTGCCGGCAAAGGCGTGTTCCTGATGTGACGATGGAATCCCAGCGAGCCATGCGTCCGCAACGCCTGTCGGATCTCGCGACACCGTGCCTGCTGCTCGACCGGGCGAAGCTCCAGCGCAACCTGGAGATCATGGCGGCCGCCGTGGGGCGCCATGGCGTGGCGCTGCGCCCACACATGAAGACCGCCAAGAGCGCGGCGGTGGCGCGTCTCGCGACTGTGGGACAGGCGGGGGGCATCACGGTCTCGACCCTTGCAGAGGCCGAGTACTTCGCTCGCGAAGGCTTTCGCGACATTCTCTATGCCGTCGGTATCGTGCCGGCGAAGCTCGATCGCGCGGCGGCGCTTCGGCGCGCCGGCGTCGATCTCACCGTCGTGACCGACGATCCCGACGCCGCGGCGGCGGTGTCCGCGCATGCCCGCGCGACCGGTGCCACCCATCGCGTCCTGGTCGAGGTCGATTGCGGAGAGCATCGCGGCGGCGTCGCTCCGGAAAGCGACACGCTGATCGCCGTCGGTCGCGCGCTCGGTCCGCACTGCGCCGGCGTGATGACCCATGCGGGGCATTCCTACTCCTGCCGCAGCATCGCCGAAGTCGAGGCCGTCGCGGAGATCGAGCGCCGTGCGGCGGTCGTCGGGGCCGAGCGATTGCGGGCGCTCGGTATTCCCACGCCGATCATCTCGGTCGGCTCGACGCCGACCGCGCTTCACGCCCGCAGCCTCGCGGGCGTCACGGAGACGCGGCCCGGCGTCTACATGTTCCAGGATCTGTTCCAGGTGCAGATCGGCTCCGGCGCGCCCGAGAGCATGGCCGTGACCGTGCTCGCGAGCGTGATCCATCGGCGCGCGGCGGAGAACAGCGTGGTGATCGATGCCGGCGGCATGGCGCTCTCGAAAGACCGCAGCACGGCCTCGGCGCCCCGCGACTACGGGTTCGGCCTGGTTCTGGACGAGCGGGGTCGACAGACCTTCGGCGACGCCATCGTGGCGCGCGCCAACCAGGAGCATGGCGTCGTGACGGCGCCCACGCCGCTACCGCTCGATCGCCTGGGTGTGGGCACCCTCGTGCGCGTGGCCCCCAATCATGTCTGCATGACGGCGGCGGCTTACGATCGATACCACGTGGTTGACGGGTATGACGCCGTGATCGACGTCTGGCCTCGGATCAATGGCTGGTAAGGCCGCGCGGGGCGGCTAGTAGCCTTCGCGCTCGAAGCGCTTGCGCATGGCCTTGCGATACCGTCGGATCGCCTCGCTCTTCTCGCGCGCGCGCCGCTCCGAGGGCTTCTCGTAGGACCGCCGCCGCTTCATCTCGCGGAAGGTCCCCTCGCGCTGCATCTTCTTCTTGAGGATGCGCAGGGCGCCGTTCACGTCGTTGTCTCGGACGAATACCTGCATGCGCCTCGGTGGCCTTTCTTAAGCAAGCGGTGGCAAGGGGTTCCCGTGCCCAAGCAGGCTCTGCGCGACGCTGCGCAGCCAGGCGCTCAAGCGGGCAGGAACAAACGATCCGGCGGTCTGTGGGTCCCGAAAATTGTCAGCCCACGGCTCGCCTGAGCTTACCGATATACCTTTCCGGCTAGGGCCGCAACCTTTCTCCCCGTGTCAATGTGGGCACCCCCACACCCGCTTAACAAGCGGGTGGGGCGCGGCTAGGGTAGGGTGTGGCCGCCGGCAAGAGCAACACCGCCATTCGCGTCGCTGTCGATATCGGCGGCACCTTTACCGATCTCGAGATCCTCGAGGAGCGCACGGGCGCGCTCCACAGCCTCAAGGTCCCGACGACGCCCGCCGATCCCTCGATCGGGCTGCTCGAGGGCGTCGAGGCGGCGGCACGGCAGATCGGTTTCGGTCTCGGCGATATCCGTTTGCTGCTGCACGGCACCACCATTGCCACCAATGCGGTCCTGCAGCGCCGCCTTCCCGTCGGCGCGCTGGTCACCACCGGGGGCTTCGAGGACGTGCTGGAGATCGGCCGGCATGTCCGGCGCGACATCTACAGCCTGCATCCCAAGCGCGAGCCCGCACTGGTGCCGAGGGACCGGCGGCTCGGCATCGCCGAGCGCATCCGCGGCGACGGCAGCATCGAGCACGCGCTCGACGCCCGCGACATCGAGCGTATCGCCGCCGGCATCAGCCGGCTTGGTGCGGAGACGGTCGCGGTCTCGCTCGTCAATGCGTTCGTCAATCCCGCGCACGAGCGGGCGCTGCGCGATGGGCTTGCGCGCCTGTTGCCGGACCTTCCAGTCTCGCTCTCGTCCGAGATCGGTCCGGAGATCCGTGAATACGAGCGCACCTCCACCACGGTGCTCAACGCGCTGCTGATCCCGGTCATGTGCGCCTATCTCGTCCGCCTCAAGGAGCGCATGGCGGAGGCGGGCATCACGGCGCCGCTGCTGCTGATGCAATCGAACGGCGGCGTCTGCACGGTTGAGGCCGCGGGTCGGGAGCCCGCGCGGCTCCTGCTCTCGGGTCCGAGCGGCGGCGCCCTCGCCGCGCTCAAGTCGGCCCACGACCTCGGCACGCCCAATCTGGTCGGCGTCGACATGGGTGGCACCAGCTTCGACGTGTCGGTGGTGCGCGATGGCGCGCTCTCGCTGGTGACCCAGGGCGAGGTCGACGGTTTGCCGGTGCGGCTCCCGATGGTGGAGATCCGCACCATCGGCGCCGGTGGCGGCTCGATCGCGGCGGTCGATG
>DATEGF010000349.1:0-10759 GCA_035280245.1 Allostellaceae bacterium
GACGCGCTCCGCGGCGTCGATCCGAAGGAGACCTACAAGAATCTCGACGAGATCCTGGGGAAGCTCGATCGGCGCCACGAGAAGGTGCTGCTGCTGGGGATGGAGGCGCCCACCAACTGGGGCGCCGATTACCAGAACGCCTTCCACGCGATCTATCCCGCGCTCGCCGAGCAGCATCATGTGCTGCTCTACCCATTCTTCCTTGACGGCGTGGCACTCGATCCCTCGCTCAATCAGGACGACGGGTTGCACCCCAATGCGCGCGGCGTCGCTGTGATCGTGGATCGCGTCGGGCCCTATGTGGTGCGGCTCCTCGGTGCCGCGGCGAGGAACGGATGAGCGGCGCGCCATTCCGCGCGGCCCATGCGAGCGGCGCCGGCTGGGCGGAGGCCGCAAAGGCCTGCGCCGACGCGTTGATGCCGCTGCCGGACGGCGCGAGCCTCGGATTCCTCTATGCGACCGAGGCGCTCGCCAACGACCTCGGCAGCATTCTCACGTTCCTGCGCGAGCGCACGCGCGTGCAGCATTGGGTCGGTTCCGTCGGGCTCGGCGTCTGCGGCGCGGGCCACGAGTATTTCGAGGTACCCGCCGTGAGCGCGCTGGTGGCGGCCTGGCCCGAGGGCGCGTTCCGGGTGTTCGGCCCGCAGAGTGACGAAGCGAATCTGGCCGCGGCCGAGGCGGATTGGCTCGCCAAGACCCATCCTGTTTTCGGCGTGGTGCACGGCGATCCCCGGGACGGGCGCCTCGTCAAGACGGTCGCTTCGCTCAGCACCGAGGCCGGGCTCTATCTCGTGGGCGGGCTCGCCGCGTCGTCCGACGGACCGCCGCGGCAAATCGCAGATCAAGTGGTGGACGGTGGTATCTCCGGCGTAGTGCTCACGCCCGAGATCGCTGTGGCGACGGGATTGACTCAGGGCTGCTCGCCGATAGGACCCGTGCGCCGGGTCACGGAGGCACGCGAGAACATCGTGATGGAGATCGACGAGCGGCCTGCGCTCGAGGTCTTCAAGGAAGATATCGGCGAGCTCCTCGCCCGCGACCTCCGCAAGGTCGCAGGCCGCGTCTTCGCGGGGTTTCCCGTGCGAGGCTCCGATACCGGCGACTATCTGGTGCGGAACTTGATGGGAATCGATACCGAGCGGCAGTGGATCGCGATCGCGGAGCGCATGGCGCCCGGCGACCCCATTCTGTTCTGCCGCCGCGACGCCGCGAGCGCGCTCGAGGATCTGAAGCGCATGCTCGAGGGCCTGAAGCGCCGCACGCCGAGGCCACCCAAGGCAGGACTCTATTTCAGCTGCGTCGCGCGCGGTCCGAACCTGTTCGGCTCGGACTCCGAGGAGCTCAGGTGCATCCGCGACACGCTCGGCGATTTCCCGCTCGCGGGCTTCTTCGGCAACGGCGAGATCGCCCACGATCGGCTCTACGGCTACACCGGCGTGCTCGCCCTGTTTCTCTGAGCGGTCCCAAGCCATGCTGCGGCTCTTCGTCGGCATCGACCTGCCGCCCGAGCTCAAGCTCCGGCTCTCGACGCTGTGCGTCGGCGTGCCTGAGGCGCGCTGGGTCGATCCCGGCAACTTCCACGTGACGCTGCGCTTCATCGGCGAGGTCGACGAGGGTCTGGCAAGCGACATCGACGCGGCGCTGCTGCGCCTCTCCAGTCCGCGGTTCCGATTGACGCTTGATAGCGTCGGTCAGTTCGGCACGCGCATGCTTTGGGTGGGTGTCGAGAAGTCGGAGCCGCTGCTGCAGCTTCAGAGCAAGGTCGAGAGCGCGCTGCAGCGCATCGGGATTCCGCCGGACACGCGGCGCTACACGCCCCACGTCTCGCTGGCACGCCTCAGGCCGCCGCTGGGGCCGAAGGTACAGGCGTTCCTCGGTGCCAACGCGCTGTTCCGCGCCGAGCCCTTCGACGTGACGGAATTCAGCCTGATTGCGAGTTATCTGACGAAGAGCGGCGCGATCTACGAGGATCAGGCGGCCTACCCGCTCGCCTGACGGGCCGCGGGCGGCTCAGCGCAAGAAGTAGAGCGCAGCCAGCATCATCGGCATCAATGTGCTGATGAGGCCCACGCCGGAAAACGCCATGGCGAGCGCTAGGTTGTTGGCGGGATTGTGCGCCTCGTCGATGCGCTCGGTGAGCTTTGGGAAACGGGGCATTGGAGTTCCGGCGCGGCTCATTTGTGGCGTTCGGGATGATACTCGGCAGGGGTTACGCACGTATTAAGAGGGCGTGGGACCCTCCGAGTCGGCTCCGTCAGCCGTCCCGCTCCCACCCGCTCCGGCGACCCCGGAACGTTGGATTCCCGCATAATACGGGGACTTCTTGCCTTGTGCGGCCCGATGTGATTCTCTGTTTGTGGCCGACTCGACACCAGTCGGCGTTCCAACAAGAGGGAAACAGGAATGGCGACTCAAAAGGCGGGCACCCCGGCGACGGTGACCCTCAAGCATCTCGCGGCGGCGCTCGCCGAGGAGCACGAGATCGCGAAGAAGCAGGCCGAGGCGATGCTCGGCGATTTTGTCGGACAGGTCGTGAAGCACCTAAAGAAGGGCTCGCGCATTCGCATCGGGGGTCTCGGCATCCTCGCGGTGCGCCACCGGGCCGCGCGCATGGGCCGCAACCCCGCGACCGGCGAGCCGATCAAGATCAAGGCGAGCAGGAAGGTTGCCTTCCGCGCGGCGAAGGACCTCAAGGAAGCCATCTGAGCGGTTTGAGCGCCGGGCTCGCCTGGCGCGCAATAAAGAAGGCGGCGCCGGGATTGGCGCCGCCTTCTCCTTAGGTAGGTTACTCTCTCAGGGCTGCGGTGTGACGCGTAGATAGGGCTTGAGTGCCTTGAAGCCCTTGGGGAAACGCGTCTTGGCCTCCTCGTCGCTCACCGCCGTGGTGATGATCACGTCCTGGCCCTGCTTCCAATCCGCCGGGGTCGCGATCTTGTGCTTGTCGCTGAGCTGCATCGAATCGATGACGCGCAGGATTTCCTGGAAATTGCGCCCGGTTGCCATCGGGTAGACCAGGATGAGCCGGATCTTCTTGTCGGGCGCGATAATGAAGACGTTGCGCACGGTCAAGTTGTCCGCGGGTGTCCGCTTGCTCGGATCGCCCGAGACCGCCGCCGGCAGCATGTCATAGAGCTTCGAAACCTTGTAATCGCCGTCGCCGATGATCGGGTAGTTCGGTGCCGCGCCCTGGGTCTCCTTGATGTCGTTCGCCCAGCGCTTGTGGTCGCCGACGGGGTCGACCGACAGGCCGATCACCTTGACGCCGCGCTTATCGAACTCGCTCTTGAGCTTGGCGACGGTGCCGAGCTCCGTGGTGCAGACCGGCGTGAAGTCCTTGGGATGCGAGAACAGCACGCCCCAGCCGTTGCCCAACCACTCGTGAAAGTGGATTGGGCCCTCGGTCGAGTCCTGGGTGAAGTCGGGTGCGATTTCTCCAAGCCTGAGCGTCATCTCTCCTCCTCCTTTTGAGTTCCGTGATGCGTCATATAAGCGGCGTGTTGCAGCCTCAAGATGCTGCGGCGACCGGCCGCGTCGTCAATTGCTGCAGGACCGCGCTCGCGGTCTCGGACCCGCTTGGCAGTTGGCCGTGACGGTCGACCCAGGCATCCGTCCACGCACTGACTGTCGATGGATCGGCACCTGATCCCCGCCAATGCTCGCGCCGCGCCGCGAGGTCCTCGAGCCTCGCCTGCCATTCTGGCCCAAAAACCTCGGCAAGGAAACGCCCGATCCGGCGGGCGAGCGCCGGGCTCCGGCCGCCGGTCGAGACGGTCATCAGGAGGTCGCCCCGGCGCACGATTGCCGGGGAGTGAAAATCCGAGAGTTCCGGCCGGTCCTCGACATTGACCAATGTGCCTGCGGCACGCGCCACCGCGACCAGATCGGCGAGCGCGCTCGCCTCGACCCCGTCGGCGATCAGCAGGATCTTGGTCGAGGCGATCTCGGCGGGCGTGGGCCAACGGCGGATGAGGCGTGCGCCGGCGGCACGGACGAGCGCCTCGGACGCTGCTGGCGCGCTCACGGTGACGCGCGCCGCGCGATCCTCGTCGACAAGCGACAGGCGACGCAGGGTCTGCGGTCCATTGCCCACGAGGATCAGGGGAACGGTCGAGAGATCGAGCGTGATCGGAAACATCAGGACACCTCCTGGAGCGTGGCGCCGAGCGCGTCGATGAGCCGGGTCTTGCCGACGCGGTGGCAGAAATCGCCGAAGCCCTCACCGAACCGGCGCTCGGCGGCGAAGAGCGCGAAGAGCGGCTCGAGGCTCGCCGCGACCTCCGCTTCCGCGACGCGGTCGAGCAGCGGAAAATTGAGCCGCGTGCCCTCGAAGTCGCCACCCACGTAGAGCGCATAGAAGCCGGGCATGCGGCCGACGATACCGATGTCGCCGGCATAGGGCCGCGCGCAGCCGTTGGGGCAGCCGGTGATGCGCACGGCGAGCCGCTCGCGCTCGAGACCGTGACGCGCGAGGGCTGCTTCGATGCCCGTCATCATGGGATCGTGGACGCGCTCGGCTTCGGTCAGTGCGAGACCGCAGGTGGGGAGCGCCGGGCAGGCGAGCGACCAGCGCCGCACCGGACTCACGTCCTCCACCAATGCAAGGCCGCCCGCGCGCAGCACGGTCTCGATCGTGGTGCGGTCGGCCGGCGCCGCGTTGCTCAGAATCAGGTCCTGGCTCGGGCTGATGATGGGATCGAGGTCGAACCGGGCGATCGCCTCGCGGAGCGCGCGGCATGCATCGCCCGCGATCCGGCCGCTGGCGATGGGGACGCCAAGATAGAGCCGCCCATCGCCTTGCTCATGCCAGCCGAGGTGCTCTTTGACCCGAAACCGCGGCATGGGATGGGGGTCTTCGAGCGGCTTTCCCATGTATTCCTCGAGCCGCGCCTTGGCCCAGGCATCGCCGTGATCGGCGAGCACGTATTTGAGCCGGGCGCGGCGGCGGTCGCTACGGTCGCCGTAGTCGCGATGAAGGCGGACCGCCGCCTCGGCCGCGGCCAGCAAATCCTCGGGCTCGACGAAGGCGACGAGCGAGGCGAGGCGCGGGAAGGTGCGCGGGTTGTTGTGGGTCATGCCGAGCCCGCCGCCGAGCGCGACGTTGTAGCCAACGAGCCGATCGTCCTCGAAGAGCGCGATGAGGCCGAGGTCGTTGGTCAGCACGTCGATGGAATTGTCCTCGGGCACGCCGAGGCCGATCTTGAATTTGCGCGGCAGGTAGGTGCGGCCGTAGAGCGTGTCCTCGGCCTCGCCCGCGACAGGCTCGCCGTCGAGCCAGACCTCGTGGTAGGCGGCGCTCCGCGGCAGCAGATGGGCCGAGAGCCGCCGCGCCTCGGCCTCGAGCCGCTGATGCACGGCATCGCGGATCGGGGCGGGCACGGTGGTGACGGTGCGCACAACGTCGCCGCAGGCGGCGAGCGTCGTGAGGAGCGCGCGGTCGATCGCCGCAATCGTCGCTTTGCTGTCGCGCTTCAGCACACCGTGGAACTGGATGCTCTGCCGCGTGGTGAGCCGAAGCGTGCCGTTGCCATGGCGGTCGGCGAGTTCGTCCAGTGCCAGATACTGTGCCGCCGTTAGCCGGCCTCCGGGAATGCGCACGCGCACCATCAGCTGTGCCCGCTTGCCGAGGCCCTTCTGCTTGAGCTCGGTCGCGCTGTCGCGGTCGTAGCCTTGGTAGATGCCGTGGAATTTGAGCAGCACACCGGAATCGCCGCTGAAGGTCGGCGCGCCATTCTCGACCTCTGCCGCCAGAGTGCCACGCAGCCCATCGCTTCGGGCTTTCACCTGCTCGACCTTCGAAGGACCGGAGTCTCGTGCCATGGGGAACTCCTGCATCGTTCAATCTGTGAAAGGAGACTATTTCACAGTTTTAATTACGTCAAACTTCATATTGCGCAGTAAATTAGTGTATAATTGGAGCGCCGCCTTTCCCGTGCTCTACGGTTCGGAATGAGCTATGAAAATCGCCTCCGATGAAGAAGGGGCAGGGCTGATCCGTGCCGTGGGATCCCGCGACATACCTCAGGTTCTCCGACGAGCGGCTGCGGCCAGGCTTCGATCTGCTGGCGCGGGTCGGCGATCTGCCGCCGGGACCGCTGGCTGAGCTCGGCTGCGGCACTGGCGTCCATGCCCGCGCCATCGCCGAGCGATGGCCCGACCGCGCACTCACCGCGATCGATTCCTCGCCGGAGATGCTGAAGCAGGCGTCGGCGACGCCATCACCCATCCGCTGGTTGGAGGCGGATCTGCGGCGCTGGACGCCGCCGGAGAAGCTGGCATTGATCTTCTCGAACGCCGTCCTGCAGTGGGTCGACGAGCATGAGACGCTGTTGCCGCGCCTCATGGGTATGCTGGTGCCCGGTGGCGTGCTCGCCGTGCAGATGCCGCGGAACTTCGACGCGCCCTCTCACGTGCTGATGCGCGAGACGGCTGGGGCGGGATCGTGGGCGCAGACCTTGAAGCCGCACCTGCGGCCCGATCCGGTCGCGGGGCCCGAGATCACATACGACCGCTCGGCGCCGCTCGCTCACGAGGGCCTCGACATCTGGGAGACCGAGTACCTGCACGTGCTCAGCGGCGAGGACGCGGTGCTCAACTGGATGCGCGGCACGGCGTTGCGGCCGCTGCTGACGGCACTCGAGGGGGCTGAGCGCGATGCTTTCGAGCGCGCCTGCGCCGAGCAGCTCCGACGAGCCTATCCGCGGCGCGCCGACGGCCACACCTTGCTGCCGTTCCGCCGCATATTCATCGTCGCCCGCGCGAAGGGAAACTGAGGAGAGGAACCGATGGCCTACTGGCTGCTGAAGTCCGAGCCGTCCAGCTATTCGTGGGACCAGCTCGTCAAGGACAAGCGCACCAATTGGAGTGGCGTGCGGAATTTCCAAGCGGCCGCGAACCTGAAGGCGATGAAGAAAGGCGACCGCGCCTTCTTCTATCACTCGGGCGAGGGCAAGGAGATCGTCGGTATCGCGGAGATCGTGAAGGAAGCCTATCCGGATCCGACCGACAAAGAGGGAAAATTCGTCCAGGTCGACGTGGCGCCCGTCGAGCCCGTGAAGACGCCGGTGACTCTCGCCACCATCAAGGCGACGCCGGCGCTCAAGGCCATGAAGCTCGTGAAGCTCTCGCGCCTCTCGGTCTCCCCGGTGAGCGCCGAGGAGTGGAAGACCATCGCCAAGATGGCGGGTCTCAAGGGTTGAGCCCCGGAGCATTTTCCGCCGAAGTGCGCACCGGTTCGGCGCAGAAAATGCGACCAAATCAAGAATCGGTCCGGCTCTGCCACCTCGACGAGATTCCAGAGCCCGGCAGCCTGGGCTTCCGGTTGGGCAGCGGAACCGAGACGCGCGCGATCTTTGTCGTGCGCCGGGATGGACGCGTCGTCGCTTACGAGAATTCCTGCCCGCACACGGGCTCACCGCTCGACTGGCGGCCCGACGTGTTCCTGGATCTCGAGAAGCGCCACATCCTCTGCGCCACCCACGGCGCGCTATTCCGCATCGAGGACGGCTATTGCCTGGCGGGCCCCTGTGCCGGGAAGGGCCTCAAGCCTGTCGCGATCACGATCGAAGAGGGCTGCATCTGCTTCAGTCCGACGGGCGCCGCGTCGGCAGCGTGAATCGACCCCGCCGAAGATCGCCGCGCGAGGATCGTCCGGGCGCGCTCCTCGTTTCCTGCGATCTCGCGCACGAGCTTCGACAGCACGGCCTTGCTGAAGGTCGAGTAGTCCTTCACCACCTCCATGAAGGCGCCGGCGCCACCGACGACGTGATCCTGGTAGTAGCCGTCGAGGGCATCGTAGTCGCTGAGGATCGGCAGCCCGTTGATGACGATGCCCTTGGCGAGCGCGTCGGCGCGCGCATCGTCGATCGGCCGACCCTGGTTGTTCACGCCGTCGCCGGAGACGTCGATGATGTTGCGGCCGGCGGTGACGCCGCTTTTCTTGAACAGCGGCACGACGAAATCGAGCGCGGCGCTGATCGAGGTCCAATCGGAATAGACCCGCGGCGCCTCCGCCATCTGGCTCGCGAAGGTGGCGGCCGAGAGTTGGTCGTCGATCACGGTCCATTCGACCACCTGCCGCTGGTGGTTCTGCCCCGACCACTCGACCATCGTGACGGCGATCGCCTTGTGCGTGCCGGAGGTGATGGATTGCAGCACCTCCGGGCTGTTGAACGCGGCCTCGTAGCCGCGGCGCTGCAGCTCCCAGCGCTCGGCATTGACGCTGCCGGACACATCGATCGCGAGGATGAGTGCGAGATCGACGTCCCGGCTCCACGCCGGCGGCGCCGCGAGCACGGCAGCTGCGAAAACGAAAGCGAGAGCGCGTCCCAACTTGCTCATCGATGCTTACCTCTCGAGCAAGCGCGGTTCCACGCTAGAGTCTAGCACTGATCGAACTTGGCGTATCGCTCGGTCGTCGAGACTGCATCGCCTGCCGATAGTCCAACCGGCGCCGCGGGGCCCTGGGTCGCTTGACACTTTTGAGAAACGCGGGATACCGTCCGGTATACCACGGCGATCGCTCGCCGAGAGACACCGAGGAGACCGAGAAAGAGGGAGGTCTACCGGGGAATGGAAAAGGTGATCGGACGTGCGCGCATCGGGCGACCAGTGCCCCCCGCGTGCTGAACCTCGAGCACGTGCACCGAGCCTTTTCTCGAGCGCCGAACGTGTCGCTGCGCAACCTTCGCGGCGCGCTCGGCGTCGTGCGCCACGACGGCGGCGACCAGCTCCCGATGCTCTTTCCGGGTGGTCGACCAGGTGTCGAACCAGAGGACGTCGATCCAGGTCAACAGCCGCAAGCGATCGTAGATCTGATAGAGCGCGTCGCAGACAAGCGCGTTGCCGCTCTCGCGCGCGATCACCTCGTGGATGCGGATGCCGAGGTCGACCTCTTCGCGCAGCTCGTCGATGCTGAGCTTCTTCTTGCGCTCGAAGCGCGCGAGGGCGCGCATGATGTCGCGGAGGTCGTGGATGCCGGCGTTCCCGATTCGGCGCGCCGCGAGGCGGGTCGCTTGTACCTCCAGGATTTCCCGGAACTCGTAGAGCTCCTCCACGAGGGCGGGATGGAACTCTGCAGCGAAATACCCGAGGCCGGGTTTGCTGACAGCGAGTCCGTCGCGCTCCAGACGCCCGAGCGCCTCGCGGAGCGGCGTGCGGCTCACCTGCACGCGCCGGGCGAGCTCCCGCTCGCTCAGGCGCTCGCCGGGCTTCACCTCGCCGGAGAGGATCATCGTCCTGAGCGCGTCATAGGCGATCTGGCTCAGCGGTCTCGAGCCGTCGCTGGTGCCATTCATGGTGGACCGCGCCATGGCTTTTCGTAGGGTGCCGATGGAAACAGTGTCAAGCGCGTCGGCCACGCCATGAATGACGCCGCCGTCTCGCTCCGCGCGGCACCGGATATCGCGGCATCGGCGATGCCGGCCTCGCTCTGGGCCGCAACCGCGCCGCCGGGACCGCACCTCGAGAGATTGACGGGATCGCGCCGCGCCGAAGTCGCGGTGATTGGAGCGGGCTACACGGGCCTCTCGACCGCGCTTCACCTCGCCTCAGCCGGCGTTGAGTGCACGGTGATCGATCGGCACGAGCCCGGATGGGGTGCCTCCGGCCGCAATGGCGGTCAGGTCCTGCCGGGCTTGCGGCCGCAGCGGGCGGAGCTGCGGCGGATATTCGGCACGGAGGTCGGCGACCGCACTTACGAGACGGTCGAGTCGGCGGCGGATTTCTTGTTCGCGTTCGTCGAGCGTCACGGCATCGATTGCGACCTCGTCAAGGGCGGCAGCATCCGGCTTGCGCACACCGAGCGAGGGATGGCGCTCCTCCGCGAAAGCCATGCGACGCTGACCGGCGAAGGAGTCGCCTCGAGGCTGCTGGACGCGGAGGCGGTTCATCGCGAGACCGGAACGCGCGCCTATCTCGGTGGACGGCTCGACCCCAGAAGCGGTGCGCTGCATCCCCTGAAATATGCCCGCGGCCTCGCGAAGGCGGCCCTCGGCGCCGGCGCCGCGCTCTACCGGGACACGCCCGCGACGGCGCTGAGGCGCAACGGCGAGCGCTGGCGTGTGGCGACGCCCGAGGGCGAGATCGTCGCGTCCCATGTGGTGGTCGCCACCAATGGGTACACGGACCGGCTCTGGCCCGGCCTCGTGCAGACCCTGCTGCCGCTCAACAGCTTCCAGATCGCGACGGAGCCGCTGACCGAAGCGCAGCGCGCCACCATCTTGCCAGGCCGGGCCTGCTTCTCGGATACGCGCCGGCTGATCCTCTATGCGCAGCGCACAGGGGATCATCGCCTGGTGCTGGGCGGTCGCGCCTCGTTCACCCTCGCCGATCGCGCGGCCGACTACGAGGTGATGCGCCGCGTCCTGACCGGGCTCTTTCCTGAGCTTCGCGACACGCCCATCGACTATCGCTGGGTCGGGCGGGTGGCTCTGACGCGGGACTTCATCCCGCACCTCCACGCACCCGCGCCCGGCCTCCTGATCGCCGCCGGTTTCAACGGCAAGGGTGTCGCGATGACGACGTTGATGGGGAGGATCATTGCTGACCACATCCACACGCCGGCCGTGCCGCCGGCCTATCCCTTGACCGATATCAAGCCCTATCCCTTCCACGCGCTGCGGCAACCCGTGCTGCACGCCGCGATGTACTATCAGACGCTGATGGACAGGCTCGGTCGATGAGCGCCTCCGGAATACAGCCAACGAACGTCACGCGGCTGGCGGTCTCTCGCCCCGATACCGCGCCACTGCCGGGCGCCAAA
>DATEGF010000350.1:0-8390 GCA_035280245.1 Allostellaceae bacterium
CCGGCATAGTTCTTCATGGCTGCTCTCCGATGGCTGGGTTTCTGATCTGGGGCTGCCTCGTGCATGACCCCGTAACCAGTGTCCGGAGGGCAGCCACCTCCGCAAGGGCCGCCCCAATCACGCCATCTGAGCAAGCGAGCGTTGCGAGCGCGTCGAAGGACGCACCGCTACTCCCGCCAGTGGTGGCACGCGACGCGGTGGGTCTCGCTGAGGCGATCCTCCGGCGGGATCTGCTCGGCGCAGATCGACGTCGCCTTGGGGCAGCGGGTGCGGAAGAGGCAACCGCTCGGGGGATCGAAGGGCGAGGGGAGGTCGCCGCCCAGCACGATGCGCGGCTTCTTTGCCTCGAGGTCGGGGTCCGGGATCGGCACCGCGGAGATCAGCGCTTGCGTGTAGGGATGGCGCGGACTCGCATAGAGCTCGTCGCGGCTCGCAATCTCCATCATGCGGCCGAGGTAGAGCACGAGGATGCGGTGGCAGATGTGACGCACCACGGAGAGATCGTGCGAGATCAGGATCAGGGAGATCCCGAGCTCGCGTTGCAGCCGCATGAGCAGATTGACGATCTGCGCCTGGATCGAGACATCGAGCGCCGAGACCGGCTCGTCGCAGACGATGAGCTTGGGATTGAGGATCATCGCGCGCGCGATGCCGATGCGCTGGCACTGGCCGCCCGAGAACTCGTGCGGGTAGCGGTTCAGCATGTGCGGGCTCAGGCCCACCTTCGTCATCATGTCCTGGACCCGGGCCTTGCCCTCGGCCTTGGAGATCGCGGGCTCGAAGGTGTCGAGCGGCTCGCCGATGATCTCGCCGACGGTCATGCGGGGGTCGAGCGCCGCGAGCGGATCTTGGAACACGATCTGCATGTCGCGGCGGAGCGGCCGCATCGCCTCGGTGCCCAGGTTCTGGATGGGATGGCCGAGCCACACCACCTCGCCGGCGGTGACCGGAAGCAGTTGCAGGATGGCGCGGCCGAGGGTCGACTTGCCGCAGCCGGATTCGCCGACCACACCCAGGGTCTCGCCCGGCGCCACGCGGAAGCTCACGCCATCCACCGCCTTGAGCAAGGTCGGTCTCCCAAGCAAGCCGCCGCGCGTCTTGCCTGGAAAATGCACCTTGAGGTCGCGCACCTGGAGGAGCGGCTCCGCGCTCACGCCGGCACCTCCAGCCGCTCGAGGTGGCAGGCCTTGCGCCGGGCGGGCCCGACCTCGCGGAAAGCGGGCTCCTCCACCCGGCAGCGCTCAGTCCGCCAGGCGCAGCGTTCGTTGAAGGCGCAGCCCGCTGGCAGCCGCTGCAGATTGGGCGGCTGGCCCGGGATGGTGCGAAGCTCCGCCGTGTCCGCCTGGTCGAGGCGCGGCGTCGAGCGCAGGAGCCCGTGCGTATAGGGATGCTGCGGCGCGTAGAAAATATCGCGCACCGGCGCGTCCTCGACGACGCGTCCGCCATACATCACCAGCACGCGGTCGCAGAGCCCGGCCACCACCCCGAGCGCGTGGGTAATCAGGATGATCGCGGTGTTGCTCTCGCGCTTGAGCTCGCGCATGAGCTCGAGGATCTGGGCCTGGATGGTGACGTCGAGGGCGGTGGTGGGCTCGTCGGCGATCAGCAGGTCGGGCTCGCAGAGGAGCGCCATGGCGATCATCACGCGCTGGCGCATGCCGCCGGAGAACTCGTGCGGATACATGTCGAAGCGCCGCGCGGCCTCGGGAATGCGTACGCGGTCGAGAAGGGCGATCCCGCGCGCGCGGGCCTCCGCCTCGCTCAGGCCGCGGTGCTGCACCAGCACCTCCGTCATCTGCCGGCTGATCCGCAGGTACGGGTTGAGCGAGGTCATGGAGTCCTGGAAGATCATCGCCATGCGGCTGCCGCGGATGCGGTTGAGCTCGTCCGGCCGCATGCCGAGGAGCTCCACGCCGCCAAACCGCGCGCTCCCGGTCGCACGGCCGTTGGCGGCGAGCAATCCCATGATGGTGAGGAAGACCTGCGTCTTGCCGGACCCGGATTCGCCGACCAGCCCGATGGTCTCTCCTTCGGCCACAGCGAAGCTGATGTCGTTCACCGCTTTGACTTCGCCCTCGGGCGTGTCGAAGCGGGTATTGAGGCTCTTGACCTCGAGGAGCGTCATCGTCTCAGCGGTCCCGGGGATCGAAGGCGTCGCGCAGGCCGTCGCCGATGAAGTTGAAGCAGAACAGGCTCGCCGCCAGGAACAACGCCGGGAAGATCAGCATCCAGGGCGCGGTCTCGATCTGCGCGGCACCCTCGCTCACCAGCACGCCCCAGCTGGTGTAGGGCTCCTGCACGCCGAGGCCGAGGAAGGAGAGGAAGCTCTCGGTCAGGATCACCTGGGGGATGGTCAGCGTCGAGTAGGCGATCACGGGTCCGATCGTGTTGGGGATGATGTGACGGCCGATGATCTTCGCGGTGGAGACGCCGCCCGCGCGCGCCGCCTCGATGAACTCGCGACGCTTCAGCGAGAGGGTCTGGCCGCGCACGATGCGCGCCATGGTGAGCCATTCGACCGCGCCCACCGCCACGAAGATCAGCACGATGTGCCGGCCGAACACCACCATCAGCAGAATCACGAAAAACAGGAACGGCAGCGAGTACATGACATCGACGAAGCGCATCATCGCGGCGTCGATCCGGCCACCGAAATAGCCGGCGATGGCGCCATAGGTGACGCCGATGACGAGGCTCACCGAAGTCGCGGCGAGGCCCACCGCCAATGAGACGCGCGCGCCGTAAAGCGTGCGCACGAAGAGGTCGCGGCCGTTGGCGTCGGTGCCGAACCAGTGCGCGTTTGCGAAATCGGGCGGTGCTCGGATCGCGTCCCAATAGACCTCGTCGAAAGGATGCGGCGAGAGATAAGGCGCGAAGACAGCCAAAAGCGCGATGAAACCCAGCACGAAGATACTAGCCACTGCCGCGCGGTTGCGTCGGAGCCGCGCCAGCGCGTCCTGCCAGAGCGAGCGTCCTGCGATTTCCTCGAGGCTCGCGCCAGCCGGAGGTGCCGCGATCTCAGTCATAGCGGATCTTCGGATCGAGCACGCCATAGGCGAGGTCGACCAGCAGGTTGAGCAGGATGATCAGCGACCCGTAGAAGATCACCACGCCCATCACCAGCGTGTAGTCGCGGTTGAGTGCACCCTGCACGAAATAGCGGCCGATGCCGGGAATGCCGAAGATGGTCTCGATCACCACCGAGCCCGTGATGATCCCAGCGATGGCGGGTCCGAGATAGGACACCACCGGGAGGAAGGCCGCGCGCAGCCCGTGGCGGCCGACCACGAGACGCCCCGGCAGACCCTTGGCACGCGCGGTGCGGATGTAATTCGAGCGCAACACCTCGATCATGCTGGCGCGCGTCAATCGCGCGATGTAGGCGACCGGTGGTAGCGCCAGCGCGACCGTCGGCAGGATCAGATTGCGCAGGCTGCCGCCGCCGAACCCGCCGACGGGCAGGAGGCGCAGATAGACGCCGAGGATCAGCGTCATCAGCGGCGCCATCACGAAATTGGGCACGGTGATGCCGATCATGGCGGTCGCCATGACGGCGTGATCGAGGCCGCTGTTCTGCCGGAGCGCCGCGAAGATGCCAAACCCGCCGCCCACGATCACCGCCAGGATTATCGCGGTGATGCCGATCTCGAAGGAGACCGGGAACCCGCTCTCGATGAGCTCGACCACCGAGTAGTCCTGGTACTTGAAGGAAGGTCCGAGGTCGCCCTTGAGCGCCTTCGAGAGATAGATGCCGTATTGGACGATGAGCGGCTGGTCGAGGTTGTAGGCCTTCTTGATGCTGGCCTCGATCGCCGGCGCCAGCATTCGCTCGCGGTCGAACGGCCCGCCCGGCGCCAGCCGCATCAGGAAAAACGACACCGTCATCACCACGAACAGCGTCGGTATCGCGCCGCCGAGCCGCCGAAGGGAATAGGCGAGCATGGTTCTCGAGGTTCCGCGCTGGCGGCAGCGCCCCCTCACCCCTCCCTCTCCCCGAGGGGAGAGGGTTACGGAGGCTTAGCGAGCGAAAGCGAGCTTAGCCGTAGTTGGGTGAGGGGGCGCTATCCACCGCATCGATGCCTCAATCCGTTAGCGAGAGGTTCCGCACGTAGACCACGTTGAACGGGTTGTCCTCCCAGCCCTTGACCTTGGTGCTGACCAGGTTCTTGGAGACGTAAAAGTAGATCGGCATCACCGGTAGCTCCTTGATCAGGATGCTCTCGGCCTGCTGCAAGAGCCCGGCGCGCTTGGTCGTGTCGCCGGTCACCGCGGCCTGGTCCATCAGCTTGTCGTACTCGGGGTTGGAGAACTTCGCGTAGTTCTGCTGCTTGGTCTTGGTCTCCGACAGAAAGAGGAAGTTCTGCGCGTCGTTGTAGTCGGCGATCCAGCCGGCACGCCCGACCTGGAAGTCGCCCTGGCGCAGGTTCGCGTAATGCACCTTGAGCTCGGTGTTGACGAGGTCGACGTCGACGCCGAGCTTCTTCCACATCGCCGCGATCGCCACCGCGATCTTCTTGTGGTTTTCCGAGGTGTTATAGGCGAGCTGCAGCTTGAGCGGCTTGTCGGGACTGTTGCCGGCCTCCTTCATGAGTTTGAGCGCCTCGGCGTCCTTCTGGTCCTGCGAAAGCTTCGCCCAGGATACCCTCTGCGCGGTGTAGTTGGAGATGCCGTCGGGCACGAATCCATAACCCGGCAGCTCGCCCGCTAGCGTGATCTTCTCAACCAGCACTTCGCGGTTGATCGCCATGCTGAGAGCCTGGCGCACCCGCTGATCGTTGAGCGGCGGCTTGGCGGTGTTGAAGGTGTAATAGTAGACGCCGGCGTAGGGCGCGATGTGCAACTCCTTCGGCATGTTCTCCTTGAGCCAGGCGAGCTGATCGTTGGGGAGGTCGCCGTAGACGATGTCGAACTCGCCGGCGCGGTAGCGCTTCAGCACGGCGGCGCGATCCTCCATCGGATCGAACATGACGGTATCGATCGTAACTTTGCTCGCGCCCCAGTAGGTTGGGTTCTTGACCAGCTTGATGTAGGCCGATGGCTTCACGTCGTTCAGCGTATAGGCGCCATTGGAGACCATCTTGCCCGGCTTGACCCACTCATCGCCGAGCGACGTCACCGCCTTCTCGTTGACCGGTAGACCCGTCTGGTGCGTCAGCAGCTGGAGGAAATAGGGCGTCGGTGCTTTGAGCGTGATCTTCAGCGTCTTGGCGTCGGTCGCCTCGACCCCGAGCGCCGCAAGCTCGGCCTTGCCGGTATTCACCTCCTCGGCGTTCTTGATGGGGTAGAGCACCTCGGCGTATTGCGACTTGGTTTTGGGATCCTGAATGCGCCGGAGCGAGTACACGAAATCGGCCGCGGTGACGGGATCGCCGTTTGACCACTTCGCGTCAGCCCGGAGCTTGAAGGTGTAGGTGACGCCGTCCTCGCTGGAGTTCCAGGACTCTGCGACGCCCGGCGCCACATTGCCCTTGGGGTCCATCACGACCAGGCCCTCGAAGAGATTCCGCAGCACGTTGGATTCGACCGTGGTCGAGGTCTTCTGCGGATCGAGCGTCTCGGGCTCGCCCTGGTTTGCGATGCGCAGGACCTTCTCGGCCGAGGCCGGCGCCGCCGCGAGGCTCGCCGCCAGGAATGCGACCGTAAGCACGCCGCCCAAGCGGCGCCGCGTCAAACCCATCATGATCAGCCTCCTATGGTTCCCTGGGACGGCTCATCGAGCCGTTGTTGTGGGAACGATGGAGATTTTTCCCGAAGCGTGCAAGCGGGTGGGCCGGCGCCGAGCGGGCGCGGGCCGGACCGGGCTCGCTCGGCCTGATCCGGCGCTGCTCGATCCGCTAGCGGAAGAGTGCCAGCGCGTTCGTCAGTGTGATCCAGACGCCCCAGGCGATCGGCACGCCGACCGCGATCCACGCCAGTACCGAGGTCGAGTCGAGCCGCCATGCCCCGATCCCCATGGAGCCCGTGGTCGCCTGGGCGGCCGCCGTTTTGGCCTGCAGCGCCGCCACCTCCTCGTCCTTCATGAACCATTTGTCGGCGAGCGGCTTGACCAGATAGTTGCACACGAAGCCGCCGACCAGCATGGCCGCGAGGACGTACATGGTGACGTCGTAGACGGAATCGCGCGGCACGCCCGCTTGCAGCTCGAGCTCGCGGATACCGTTCACCACGAAGGGACCCATGATGCCCGCCGCGGACCAGGCCGTGAGCAACCGGCCGTGGATCGCGCCCACGAACTGTGTGCCGAAGACGTCGGCGAGATAGGCCGGCACTGTCGCGAAGCCGCCGCCATACATCGAGAGGATGATGGCGAAGGCCGCCACGAAGAGCGCCTTGTTGCCGGTGTGCGCCAGCGTCGGCACGCTCGCATAGAGCGCGATGCCCAGCAGGAAGAACGTGTAATAGGTGGCCTTGCGCCCCATGAAGTCCGACATCGAGGCCCAGAAAATCCGGCCGCCGATGTTGAAGAGCGACAAGAGGCCGGTGAAGGCCGCCGCGATGGTCGCGACCATGCGCCGCTGCTCGTCGTCGAGGTGCGTGAACGTGATGTCGGGATGACCGATCAGCGAGCCCGCGAAGATCTCCTGCAGCATCGGCGAGGCCATGCCGATGACGCCGATGCCCGCGCTCACATTGAGGAACAGCACGCCCCAGATCAGCCAGAACTGGCGCGTCTTCCAGGCGTCGCGCAGGTGGACGTGGCCGTGAGTGATCATGGCCTTGGCGCCGGGCGCGGGCGGCGTCCAGCCCTCCGGCCGCCAATGCGCGGGCGGTAGCCGGTAGCCGAAGGCGCCCCCCAGCATGAACACGAAGTAGATCGCCGCCATGGTGACGAAGGTCTGCCAGACGCCGACCGAATGGGGGGAGCGGAACTGGTTCATCAGGATGTCCGCGAGCGGCGAGCCGATCATCGCGCCGCCGCCGAAACCCATGATCGCCATGCCCGTGGCCATGCCGCGCCGGTCCGGGAACCACTTCACCAGCGTCGAGACCGGCGAGATGTAGCCGAGCCCCAGCCCGATGCCGCCGATCACGCCGGAGCCGATCCAGAGCATCCAGAGCTGATGCACGGTCACGCCGACCGCCGAGATCAGGAGGCCGCCGCACCAGCAGCAGGCCGCGACCACACCGGCCTTGCGCGGCCCCACGCGCTCGAGCCAACCGCCCCAGACCGCGGCCGCGGAGCCGAGGAAGACGAAGAACAGCGTGTACATCGGCGTCATGTCGACGATGCGCCAGTCGCAACCCGCCGAGAACAGCGACGCCATGAGCGAGGGCTCGGCGCAGGCCAGGTATTTCTCGACGCCGACCGCGCGCGAGAGCGGCAGCCAGAACACGCTGAAGCCGTAGGCCATGCCGATGCAAAGGTGGATCGCCAGCGCCGCCGGGGGCACCAGCCACCGATTGAAGCCCGCTTGCGCGATGATCCGCTCGCGATCGAGCAAGCCGACGCCCGAACCTAATTGTCCCTTAGCCGAGCCCACAACCGCCATGGCGTTCTCTCCCCGTGTGGTGTTCGTTTGCTAAATATCCGCGTTCGCGGTTGGCTCCGCGCTTCCCAAAGTGAAGTGTTCCCGGCTTGCCGGGGTTTTTCAAGGCATTTTAGAGGGCGGTTAATTTGGCGGATGTCCCACGCTGGCCCTCACGGACCCGCTATCGTCCTCGCGGCGACGTCGTGGGCTGGTGGCGCGATCCCGTACCGGCAAAATTGGCAACCCACGCCGGCTCGTTCAGCTCCGCCACTTCAGCACTCGGTCCTTGACCGGATTCTCGAACGGGCGGCCTTCGGCGCGGGCGCGGCGGTATTCGTTCTTGAGGCGGTGGTACCACTTCGCCTGGCGGTCGGCGTCGTCGATCAGCATGAGAGGCGGGTCGTGTTTGAGGCCCTCCTGCTGCATCACCATGATGTCGCGGTCCTGGCGCAGGAAGGCACGCACGAAGGGGCGGAGCAGGGGCTTCAAGGGCGTGAGCCACGGGATCGACCAGTAGATCGCGTGGTTGATCTCGCTCTCGTTCGGGCTGACCGGCGTCACCGCCGTCACGTTTGCAACTGTGTGGGCGCCGACGCGGATGTGCTCGACGCGCACGCTCGGCAGGCAAAAGGTGATCTCGGTCTCGGGCTTGCCGCCGAGCAGCTTGTAGGCGTTCGAGTTCGAGCTCGGCGCGTGGCGCAGCATGGTGAAGCCGAAGGGCGAGGCCGCGAAGGCTTTGGTTTTTTCGTGGATCGAGCGCCGCGAGCGCCACCACCATGCACGATGGACGAAGGGCCCATGCGCGGGGTCCATCAGCCCCACCACCGCGTGATCGATCGGGCAGGGGAAGCGCACGCTCTCGAACATCGCGGGTGTCGCGCCGGCACCGAGGTCCGGCACCTCCGGGATCTCTGGCGCGCC
>DATEGF010000351.1:0-22211 GCA_035280245.1 Allostellaceae bacterium
GAATTGCCTGGCGCCGGTCGCCTATGCGCTGAACGAGGGCGTCGGCATTGACCACGGCTTCATGACCACGACCCACTCCTATACCGGCGACCAGCCGACCCAAGACACGCTCCACAAGGATCTCCGCCGCGCCCGCGCCGCGGCGCTCTCGATGATCCCGACCTCCACCGGCGCCGCGAAGGCGATGGGCCTGGTGCTGCCGGCGCTCAAGGGCAAGCTCGACGGCTCGTCGATCCGCGTGCCCACCGCCAATGTGTCGCTGATCGATTTCAAGTTCAGCGCAAGCCGCGATACCACGCCGCAGGAAATCAATGAACTCATGACGAGCGCCGCCAACTCCAATCGCTTCCGCGGCATCCTCGCGGTCACCAAGGAGGAGCTGGTCTCCTCGGATTTCAACCACAACCCCGCAAGCTCGACCTTCGATCTCACGCAGACCATCGTCATGGGGACGCGGTTCTGCCGCGTGCTCTCGTGGTACGACAACGAGTGGGGCTTCTCCAATCGCATGGTCGAGGCCGCTGCCGCCGTCGGCAAGCTCGCCTGAGCCACCGTCCCGCGTGAGCGGCAAGCGGATCATCGTCCACTCGCTCGCCCACGCCCGCGCCGTCCTCGCCGCCGCCCACGCGCTCAAGGTTCCCGTGACGCTCGCGAGCGCCGCCGGCGCCGGTGGCTACGCGGGTCCGCTCTGGTTCAAGTCGCTCGTCGAGACCGCGCGAGCGGACTTTCCCGAGGTCGAGTTGACCGCGGTGCTGGACTGCGGCGGCGAGGCGGGCACGGTGCTGGCGGCGCTCCGTCACGGGATCAAGTGCGTGCGATTCACCGGTAACCAGGCGGCTTTGGTATCGCTCCGCGACATCGCCCAGGGCCTCGGCGCCGAGATCGAGACGGGCACCGCGCCGGCACTCGACCTCCTGAGCGAGCCCGATCCCGAGGCGGCCGCGCGTGCTTACCTCGCGGCGGCACCATGACTTACCCACAGAACTTGTCACAGGCCCGCCTGTGGAAGCCGGGGGAAACACCGGTCGGGGTGCAAAACCCGGGCCTCGCGCATAGCAATGCCTTGAACGCGCCTGTGGACCGTGGGCCTTCTCCGCAGAACCATCGGCATTCGGGGGCGACCGGATGGCGCACCTGCTTGGTCCGCTGCTAGGCTCCCCGCCATGACCGCGGAAATCCACAAGCTGACCCTCACCGGCGACGACAGCGCGGACGAGGGCGATCGGCGCGCTTCCGCTCAGGCGGGGAATGGCATCCAGCCGAGCCAGTTCCTGCGGGAGTTCGTCACCGCCAATGTCATCATGGCGTCGGAGCCGGTGGCCGCCGACCAGATCCAGCCCGCGAGCATCGATCTCCGCCTCGACCGGCTCGGCTACCGCGTCCGCGCGAGCTTCCTGCCGGGCTCGGCGAAGGTCATGGACCGGATCAAGGCCATGGACGGCCTCGAGATCGATCTCACCGGCGGCGCTGTCCTCGAGACCGGCAAGGTCTACGTGATCCCGCTGCAGGAATTCCTCGCGCTCCCACAGCAAGTCCGCGGTTACGCCAACCCGAAGAGCTCGACCGGCCGGCTCGACGTGTTGACGCGCCTCATCACCGAGCACGCCGAGGTGTTCGACGAGGTCCCGCCCGGCTATCGCGGTCGGCTCTATGTCGAGGTGGCGCCGCAGACCTTCAGCGTGGTGGTGCGGCCCGGCACGCGGCTCAATCAGCTCCGGCTGCAGCGCGGCGTCTCCGGCATCAGCCTCAGCAACGGCAACCTGCGCCGCCGCTACCGCGACGGCGAGCTGGTCAGTCCCTACGACGCCAAGCTGCCGCTCCCCGACAACCTCGTTCCCGTCACCATCGATCTCAAGGGCGAAGGTCAGGGCCACGTGATCGGCTACCGCGCCAAGCGCTTCACGGACCGCATCGACTTGAGCCTGGTCCGCCACTACGACCCCGAGGACTACTGGGAGCCGCTGCACTTCCGGAAAGAGCCGACGCTGACGCTCGACCCCGGCGAGTTCTACATCCTCGCGACCCGCGAAGCCGTGAGCGTGCCGCCCGACCTATCCGCCGAGATGGTCGCCTACGAGGCGCGCTCGGGCGAGTACCGCGTGCACTACGCCGGCTTCTTCGACCCCGGCTTCGGACACGGCACCGCCGGCGCGGGGAGCAAGGCTGTGCTCGAGGTGCGCTCGCACCAGATCCCCTTCATGCTCGAGCACGGCCAACCCATAGGCTGGCTCCGCTACGAGAAAATGGCCGACCTGCCCGCGCAGGTTTACGGCCAAGGCATCGGCTCGAACTACCAGCGCCAGGGCCTGGCACTCGCCAAGCAGTTCAAGCAACCGACCTAGGCCGCCGAGGTCTAGGGCCCGAGCCGGATCGATCGGCCCAGGCGATCAATTTTTCCGATCTCGATCTTCAAATAATTATATTTTATCGATCCAGGGACGCACGCGAGACTGCCGCGCAGCTCCCACCGGGAAGAGGACGCCGGCATGTCCGTCGAGAAGATCAAGACGCTCGTCATTGGAGGCGGCCAGGCGGGGCTGGCGATGAGCGCGCACCTGACCGAGCGCGGGGAGCCGCATCTCGTCGTCGAGCGGCATCGGATCGCCGAGCGCTGGCGTTCCGAGCGGTGGGACTCACTGGTCGCCAACGGTCCGGCCTGGCATGATCGGTTTCCCGCGCGGACGTTCTCCCATATCGATCCCGATGCCTTCCCCTCCGCCGCGGAGGTCGTGAATTATTTCGTCGGCTTCGCGGAGCAGGTCGGCGCGCCCATACGCTGCGGCGTCGAGGTCACCTCCCTCCGCAAGCAGGCCGACGGCAACGGCTTCCGCGCCGAGACCTCGGCGGGCGTGATCGAGGCCGCCAATGTCGTCGCCGCGACCGGTCCGTTCCAACGCCCGATCGTCCCTGCGCTCGTGCCGGCGGAAAAGGGCATCGCCCAGATTCATTCGAGCGCCTATCGCAATCCCGGCCAGTTGCCCCCGGGCGGCGTGCTGGTAATCGGCGCCGGCTCCTCGGGCGCGCAAATCGCGGACGAGATTCTGCGCGCGGGACGGCGCGTCTATCTTTCCGTCGGCCCACACAACAGGCCTCCGCGGCGCTACCGTGGAAAGGATTACTGCTGGTGGCTGGGGGTGCTGGGCACGTGGGATGTCGTGGCCCCCGATCCCGCCATGGAGCACGTCACGATCGCCGTGAGCGGCGCCTACGGCGGTCAGACCATCGATTTCCGGCGGTTCGCCGCGCGCGGGATGGTGCTGGTGGGCCGGGCGGACGCGTTCAAGGACGGCGTCATGCACTTCGCGCCCGATCTCGCAAGCAATATCGCCCGCGGTGACGCGGACTACCTGTCGGTGCTCGACGCGGCCGATGCCTACGCCGCCCGGGAGGGTCTCGACCTCCCCGAGGAACCGGATGCCCGCAAGGTCGAGCCGACCCCGGCGTGCGTCGTCGATCCGATCCGCCAGTTGGATCTCGCGCGAGCCGGCATCACCTCGATCATCTGGGCGACCGGCTACGCCCTCGATTTCGGCTGGCTCAACGTCGACGCATTCGATGCGAAGGGCCGGCCGGTGCACAAGCGGGGTGTCTCGGAGGTGCCGGGCCTTTATTTCATTGGGCTGTCGTGGCTGTCGCGGCGGGCGTCCGCTTTCATCTGGGGCGCCTGGACCGATGCCAACTATCTGGCGGGCCATATCGCGGCCCGAGGCTAGCGGCGGCACTTTCCCGACTTGGTCGTCAGTCCCGCTTCGGGCCTTCTCTCAGGCGCCTAGGAGACATCGAGATCGCGATCGCGATGTCCCGACATCGATCGAATTTTATCCGATTGGTGCTGCCAGAAGGCAGCCGCCTGATCAAGGTGTGATGCACCTCATAAGAGTTTGAGCGTGTCGTCTCTACCCTCCTCGAGACAGCGGTGGCCGGCGCATAAGCGGCCGCCAGCTTTGTCACTCCATGGTCCGAACCTTGTTCCATCCACACCGACCCTGAGAGGAGTGCGAAACCATGCCTGCTTATCGCTTCGGAAAGCATCCGCCCAAGCACGACTATCGCACGCTGCGTTTCAAGAGCTACGCGACGGCCGCGCTTCCGGCGCCGCCGGCCTCGCTCGACGTCCTGACACGGGTCTACGACAAGCTGCACACGAGCGATCCCACCAAGCTGTTCCCGATGGACGGCAACGACACCTTGGGCGACTGCACCATCGCGGCGCTCGCGCATGCCGTCACGACCTATCGCGGCCTCATCGGACAGAAGGACATCATGGCCAAGAGCGCCATCATCAAGCTCTACATGCACCTGACCGGGGGCGTGGATAGCGGGCTCAACGAGCTCGATGTATTGAACTATTGGCGCCAGAATTCCGTCGCCAAGGACAAGATCCTCGCCTATGTCACCATCGATCCGAAGAACCACACGCACATCAAGCAGGCGATCCAGCTGTTCGGCGGCGTCTATCTCGGCTTCCAGGTGCAGCAGAATTGCGTCCAGGAGTTCGACGCCCATCAACCGTGGACGCCGGGTCCGCTCACCCAGGACGGCCACGCGGTGTTCGCGGTCGGCTACGATTCGAAGACCGTGACCGTGCTCACTTGGGGCAACACCCAGCAGGGCACCTGGGCCTGGTGGGACGAGTGCGTCGATGAGGCCTATGCGATCCTGCCGCCGGAAGCCGCCAAACCCGGCTTTGCGCCCGGATTCGATATGGCGCAGCTGCAGGCCGACCTCTCCGATGTCGCGACCTGACCGTTAGGCAGATACGGGTGGCCCAGCCGCGCCGGGACCGTAGTCGACGCGCGGCTGGGGCGCCTCGATGAGCAAAGGCCCTGGCCCGGGACACGCGGTGATTCACGAGAGGGCCTCAGGCCGCTCTCTCCGGCTGCGCCTGCCGGTCCCCGGTGTGATATGATCGGGATGACTGCACAGGGTCTCTTTAGAGAGCAGTCGAGTGAATCGAACCATCACGAAGGGGGCGTCATGGACTATCCGTACGATGTCGGCTCGTACTCCCGCACGGTGACCACCAAGTCGGCGGACGCGCAGCGCTGGTTCGACCGCGGGCTCAATTGGTGTTTCGGCTATCACCATGAGGAAGCCGTCGCCTGTTTCGAGAAGGCGCTGGAGGCCGACCCGAAATGCGCCATGGCTCATTGGGGCGTCTCCTATGCGATCGGGCCGAACTACAACTTCCCCTGGCATCTGCACGACCCCGACAGCAAGGCCAAGGCACTCGGCCGCGCCTATGACTCCGCCCACGCCGCTCTCGCACTCGCAGGCAGCGTCACGGCGCCGGAGCGCGCGCTGATCGAGGCACTGCCCGCGCGCTATCCGCAGCGCGAGCCCATCGAGGACCAAAGCCCCTGGAACGATGCGTACGCGGATGCCATGCGCCCTGTCTATCGAGCGCATCCCGGCGACCTCGAGGTCCGCGCCATCTTCGCCGAGGCGATCCTCAACCGGACGCCCTGGAAAATGTGGGACCTGCGCAGCGGCGAGCCCGCGGAGGGCGCCGGCACCCTCGAGGCGCGCGAGGTGCTCGAGTCCGCCTTCCGCGATCTGCCCGGCGCGATGAGCCATCCGGGCCTGCTGCACCTTCATGTCCATTTGATGGAGATGTCGCCGCACCCGGAAGTGGCGCTGGTGACCGGCGACCGTCTGCGCGAGCTCTGCCCGGACATGGGTCACCTCGTGCACATGCCGACGCACATCGACATCCAGTGCGGCCACTACCGCGATGCCATGCACTGGAACCAGAAAGCGTGCGTCGTGGACCGCAAGTTCTATGACCGCGCCGGCCCGATGAACATCTATTCTGGCTATCGCGTGCACAACTATCACTTCGCGGCCTACGGCGCGATGTTCCTCGGCCAGTACGCGCCCGCGATCGCCGCTGCCAACGAGCTGATCGAGACCATGCCCGAGGAGATGCTGCGCATCCCCTCGCCGCCGATGGCGAATTTCTTCGAGAGCTATATCTCGATCAAGCAGCACGTCCTCATCCGCTTCGGCAAATGGCGCGAGATCATCGCGCAGGATCTGCCGAAAGATCCCGAGCTCTACTGCACCACCACGGCGATGACGCACTACGCGAAGGGCGTGGCGCACGCGGCACTCGGCGACGTGCCGGCGGCGGAGGCGGAACAGGGACTGTTCCGCGCAGCCGCGCAACGCGTGCCCAAATATCGCTACCTCCACAATGTGCCCTGCATCCAGCTCCTCGCCGTCGCCGAGGAGATGCTGGCGGGCGAGATCGCCTATCGCCGTGGGCAGCACGATGTGGCGTTCGCGCGGCTCCGCGCCGCGATCGCGCTCGAGGACGATCTCCCCTACGACGAGCCTTGGGGCTGGATGCAGCCGGTCCGTCACGCGCTGGGCGCGCTGCTGCTGGAACAAGGCCGCGCCGCGGAAGCGGAGACGGTCTATCGAGAGGACCTTGGCCTCGGCGGCGCGTTGCCCCGAGCGCAGATCCATCCAGACAACCTCTGGGCGCTCCGCGGGCTGCTGGACTGTCTCGATCGGCGCGGCGAGACCAAGGAGGCGGCGCTGATGCGCCAGCGCGTGGTCTTCGCGGCGGCCCGCGCCGACGTGCCGGTGTCAGTCTCCTGCTTCTGCGCGGGCGGCGCGAGAGCGTAGGTCGACCGTCGGCATCACGCGCGCGATCTGGGAGCGTTCTGCTGCACGTTCGCGCCGAAGCCGATTTGCTCCCGGCTAGAAGCGCTCCGTGTATCCCCCCTGCTCCTTGGCGTGGGCACCCCAGGGCTCGCGGGCGAACAAGCGTCTGACCATCGGTGCGAAAGCGTCGATCGGCATCGTGTCGTAGTCGGGATCGAAGGCCATCTGGTCGTACTTCGCGCAGAAATCGAGACAGAGCTCGTAAGCGGGATGCCCGCGGTGCTTCTCCCGCGCGTTCCGGTCGACGCCGAAGTGATGGAAATAGTAATAGCCCTGGAAGAGTCCGTGCTGACGGATCATCCAGTAGGTATGCGGTCGCACATAAGGCTTCAGGATCGAGGCGGCGTACTCCGAATGATTCTCGCTCGCGAGCATGTCGCCGAGATCGTGCAGGAGTGCCGCCACCACGAACTCCTCGTCCCGGCCGTCTCGATGGGCGCGGGTCGCCGTCTGTAGGGAGTGGACGTACCGGTTCACCATCTCACCGGGATAGCTGTTCTTGAGGAGCTCGAACGCGCCCAGCACGCGATCGGCGAGGCCGAGCTCGAATTTCCTCAAGAGTCCGAAAATCGCGTGATATTCCTCCCGGGTGCCGTCCTCCATCCGGCGATAGCTGGCGCGATACTGAGGCTGGAGATCGTCGGGCATTGGGTTGCTCTCCTTGAGTGATCAGGCGCCGGTCGGCGGCTTGCCGCTGGTCATGCCGGCGAGCGCGCGCGGCGGGCGCTGCGCGCCTCGGAACAGGACACTCGCCTGGATCTCGACGGCGCGCCGCCACGCCTCAAGCTCCGCAGCGCCCATCTCGACCGCCGGGCGCGGGTCCGTATCGAAGTTTCCGAAGGCGTCCCGGCCTCGCACCAGCGTCGCGGACTCCCGCGGCGAGTGCTGATGGGCGTGGGTCGGAACCATCTCCAGCAAAAACAGGATTCGCCGGTCGCCGCCGCGATTGGGATTGGACGAGTGGATGATGGCGTTGTTGAAGAGCGCGATCTCGCCGGGCTCGAGCTCGAGATCGGCTGCGCCCGACTGGTCGATCGCGGCGTCGATGAACTGCTCGCGCGTGAGCAGGCTGTGAGTGCCGAAGGCTTCCTTGTGCGGCAGCAGCGGACCGCGGTGCGAGCCTGGGATCGCACGGATGCAGCCGTCCGCGGCGCGCGACGGCGAGAGCGCGAGCGCCACGATCAGCACGATCGGCCTCACGTCGGCATAGGCGGTGTCCTGGTGCCAGCCCGCGAAGGTCTTGCCGTCCGCCATTTTCGCGCGGAGCGACGTCCCCCAGCAGAGGATGTCCGGTCCGAGCAGGTCCTCGGTCGCGTCGAGGATCAGGCTCTCGCGGATCATCTCGTCGACCCAGGGACAGATGAGATGCGCCTTCTGGTCGAGCTTCAGCCGGTCGTCCGGGAATCTTGCCTCAAAGGCCTCGAGGCAGACGCGGTAATAACGCGCGCGATCCTCGGGCATCACCCGCACGGGCGTCACGAACCCGCCGCGGTGAAATGCATCGATCTGGGCCTGCGTCAGGAGTTTGGGCACGCGAGCGGCTCCAAGGGGCAAGCAGCAATTATGAACCCAGGATAGTTTGCTATCAATTTCCGAGCCGGCCATTCGGATACTCGAACGCCGCGGGCGAGATCTCGAGTTTGATAGGCTATCGCGCCGACCGACTATCTACCTAGGGTCAATCTGCTCGCCCTGTTGACCCGCTTCCGCGTCGCTCGACTTTGCCGCCCCGGGCACCATCTGATATATCCGCGGGCTTATACCGGGGGCCGGACGGCGGCTTAGGAGGAAGATCATGGGTCTGAGCGAGCAGGTGAAGCGCATCCTCGACGGGTACGAGAGCGATAATCCCGGTACCAAGGCGAACCTGGCGCGCATCCTCATGCAGGGTCGGCTCGGCGGCAGCGGCAAGCTGGCGATCCTGCCGGTGGACCAGGGCTTCGAGCACGGACCCGCCCGCAGCTTCGCGCCCAACCCGCCCGCTTACGACCCGCATTATCATTTCAAGCTTGCGATCGAGGCCGGGCTCTCGGCCTATGCCTGTCCGCTCGGATTCATGGAAGCCGGCGCCGGCACCTTCGCGGGCGCCATCCCGACCATCCTCAAGCTCAATAGCGCCAATAGCCTGTCGCGCGACAAGGAGGCGCCGAGCCAGGCCGTCACCGCGAGCGTCAAGGACGCGCTCCGGCTCGGCTGCTCCGCCATCGGGTTCACCATCTACCCTGGCTCCGACGCCGCCTACGACATGATGGGCGAGATCGCCGAGTTGGCGCGCGAGGCGAAATCCCACGGCCTCGCAGTGGTGATCTGGTCCTATCCGCGCGGCGGAAATCTGTCCAAGCCCGGCGAAACCGCGATCGACATCTGCGCCTATGCGGCGCACATGGCGGCGCTGCTCGGCGCGCACATCATCAAGGTGAAGCTGCCGAGCGATCAGCTCGAGCTCGACGCGGCGAAGAAGGTCTACGAGGAGCGCAAGATCGACATCAAGACGCTGGGCGCGCGCGTTCGCCACGTCGTGCAGTCCTGCTTCGCGGGCAAGCGCATCGTGGTGTTCTCGGGCGGCGAGGCTAAGGATCTCGACGGCCTCTTCAACGAGGTCCGCGCGATCCGCGACGGCGGCGGCAACGGCTCGATCATCGGCCGCAACACCTTCCAGCGTCCGCGCGAGGACGCGCTCAAGATGCTGGACACCATCATCCAGATCTACCAGGGCAAGGCTTGATCGCCGCCGACGAGGGGACGCGGCTCTACCTCGTCACGCCCGCCGCGCTCGATCCGAAGGATTTCCACGACCCGCTCGCGGCGGCGCTCGATGCGGGCGACGTCGCGGCGGTGCAGCTCCGTCTCAAGGACGTCGACGACGACGCGATCCGCCGCGCCTGCGACGCGCTCCGCCCGGTAGCGCAACAGCGCGATGTCGCCTTCATCCTGAACGACCGGCCCGATCTCGCCGCCGAGACCGGCTGCGACGGTGTCCATGTCGGCCAGCAGGACACGCCCTACGCAGAGGCACGGGCGCTCATGGGAGCGGACCGCATCGTCGGCGTCACCTGCCACGCGAGCCGCGACCTCGCGATGGAGGCCGCCGAGGCGGGCGCCGACTACGTCGCCTTCGGTGCCTTCTTCCCGACTACCACCAAGGTGAGCGGCCACCGCGCCGACCTCGAGATCCTCCGCTGGTGGGCGGAGATCATGACCGTGCCCTGCGTTGCGATCGGCGGCATCACGCCCGCCAACTGCGGCCCTCTGGTCGCCGCCGGCGCCGATTTCCTCGCCGTGGTCTCCGCGGTCTGGAACGCGCCCGAGGGGCCTGCCTCGGCGGTCAAGGCGTTCGCACAGGCGATCGCGGCGGCGCGCTGATCCGGCCCGCCGCGCGTCCACCGCTAAGCGGGCCTATGGCGGGACGCAACTCTGCGGCGTTGGCAATCGGGTCCGAGAGCAGGCTTCGACCGCTGATATGCCGGTCTGCTGGATATCCCAGCAAGTCGATGAGTGTGGGCACGACGTCGAAGGCGCTCCGCACGCCGCGATCGCCAGCGCCGGCACCGTCGGCTCGAATGTACGCCATCCCGAAGGGTCCGGTATGTCCGCCGGTCCGCCGATAGGCGACAGGTCCGATACGCCCAAGAGACGGATGCTCGAATGACCTCGTGGTGCCTTTCCACACCACGATGAGGTCGGCTTCGGTTGACGCCAACTCGCCTGGAGTCTCGATAGCGGGATACTCGACGAAATCCACGACGCCCTCGCCGGTTGCGGGATCGATACAGTCCCGGATCAGACGCTCCACGGCGGCGAGGGCCCTCCGGTACTCCCCGATCCCCACCATGCCGCGGCTCTCCCGGCCGATGAGGTTCAGCCGGATTCGACCATCATAGAAGGACGGCAAAGCGAAGGCCGGCATCGCGTGCCAGAATGGCTGATAGTGCGTTGCCGGCATCCAGTCGAGCGGTAGCCGCTCGGGGTGCTCGGGGTCCGCGGAGCGAGCCGGCGCTCGCGTTGGAAACAGCCTCTGCATCGACTCGTCCCAGCTGGCGGTGCTCGACGGCAGGATCGGGACCTTCTCCGGCGACGAGCTCCACCCTGGGACCTGCCGGAGGAGCGCAGACCCGAACGCGTTGCGGTACATCAGCTCCGGCAAGAGCAGCATGCTCGTGAGGTCTGAGCGGTTCGGCCCCATGCCACCCATGGCGAACACGAGGGTCAGCGCGTCGGGGAATGCGGCGGCCAGCTTGCCGACCAGTCGGTCGACCGCTCGGTAGACGGCGCGTATCCCCGCACCCGCGGGCGCGGCGCTGGGCAGTCCGTGAAGCGGGTGGCTCGGGTCAACGCCGTGCCACAAGGCCTCGATGGCGGAGTGCGGCTCGCTCACGGCGACGAGCGCGAAATCCCAATCCGGAAGCCGCTCCGCGAGCAGCCAGTGCGCCGCCGCCGCGCGCACATCGACGGCGCGCGCCAATTCAGATCCCATCGCGCCGGCTGTCTCCGGCGACGGCCATGCGAAGCCATAGATCCACTGGGGAGCCGGATAGGCTCCGAACCGAGCGTTGAAATCCGCGAGCAGATCCGTGGGCCGCGCCGCTTGGAGAACGCCGGGATCATGGGCCCCCCAGCTGACGATCCCCCGCACGTTCGGGGCGGCATCGAGGTCGAAGTACGTGGGATCGAAGACGACGGTCTTGCAATCCAGCGTCGCCGGGAAAGGGCGAAGCCGCGTGCCTTCCTGCCAGATCTCATATGTCCGCGGATCGAAGTGGACGGCGCTCGCGCGTCCCGCCGCCTCCGGCGATAGACCGGTCGCGACATGCTCACCGGCGAGACCCGTGCGCTGCGCCGATCCGTGGTCCAGCAGGAAGCGCGCGCTCGATGCGGCGAGGCGCGACATTTCCGGCATCTCGCCGGCCGACATCAGGTGTCGTCCCAGCGACTGCTCATAGCCGTCCAAATGGATCGCGAGAACGCGCGGCATCTCCTCCTCTTTGAGTCAGCTTTCAAGCTAGAGCCGCCAGGCATATCGCGACAAGGAGACAAATCGATTCCGATCACTCGGAACATGCGTTACTGATGACCAATGAGGGTTTTCTATCTTGACCCTGGACTCCGCAGTCGCCCGGGTCATCATCCCGTCCATTGCCGCTTGATCGTCGAGGAGCTTCTCTCACGCGGGTTCGAGACCAGGGTTTATGGACACGTCAACGTCGAAGCCGATCTCGTGGCGGAGCTTCGCGCGCAGCCCCACTTCCGACACTCGCCCTACGTGGAATCCGACGGCGATCCGCTGTGCGGCTGGCTCACCGGCTTTGACAGGTTCTCGCGCGTCACATTCGAGGATTTGGAGCGGCTCGCGGGGATATTGCCGACGGATCTGGTCTACCTGAGCAGTGCGCGCGCGATCGAGCTCGCAGCCATAACCGGTTGGATGGGACGCCGCACGCCCGAGACCATGCCGTCCGTCGTCGTCGATTTCTGCGTGCCTCCGGGGACCGAGCTCGAGCGCGCCGGCAGCGCCATTAAAATCGCCGTGCCGGACCCGCGGCGGGATGCCCGGGCCGTGCTGTTGCGATTTGCCTCGCGGCGGATGGCGCCACATATCCTCCCGCGTCTGCGACTGATCACCTTCGCTTCCTCGCTCGCCGAGCACTACCGTTACCTGCTCGGACGAAGGGTCGACACCGTTCCGATGCTGTTCGAGGCCACGACCGGACGGCGCAATCGCGCCGGCAAACGACCGATCGTCGTGGCGCTCCTCGGCCATCAGCAGCGCACCAAGGGCTATCACATGGCGCCGGCGATCGTTCGTCGGTTGCTGGCCATGCGCCCCGAGCTGCGATTTTTGATCCATAACTCCGATCCGGCTGCAGCGGCGACAGAGGACGCGACCGGCCTCGTCGAAGCGCAACAGTTGCTGCGGGAGATGGCGGCGAGGGACGGCCGTGTGGAGCTGAGCGAGGAGCCGGCCGGCAAGGACCTGTGGTCGTCGCTGCTCGAGCGCTCGGATCTCGTTTTGTGCCCCTACGCGCGACAATCCTACCAAGGAGGCTTCTCCGGGGTCGCCGTCGAGGCGATCGCCAACGGCATCCCGGTCGTCGGGCCCGCCGGAACGGGAATCGAAATGCTGATCGACGAGTTCGGCGAGGCCGGAACCGTCTTCGATCGCCAAGAGCCTGACGCCATCGTCGACGCCACCGTCAAGCTGCTCGACGATTTCGACCGCTACGCGGCACTCGCCCACCAAGCCGCTGTGATCTGGCCGACCCGTTACGGCCCGCGCGCCATGGTCGACGCGCTGCTGGCACCTTTGACACCGCTCGGAGGGTGAGTCGCTCCCGCCGGTGATGCCGGCACTCCGCAACCCGATCTTCGCCGCCACCGGCAAGCGGCTCCGCAAGCCCCCGATCGATCCTGCGGAGTTGACGTGGACTTAGACTGAGGCGTTCCGGATGGATTCGCTGCGTCCTTCGACGCGCTCGCAACGCTCGCTTGCTCAGGATGAGGCCTTTCTTTCAGCCACATCGAATGCCCCTCATCCTGAGCAAGGGCCCACAGGCCCGCGTCGAAGGACGCACGGTGTCGATGCAAGTGTGGGGATACCTTCGAAAACCCGCGCAATCCGCGCCGCGCACTCCCGCAGCGGCTTCTCGAATTGGCTCCGCGCGCGGTCGCGGTTTATCAAGGCCTCGATCGTACCCGTGATCGCGACGCTGTAGAGCACATCGAATCCCGGACGCAGAATCGGGCATGCGACGCCGGCGAACCCCTCGACGTCCTCGCCGATGCAGAGCGCCACGCCTTCGGCGCGGACAGACTCGAGCTCCCCATGAAGATCACGGAGCCGCGTCTTCGTGCGGTCGGTCAGGCGTGGCAGCGGCGACGGCAGCACCGCCTTGAGCACGGCACCGCTCCGGTAGGCGAGGATCGCCTTCGCCGACGCCGCCGTGTGCGGCCAGAGCTCGCGGCCCGGCATCACGTAACCGCGCATGAGATCGTCCGGCGCCACCATGGCGACCGAGCGGATCTTGTTGTCCGTGAGCTTCGCGATGAAGCAGGCCTGGCCGATCTCCTCCGCGAGATCCTTGAGGAAGGTGTGGCTCGCCGAGCCGATCCGCTCGTCCGGCGCTCCCGCGTGAGCGAGCCGGGCAAAGCGCTCGCCCAGCCGATAGCGCCCGGCCGCATCGAGCGCGAGCATGCCGGTATCGACGAGATTGTGCGCGAGGCGATGGACCGTGGTCTTGGGAAGCTCCAGAACCTCGGCGAGCGCGGAGAGCGCGATACCGCCGGAGAAACCTGCGGCGATCTCGAGGATGCGCATATAACGCTCGAGCGGCCCGCCGCTCTCGGCCCTTCCGCTCAAAGCACCACCCGCTCCCGCCGGAACGCGATCTCGGCCGGCGGCGCGTCGAATTCCCGCGCGTAGCGATGGCCGGCATAGACGGCGTGGAAGATCGCGCCAGGCGCCAGGCAATCGCCGATCCGGGTGATCGACTGGATGCCGGCACCGGCGAGACGGTCGGGCATCGCCTCGAGGGCGCGGTAGAGTCCCTCCTCCGGCAGGCGAGCGGTGACCATCACGATGGCGGCCGCCGCGATGCCGCTGGTTCGGCCGGTGTGAACATGCTGGACGCGCGCCTCGCCGGCACCGCCACCGGCCAGCACGTGATGCGTGACCGCCCGGACATTGAGCTCGTCGAGGCGTTGCGCGATGCGGCGCAGCTCGAGCGTCGTCTCGGTGAAGGCAGCAACCTCCGGCGCGGGCGTGACGAGGGTCACCGCGGCGCCGCCGCGCGCCAGCGTCTCCGCCACCAGGCTCCCCATGTAATAGTGATCGTCATCGAAGACCAGGACCGGGCCGCTGATCTTTCGGCCGTCCATGACGTCGTCGGGTGTGAATACCGGGAGGCTCGCGTCGATCGGTATCGGCAGATGAGTGGCACGGCCAACGCCGTCGGAACGCCAGCGGGCGCCGGTCGCGAGCACGATGTGGCGCGCGCCTAGCTCGAGCACGGCCTCGGGCGCCATGTCGCTCTCCAGATAGAGCTCGACGGTCGGCAGCTTGCGGAGCTGACCCAAGCGCCAATCGCGCACGCGCAGCCACTCGCGCAGCCCCGGCAGGCTCGCCTCGCGCGTCACGCGGCCGCCCGCCTGCCGCCCGCGCTCCGCGAGCGTCACGCGATAGCCCCGCTGACCCAGCGCTCGCGCGCATTCGAGACCCGCCGGCCCCGCGCCCACCACCAGCACCGTCGCGTCCGACGCCTTAGGCTGGATCCGCTCGGGATGCCAGCCCTTGCGCCATTCCTCGCCCATGGTGGGATTCTGCGTGCAGCGCAGGTTGGTCATCTGGAAGTGGCTCGATGCGCAGATATTGCAGCCGATGCATTCGCGGATGTCGTCCTCGCGCCCTTCCTCGATCTTCCGGGGCAGGAACGGATCGGCGATCGAGGGGCGCGTCGCGCCGATCATGTCGAGGACGCCGCGCCGGATCAGCGAGGCCATGGTGTCGGGCGAAGTGAAGCGGCCCACGCCCACCACCGGCTTCTTCGTCACGGACTTGATGCCCTTGAGGAAGGGCTCGTGGGCGTTCTCGGGCGCGAAGCGGCTGGTCGGTGAATCGTCCGCCCATGTCCCGACCACGATGTCCCAGAGGTCCGGCAAGTCCGCGAGGAGCGCGATCGCAGCGATGCCGTCCTCATGGGCTTGGAGGCCGAGGGGCCCGCACACCTCGTCGATGATCACGCGCACGCTGACGCCGCAGGTGCCCTGCACCGCCTCCTGTGTCACCTCGATGAGCTCGCGCAGCAAGCGGACGCGGTTCGCGAGCGAACCGCCGTATTCGTCGGTCCGTGTGTTGCGCGGCGAGAGGAACTGGAAGGCGATGGTGGAGAAATTCGCATCGACATTGATGATGTCGAAGCCCGCCTTGCGCGCGCGCCGCGCCGCATCGCCCCACCAGCGCCGGAGATTGCGGATGTCCGTCTTGTCCATCTGTCGGACCTGGACGGGGTAATAGCTGTCGACCGGTCGCGCCACCGGCCCCATCGGCACCTCGCGGCTGTAGCGGTTGGAATTGTAGTAAGCGGCATAAGCGAGCTGCACGCCCGCGAGCGCGCCGTGGGCGTGGACGGCCTCGCACATGAGCGCGAGATTCGGGATGTCGGCGTCGTCCCAGAGCGCGTGCAGCACCTCTGGCACCACGTCCGAGGTCGGATGGATCGAGCAGTGCTCGGAATTGACCACCGCCCAACCGCCCTCGGCCTTGGCGCCGCGCATCGCCGCATGGGCCTGCGGCCGCCAGCTTCCCATGCCGTTGCAATGGGGCGGCTGATAGAAGCGGTTCTTGGCGAGGACCGGGCCGATGCGCACCGGCTCGAACAGGATATCGAACCGGGGATCGCGCACGGCGTACTCCTTCCGAAATCCGGAACATAGGTCCGGATTTTGAAAACCTAAAGCCGGGCATCGCCGCCTGTCAAGCAAGGCGCGCGGCCGGACCGGCACGACGTAAAGTAGGATCGTCTGAGCTAAGCGGCTGAGTTTTGAGCCGACGGCGACGCGGGCCGTAGCAGGCTCCGGAGCGTCGCGATGAACTCGTCGTCGTCGAAGGGCTTGTAGAGACCCGCATCGGCGCCGAGCCCTTTGGCGATCGCGACATAGTCGGAGGTGCCCATGCGGCCGCCGCCGGACATGGCGACGATCTTCGCCTCCGGGAATTCGCGGCGCAGCTCCCGCGTCAGCTCGACGCCTTCCTTCTCGGGCATGATGATGTCGGTCACCACGATATCGGGCCGATGCTGGCGGTAGAGGTCATGCCCCTGCACGCCATCGGTCGCGACCAGCACGCCGAAGCCGTGATCCTCCAGCAGGATCACCAGCGCCTGCAGCACCATGGGATCGTCGTCGATCACCAGCACGGTCGCCGGCTTCGGCGGCTCGACCGTGGGAACCGAGGTCGGCGATGGCGGCAGACTGCTCACGGGGAGGGCTCGATCCTTGCGGCAACCCGAGGGTCCAGGTCCCGCACCGCGGGATAAGGTCCCATCCTGCGCCACAAAGAGAGGCCAAACACGTTGTAATATCCTTAATCGGCCCTCTAAGTCGGGGGAGCTATGCGACGGGCGCCCAGAGCACGTCCTCGATACTGGGCGCACCGGTCGCCAGCATCACCAACCGATCGAAGCCGAGCGCGATGCCTGCCGCGGGCGGCATGCCGTGGGCGAGCGCCGCCAGGAAATCCTCGTCGATCGGGTAGGCAAAGCCGTAGCGCGCCTGTTTTCGCGCCTGATCCTGCTGGAAGCGCCGGCGCTGTGCCGCGGCATCGGTGAGCTCGCCAAAGGCATTGGCGAGCTCGAGGCCGCAGACATAGACCTCGAACCGCTCGGCGAGGCGGGGATCGTCTGGCTTCGCTCGCGCCAGGGCCGCCATCGAGATCGGGTAATCCATGAGAATGGTGGGCGCGCCCACGCCGAGCTCGGGCTCGATCCGCTCCAGAAAGATGCGAAAGAACAGGTCCTCCCAATCGTCGCCCGTATGCGGCGCGATCCCAAGGGACCGCGCCGCGTCGGTGAGACGCTCGAGGCTCGGTCGCTCGGGATCGGGCGCGGTCGCGAGCAGGTCGATGCCGGACCAGCGCTCGAAGGCTTCGGCGACGGTGAGGCGCTGCCATGCCGCCGTCGGATCGGCGGTCCGGCCTCGCCAAGAGAAAGCCGCGCCGCCGGCGGCCTTGTGCGCATCGCGGAGCAACGCCTCGCAATCGTCCATGAGATCGCGGTAGGAGGCTTCGGCGCGATACCATTCGAGCATGGTGAACTCAGGATGATGCGTGGCGCCGCGCTCGCCGTTGCGGAACACACGCGCGAGCTGAAACAGCCGCGGCACGCCGGCGACCAGCAACTTCTTCATCGCGAGCTCCGGCGAGGTGTGGAGGTAGCGCGTGCGCCGGCCCTCCCCGGGCTCGTCGAGGTTGGTCTCGAACGCCATCAAATGCGGCTCCATGCCGGGGCAGACCTGCAGCGCCGGCGTCTCAACCTCCGCGAAATCCCGTGCCGCGAAGAACGCCCGCGTCGCCGCCAAGACGCGTCCGCGCGCGGCGAGGTATTCGCGCTTCCTGGCAAAGCGATCGGGCTGCCACCAGCCGTCGTGGGAACTGGTCATTGCAGCAGCGCCCTTCCGCTAGAGCTATCCCCGATTGCACGAGCAGAGTGCGTCCTTCGACGCGGGCCTATCGGCCCTTGCTCAGGATGAGGGGCAATTAATTTGGCAGAAAGAAAAGCCTCATCCTGAGCAAGCGAGCATTGCGAGCGCGTCGAAGGACGCAGTGCCTCCATCCAACCGGGACCTATTCTAATGGCCGGCATGTCCGCCGCCTCCATCCGCGTGGCCGCTCGATCCATATCCATCCGAGCCTGGGCCACCGGGCATTCCGTCCGGAGAGTATTCATCCCGCTCCCGTTTCGGCAGCCTGCGCCAGAAAGAGCGGAAAAAGGCGGCAAGCGCGATAAGGAGCAGGATCCCTCCCGTGATCGCCGCCACCCCATGCATCGTCGCAATCATCGTCGATCCTCAGAACTGGAACAGGTTCGTGAGATCCCCGATCGCAGGACGGTTCTGCGGCACGTAGGGATCGGCGCGGGACATCACGGGGTTCGGGAGGTTGTCGCGGCTCCTGGGCGAGAGCGGCGCCAGGCTCCAGTTCATCTCGATGAACTTCAGGATGGAGGCGTGATCGTAATAGGTGTGATCGACGAAGCCCGGCTTCGCGAAGCGCGAGATCGCGAGGAACGGAATCCGCGTGCCGTCGCCGAAGAAATCGAGGATCTGGATGGTGCCGGAATCATAGTAGCCACCGCCCTCGTCGGTGGTGACGAGGATCGCGGTGTCGTTCCAGATGTCGGGATGCGACTGCACCTTGGCGACAAGGTCCTTGATGAAGGCCTCGTAGCGCGCCGCATCGGAATAAGCGGGATGGCCGGACTCGGGATTGGGCGGCGTGATGAAGGCGACCGCCGGCATGGTCTTGGGTGAGGCGAGATCGCGGTCGAGCTCGGCGAGGCTCACGAGGTTCCGCTTGAGCGGCCCGGTCATGATCGCCGTCGAGTGCGTGAAGGGGTCGCAGATGTCGCAGTAGAGGTCCTTCGCGATCCCATCCGCCGTGCGTCCGCCCTGGTACCATTTCCAGCTCACGCCCTTCGCGGCGAGCGCCTCGCCGATGGTCGGCGCCACCTGCGGCGGCAGCGTGTACTGGTCAGGACCGAGCGGCTTGCGCTCGCCGGCATAGTTGAATCCGGTGCCGTAGTTGTTGACGAGGTAATAGGCCCCGGGCTCGCAATTGCCGTCGCGGAACGTCTTGTACGGAAGCGAGTCCAGATAATCGCGGATTGCCTTGACGCCAGGGTGGCTCGCGTCGGCGCAGGCGACATAGGAGCCGGACTTGTAGCCGGACTGCGTGTACCAGTTGTTCGTGCCCGGACGCGGATCGGGGTTCTCGATCTGATTGACCGGCGGCGCCGCGAGCTTGCCCTCGATCAGATAGGGCGCCACGTCGCCGGTGCTGAGCGCGATGTAGTTGGCGCCGGTGCCGCCCATGATGGGCTGATGGTAATTGTCGGCGAGCGCGTAGCTGCGCGCGAGCTCGCGGAAATAGCCCGCATCGCCCTTGGCCATATTGTAGAAGCCCAAGGCGACGGCACCCTGGTTGGTGCCCGAGCGTGGATCGTCGCGATGCTGCGAGCCCTCACCCGAGGTCTGCGCGACCCAGACAAAGAGATCCTTCCGACCGCCGTCGACTTGCTGCCACATCTGGAAGAAACGGTGGACGGGATCGCCCACGGCCGCGGACCAGTCCGCATAGCGCGTGATCGGGAATGGTCCGTTCGGGAGCGTCGCCGGGAAGCGCTTGTCCGCCTGGAACTTCGGCTGGTTGAGCGCGTAGGTCGTGCCGGGCTGTGGCAGGTGCTTGTAGGCACCGGACTTCGGCGGCGTCACCAGATAGCGCTCGCGCACCGAGGCCAGGCGTTGCGCCGCCAGCGAGAAATTCCGCCCCGGCGAGCCGTCCGCCTCCACGATGCCTTTCGAGAGCAGGTTCGAGACCGACTGTCCCGGCGGTGGCTCATAGGTGCCGTAGAGGTTGTCGAAGGTCATGTTCTCGCCGATCACCACGATCAGGTGCCGGATCGGCGTTTTCGCGACCGGCGCTTCGGCGCTTGCCGTGCCGCCCACGGCGGCAACCGCGAGCGCGCTCGCGGCGAGGGCAGCGGAGCGAAAGCGGATCATGCGGAAGTTCCCCCGGCAAAACGACGGCGCCCGCGACCCTACCGGCGCCGCGATGACACTGCGCTGACGGGCTTAACCCTGCCAAGCCCCTCTTCCCTCCGCGAGGCCAAGCTGGTAGGAAGCTGCGCCCGCGCGGCGGCCGAGGCGCAGTTTTTGGCTCGCCCGGCGGAATCCCGATATCTCAAGAGCGAATCCATGAAGATCAACGCTATCGACATCAAGCCCGGCAACGTCCTCGAGCATTCGGGCAAGCTCTGGGTCGTGCTCAAGCGCGAGCTGATCCAGCCGGGGAAGGGTGGCGCCTTCGCCCAGGTCGAGATGCGCGACCTCAAGAGCGGCACCAAGACCAACGAGCGCTACCGCACCCAGGAGACCGTGGAGCGCGTGCAGCTCGACGAGAAGGAGATGCAGTTCCTGTTCATCGAGGGTGATCACGTGACCTTCATGGACACCGAATCCTACGAGCAGATCATGGTGGACCGCTCGCTGATCGGCGACCCCGCGGACTTCCTCAAGGAAAACATGATGGTGACGATCCAGCTCTACGAGGGGACGCCGATGTCGGTGACCCTGCCGCAGAGCGTCACGATGACCGTCGTCGAGGCCGACGCGGTGGTGCGCGGCCAGACCGCATCCTCCTCCTACAAGCCCGGCAAGCTCGACAACGGCCGGCGCGTCATGATCCCCCCGCACATCGAGGCCGGCACGCGCATCGTGGTGAACACCAGCGACGCATCCTACGTCGAGCGCGCCAAGGACTGAGCGGCGTCTGGAGCTGCCATGGCCGTTCGCTCCGCCCTCATCAACGTGATGACCGCCGCGGCCCTCAAGGCCGCGCGCGGCATGATCCGCGACTTCGGCGAGGTCGAGCAGCTGCAGGTCTCCGTGAAGGGACCCGGCGATTTCGTCACCCAAGCCGACCTCAAGGCCGAGAAGGTGCTCAAGACCGAGCTCTCGCGCGCCCGGCCCGGCTACGGCTTCCTCATGGAGGAGAGCGGGACAACGGCCGGCACGGACGCGCGGCACCGCTGGATCATCGACCCGCTCGACGGCACCACGAATTTCCTGCATGGGATTCCTCAGTTCTGTATCTCGATCGGGCTCGAGCGCGACGGCGAGCTGGTCGCCGGCGTCATCTACGAGCCGATCCGCGACGAGATGTTCTGGGCCGAGAAGGGCCAGGGCGCCTACGTCAACGACCGGCGCCTTCGGGTCTCGGCGCGGCGCCAGCTCAATGAGAGCGTGATCGCGACGGGCATTCCGACTATCCGCGGCAATATCGACCGCGCGCTCTATCTGCGCACCTTGGCCGCGGTGATGGGCTCCACCGTCGGCGTGCGCCGCTTCGGCGCCGCCGCCCTCGACCTCGCCTATGTCGCGGCGGGCCGGGTCGACGGGTTCTGGGAGTTCGGCCTCCAGCCCTGGGACTTGGCGGCGGGCGTCGTGCTCATCCGCGAGGCCGGCGGGTATATCAGTGGCCTCCGGGACGGCAAGCACGACGTCATGGCCTCGGGCGACGTGGTGGCAGCCAACGACCACCTGCACCTACCGCTGGCGGCGCTCCTCAAGGACGCCCTCAAGGCGCCCGCAACCCCCTGAGTTTCGGGGCGAAATCTCGCAGTAGCGGCATGGCCACGGGCGCGGTATTTTGCCGCCGGTGTGGGTGCACGGGCGCGGTCGCCCGTCTGGGAAAATTGGGGTTGGGTCATGGGTAGGTTTTCGGCATCGGCCTCGCGGCGCGACGTGGCTTGTTGCGTGGCGATCCTGTCTGGCGCACTGCTGGCGCTGCCAGCCTTGTCGGCGGCGGCGCAGACCACGGTGATGAGTGGCCGGACCGGACCCGATGTCATCGTGAACGAGAACGTCATCGACTCCCTGGGCCCGCCCCCGAACGTTCAGGGTGTAAGCCCATCGGGCCTGCGCCCCTTCACCCTGCATCCTCCGCGGGCCCACCCGAGCGCGACCGTTTCCAAGCGGAAGTCGCCGACCCCGGATCAAGCGGAAGGGACCGCTCTGGCGGCGGCACCCGCGACAGCCGAGTCTGCGGCGAGCGCGTCACCCCTGAGGACGGCGATCCCACTGGGCAAGGCACCTCGGACCACGAAGTCGAAAACGCGGCGCGTCGCCGACACCGGCGCGATGGCCTCGCCCAGAGCAACCAAGAACCGGAAAGGCACGTCCCCGAGGCCGCAGCCCGTCCAATCCGCGTCGGCCACCCCGAGCACGCCGCCGCCCGCGCCAGCCCCCGCTCCCGCCCCGGCGGCACCGGTCCG